>JAEYSQ010000256.1 GCA_023434465.1 Actinomycetes bacterium
GGGAGGCATGCCGAAGCGGAATCTCGAAGCGTCCCGCCTGGCCGTTTCTCCGGACGGCAAGAACTTTCTGATGACGACCATGGACTACTGGAGCGAGTACGGCTATCAGCTCGAGCTGGTCGATCTCGAAACGGGGAAACGAAAGCTGATTTCCAGCGCAGCCCATTCCGGCACCTGGGCACCGGACGGCAGCCGGATCGTTTTCGTCCGGGACCGCAGGAGTCTCGAGGTCTGCGACTGGTCCTTCGACTGCACGCCGAGCGGAGACCTTTTTGCCGCCGACGCTGATGGAGGCGCGGTGACGCGTCTGACCGACACCCGGCGCGACGAGGCTTACCCGACCTTCTCCCCGGATGGGGACCGGATCGTCTTCAGCGGCACCACGAACAGGGCTTCCGACCGGAGCACTTCCGAACTGTTTTCGATGGCGGCCGAAGGCGGCTGCGTGGTCGGTCTGACCAACGGCTCGCCGGCCAGCCTCGATCCTGCCTTCGTGCCCGGTTCGGGTGATCGCTCCAGCCCGGGGACCTGCGGGCCGGTCAACCGTCCGGCTCTGGCCGAGGGTCACCTCAACCCGGTCGAGAAGAAGGGCTTCGGCAAACGCCTCTGGTTCGGTCCGAAGTCCAGTCAGGGTCTGCTCTCGGGGGATTTCGACATCGTCTTCCTCTCGTTCTCGATGTACTCAGACTGCCCGTACTACAGGGCCTCGAAGTGTCGGCCGGGTGCCTCGGTCATGACGAGCCCGGTCTGTTTCGACATGGGCAACTGGGCGGGCATCGCGGCCGACCTGGTCCGGTCGAAGACGAAGGTCAGAAAGCGTGGGGTCTGGGTCCTGCAGGAGAAGAAGTACGGCCGGCTCCAGACCACCGTGTACTCGGGCCGACGGACCGCATCGATCTCCGGTGCGATGGAGCCCCGCGACGGAGGTTCCCGGAAGCTCGGCGGGGCCGCGCAGCTCGCGCTGGTCGATGAGCTCCGGGTCGAGGGCCGCCGGCCCGGTCCGCGCCTGCCGGCGCTGCGAATACCGCGGTTCGACTTCAAACTGGCCCGGGCGGTCACGAAACTCGTGAGGAAGACCTCGATCGCCAGCGTGATGAAGGAAAACGAAGTCAAGCGAAACTGGGTCGTCGACCAGCTCAACTTCAAGCGCAACCTGAAACGGCTGGGTGGCGTTCCGACAACCAGATGCCCCGACACCCGAGATCCCTGGGGCATCGACTGATGCTCCGCCGCGCCGTACTCGCGGGCCTGCTCGGGCTCGGGTCACTTCTTGCCGGAGCCGGCTCGGCCGGGGCCCTCACGCCGCCGCCGGCGGACAAGGCGGAGATCTTCTTCGTGAATGGCGGACGGATCCTTTCGATCAAAGCCGACGGGACCGAGCGGAAGGTTCTGACCCGCCGCAACGGGTCGGTAAGCATTTTCTCCAAGGTCTCGGACTCCGCTCCTCTGGCTTCGCCAGACGGGCAGACGGTGCTCTTCACCCGTTCTGTCGATGACACCCCGCAGAAGTCGGGGATTCTGGCGATCGACCGAGAGGGCGGAACACCGAAAAGGATCCTCGGTCCGAGGAACGGGCAAGGCGAAATTCTGTCCTTTTCCGCCGTGGACTGGAGCGCAGACGGCTCGCGGTTCTACGCGTTCCGGTTCTGGGGCATCGACAGGAATGAGTCCACGAGCATCAAGACGGAACTGTTGTCAGTGAAGCCAGATGGCAGCGGGATCAGGAAGCTCTACTCGACCTCGGTGAATCTCGACCCCGGGAAGGCCTCGGCGAGTGGTCGGTGGATTCCGTTCGAAGCTTCGGTGACCCCGAACGGAAAGACGGCGCTGCTGGCAATGACCAGGTTCACTTCGGCCTCGAAGACCAGGCTGGCAAGGATCAACCTGACGACCGGCAAGCGCACCTGGCTCTCGAAGGACGCCGGCCCGGCGGATATCGCACCGGACGGCCAAACGGTTGTCTTCTCCTCGGAGCGCGAAAAGAGGAACGAGAGCTGCTACGACGGCTACTGCAGCTACCAGCCGAAGCTCTACCTGGTTGATATCGACGGCTCCAACCTACGGCGGCTCATGCCGAAAAGCAGGGAGGGGAGTTTCCGTTCTCCGGACTTCTCGCCGGACGGGAACCGGATCGTCTTCGAAGCGGACAGCGCCACTGGTCGGAGCTGGTTCGGACCCGAGATCTGGTCGCTCAAGATCGATGGTTCCTGCCTCACCCGTCTGACCAACGGTTCGCCCCGCAGCGGCGAGCCTGCCTGGGGAGCCGGATCGATCACCGGACCGGGGACCTGCGGCCAGGCCGACCTTCGTCCTGTGGTCGATGTGAATTACCCGAAGCGGGCCGAGAAGCTGAAGCCGAGACCGATGTGGCTGGGCCAGGAACACGACAACCTCCTGCTGTCCGAGGTCTGGACGGGCCACAACTCACTTGTGTCGCGCTTTGCCGACTGTGGGGCACTCGATCCGGAGGATTGCCCGGCCCCGGTCTCGGTCAGGTCGGTCCAGATTTGTGGCGCCGGGCTCGGCAACGAACTCAATAACGGTACCTACGGGGGAATCGAAAAAGTTCGGGGCGGGCTGGTCCTGAACTTCAACAGGCCCACTCCCTATGGAGTGGGCACCTCGACCCATCTGGTGTCCGGGGGACTCGACGTAAGCATCGAATCGGAAAGGGTTGCTGGCCCCGGGAGGGGTGCGGCTCTATGGCGGCGAGCAGCAATCGACCAGCTGCGCTTCGTTGGCGCCGACTCACCTCCGGCGAGGTTTCGCCAGCCGGTCTTCGCCGCCCGGACGATCCGGGCCGCCCGCGCTCTCCTGCGGAACTACCGGTCGCTCGGTTCACTGAAGAAGGCGGCAATCAAGACCGGGCTCTACGGCCCCAGGGGCTCGGGCAGATGGCAGGTCACGTTCGCCTATGAGCGAAAGGGCGCAGTGGCCTGGCTGCGTTTTGCCAAAGACCTGAAGAAGGCCGGGCCGTTCAGGACTGTCGGGTGCCGAGGAAGATGAACCGAAAGGCCGCAGGCGCACTGCTTCTCGCCTTGGCTGGCCTGGTCTTCTGGTCGGCCGCCGGGCAGGCCAAGGCGCTCACCCCGGCCCCTCCGGAGGCCCGGGTCGTCTTCTCGAATGGCGGGCGGATCCTTGTCATGAACGCCGACGGGAGCGATCGGCAAGTGATCTTCGGCAAGGGCCGTAACCCGAGGAACGATTTGCTCGGGGCGATCGAACCGGCCGTCTCTCCCGACGGCGAAAAGATCGTGTTCGGATTCCGTCGACAGGCTCGCTACGAGAAGTTGGTCGACGTCTGGGTGATAAACGCCGACGGCAGCGAAGCCCGGAAACTCCTCACCTCAACCGCCAAGGTCAAGTACGGCGACCCGGACTTTGGCCCGGACGGACGGGTGGTGGCCGCTCTCTTTCGCAAGAAAGCCCGCTTGGCCGATGCGCGGATCTTCACCATGAACGCCGATGGCAAAGCCCGAAAAGTGATTTTCAGGCTGAAGCAGCGTTTCCGGCCCTGGGTCGGCTGGAAGAGTCTGGCCGAGCCGTCGATTTCGCCCGACGGAACGAAGCTGCTGTATCTGCTGGACCCGGGCTACGACGGAACGTTCTTTGAAGACGGGCTGGGCAACGACCTGCGCGTGCTGAACATTGCCCGAGGCAGGAGCCGCCAGCTGGCAGAGGACTCGCTTGGCGGTTCCTGGTCACCGGATGGAAAGAGGGTGGTGTTCAGTCAAGTCGACGATAGGGGCGACAACGATTTTTGCTGGAACTCCGGTTATGACTATCAGTGCCAGCAATTCAGTCGGCTACGGACCATTCGAGCCGACGGGACCGGCGAACGCGACCTGACCCGCGGGCTAGCCGACGAGCGTAGCCCGGACTGGTCAGCGGATGGGCGCATCGTCTTCCAGTCGGCCCGGGGCACTAAACGCGAGATCGCGGAAACCACCGAACTCTGGTCGGTTCGGCCTAACGGCAAGTGCCTGACAAGGCTCACCAACGGCTCGCCGGCCAGCCTCGCACCGGTTTGGTCCGATTCGCCTCGGGCAGACTCCCGACCGGTCGCCTGCGGGGCTCGTCCCCCCGGGCCAAACCAGGAGGTGCGGCCAATGCCTGCCTCGATTTCGGGAGTCGAGGACCTCTGGCTGGGTCCGCGCTTCCAGAACTTGATGCTCACCCAGGCCGAGGCCAGCGCCGGCGGCTCCCAATTCCTCTATGGAGACTGCGGCCTGCTCAAGACTTCCGGTTGTGGCCGGGAGGTCATGATCTACAACGAGCACGTCTGCCAGTACCGCGGCTATGCGGCAACTTTCCTGGGCTCGGGCGCGGTTCAGCATCAGCGCGGCATCCCACTCGTTCGCAGCCTCAGGCCGGGCCGGGAAACTCCGCCCTTCACGCTCGGCTTCTCGGGCCGGAGCGTCTTCTTCATGATCGGTGGCTCCGGGATCGGTGATCGCCGCGATCAGCATCGCCGCGAGATCGACGCGATGCGGGTGGTCGGAACCGGGCCGGTCGCGGGCGATCTTCCGGCGGCGCGGATTCCCGCCGCGGACATCCGAACCATGAAGAGAGTCAACCGCATTTATGAGCGCACCGGTTCGGTCAAGCGCACCGCGAATACGCTCGGTCGCCGCGGCATCTTCGTGCGCGCCAACTTGCGGTTCGCCCGCGAGTACGACCGAGGCCACTACACCCCGATCAAATGCCCCCAGAGGCACTGAGTCCGGTCCTGAGACAAATCTGTCTCACCTGATACGGTTTCGCCCGTTATGGATGCCGGGCAGGAAAAACTGTTTCACGACGTAGCGAAGGCACTGGTGGTGAATCCCGGTGCCTCGACCGCAGATATCGCCGAGACCGCAGGGGTCAGCCGGGCCACGCTGCACCGGGTCTTCGGTGAGCGGGAGAAGCTGGTCGAAACGGTTTACGGCTGGCTGCTCGACCTGTGCGACAAGGTTTTCGATGAGGTCGGACTCGATTCGGGCGAGATCGGGACTGCCTTCGCAGGGTTGATCGAGGATTGCTATCCGCTGGCCCAGTCTTACTGGCTCCTAACCGCGACTCCCCGGCTGGAACGGGAGCCGGCGATCGGTGATCGCTTGCGTGAGCAGGACGAAAGGCTGGAGGGCTTCTTTGCGCGGGGCCAGGAAGAGGGTTATTTCAGGACCGACTTCACTCCGAAGTGGATGTCCTACTCATTCGGGGGCCAAGTCATGAGCGCCTGGTTTCTGGTCGAAGACGGCTACGCGGGCGAGATGGAAGTGCCGCGCCTGATCCGGGAGACCGCTTTCGGGGGCCTCACCGCCAAAGGAAAATGATGGTCGAGACGGTTCCCTCACACCCGCGCCGCTGGGCGATCCTCTCGGTGATCTGTTTCTCGCTGCTGGTCGTGGTGATCGACGTGACCGTGCTTCATGTGGCGGCCCCGGCGATCTCGACCGACCTCGACCCGACCGCCCTCCAGTTGCTCTGGATCATCGACGTCTACCCGCTGGTCGCCGCTCCGCTCCTGGTCGCCTCCGGCGTACTCGGCGACCGGTTCGGTCGAAAGCGCATGCTGATCTGGGGGATGGCCGTCTTCGGCTTGGCGTCGCTCGCCGCGACCTTCGCGCCGACCGCGGAAACCCTGATCGCCGCCCGGGCCCTGCTGGGAGTCGGTGGCGCGATGATCATGCCGCCAACCATGTCGATCATCCGAGATGTCTTCCGGGACCGGGACGAAAGGGTGAAAGCGGTCGGGATCTGGAGTGCGGTGAGCGCCGGCGGGGCAGCGATCGGACCGCTGATCGGCGGGTTTCTGGTCGAGCATTTCTGGTGGGGCGCCGTCTTCCTGATCAACGTTCCGATCGTTCTGGTGATCATTCCGATCGCGATCAGGCTGCTGTCCGAAAGCCGGGCCGCCCAGCCGCCACCGTGGGACGGACTCGCCGTCGCTGCGACGGTGGTCGGCATTCTCGGGCTCGCCTTCGGACTGAAGGAAGGCGCAAGATACGGCTTCGGTGATCCCAAGGTGCTCGCCGCGTTGTTTGCCTGCGTCGGCTGTCTCGGCTGGTTCGCGCGGCGTCAGCTCAAAGCCCCCCAGCCGCTGCTTGACGTCCGGCTGTTCGCCCGCCGCGAGTTTTCGGTCGCGGTCGGCTGTGTGTTTCTCTCGATGTTCGGTCTGGTCGGAATCGAGTTCTTCGGCGCCCAGTACCTGCAGCTGGTGCTCGGCCTTGAACCGCTCGCAGCGGCGATCCGGCTGCTGCCACTGATGCTCTCCACCCTGGCCGGGGGTCTGCTCGCCGCCCGGGTGCTCCGCCGGCTCGGGACCCGGTGGACGATCAGCCTCGGTCTGGCCGGCACCGGGATCGGGCTGATCCCGATGCTGGCGCTGGGCCTGACCGATCAGTACATCCTGCTCTGGCCGGGCTTCCTGGTGATCGGCTTCACGCTCGAGGTCGCTCTGGTCGCCGCCAATGACGTGATCATCTCCTCGGTGCCGGCCGACGAGGCCGGCCAGGCCGCGGCGATCGAGGAGACCGCTTACGAGCTCGGCGGCGGATTCGGGGTCGCCGTGCTCGGCTCGATCCTCGCGATCGTCTACACCCGGAAGATCGGACCGATCGAAGGAGTGAGCGGGATCGGCATCCAGAATGCCGAAGAATCGCTCTCGCGGGCCCTCGAAATCGCCGAGCGGATGTCGAGCACGGTGGCCGATCCGCTTATCGAGACCGCCAAACTGGCCTTCCTGTCGGGCTACCACACGGCGATCGGGGTTTCGATCGCCCTGGTCGGAATCAGCGCCGCGATCTCCGCCTTCCTGCTGCGTCCGCGATCCACCGATCCGGAAAGTTCAGGCCCGGCTACCTGACCCGAACCCAGGGGGAAGCGTTGCCGATCGGGTCCAGCACACGAACCCAGGACAACTTCTTCTTCGATTTGATCGTGAGCTTCGCCGACCATTTCCGGCTGCGGGCCCTGACTGGGACCGCGGCGGACTTCGGCTTCTTCTTCGCGGTCGAATACTCGAGCGTGGCCGGCCTGCCCAGTCCGCGGTTGAAGTTGGTGCGCAGAACCCAGTTGCGAGGCTTGCCCTTCCTTGTTTTGCCCTTCGCCCTGGCTCTGGGCTTGCCGGTCAACTTCGGGGCGACGGTGTCTACCGTCCACTGGACGCTCACCGACTGACCGACAGTCTCGTTCCTCTGCACGATGACGAGAGTCTGAGGTCCCTGTCGAAGGTTGTCTGCGGACCAGACCCCGTTGCAGGGCTGCCAGGAGCTGTCGTTCAGGCTGCATTCCGGCGTACCGACGGGCCCGGCCGTGAACCGCACCTCGGCGCTGGTCGAGCGAACGGTTCCGCTGGGAGCGCTGGTGATCACCGGCGTCGACGGCGGACCTGCCCAGACGGTCACATTGCCGCGGGCTGCCGGACCGGTGTTTGCGGCGTCATCGATCTGACGGACGTCGAAGCTGTGTTTGCCCGGACCGGGAAAAGTCGCGACCCAGAGTGAGGCGCAGCTGGCCCACGATCCTTCGTTGATCCGACACTCGAAGGAGCCACCCGGTTCCCCGGAAAAACTGATCTGGCGCTGCGGGTTTGCGTTGAGATCCAGTGTCAGGGGGCTGATGGTCGGCGCGGCTGGCGGGGTGGTGTCGACCGTCCAGCTGTGGCTTGACTCCGGGCCCGTGTTGCCGAAACCGTCGGTCTGTCTCACCTTGAACTGATGGTTTCCGTCATTCAGGCCACTGATTTCATGCGGCGAGCTGCAGGCAGCGAAGCCACCTTCATCCACTGCGCATTCGAAGCTGCTGCCACTTTCCCCGGTGAATGAGAAGGAAGCATCCGCCGAGTTGGTCAGAACCGGCGCGGCAACGGTCAACTCCGGTTCGGCCGGCGGGGTGCCGTCGACCGTCCAGCTGCGCGTCGAAGCGGCTCCTGAGTTGCCGGCTTCATCGACCTGGCGGATACGCAGGGTGTGCTCGCCGTCTTCGAGTCCGGTCAGTTCCCTCGGGCTCGAACAGAAGAAGAAGCTGGCATCGTCGAGTGCGCATTCGAAGTGGCCGCCGGGCTCGCCGCTGAACGCGACGGTCGCGTCGCGGCTGGTGGTCTCGGCGGGAGGTCCGGACTCGATCACCGGTGCGGCCGGGGCGGTCGTGTCGACCGTCCAGGTGAATGAGGCGGACGGACCCTGGTTCTCAAGTGCGTCCTTCTGCCGGACCGACAGGGTGTGGGTGCCCTCCAGCAGCCCGGAAAGGTTCCGGGGGCTGGTGCAGTTGTTGATCTGGGTTCCGCCGGGTCCGGTCAGGGTGCAGCTGAAGGTGCCGCCGGGCTCGCCGCTGAAATGGATCTCGGCGCTGGTCTCATTGGTCGGTGAGGTCGGTCCTTCGCCAAAGACCGGGGCTTCGGGTGCGGTCCGGTCAAGCGTCCAATGGTAAGTAGCCGAATCACCGGGGGTTCCGAGGACGTTCTTCTGCCGGACCGAAAAGCTGTGCACCCCGTCGCTGGCGACAGGCACAAGCCTGGGTGAGGTGCAGGGCGTGAAAGCGGCTCCATCCACCGAACACTCGAGGACGGCTTCGGTGCCGCTGAAGAAGAAGTTCGCATTTGAGTTGTTGCTGTTGACCGGGGGTCCGTCGATGATCGTCGGAGCGCCCGGTGCCGAGGTGTCGACGTGCCAGTTGTAGATCGCAGCCGGACCGGTTGCGAGGCTGGATTTCAGTCTGACTCTGAACTGATGGTCACCGCTACCCAGCGAAGAAAGCGAATGGGGACTGGTGCAGGCGGTAAAGGCAGCTCCATCCAGCGAGCACTCGTAGCTCAATCCGGATTCGACTCCGGTAAAGGTGAAGCTGGCCGCGGTCGAAGCCGTGTTCTCCGACGGTTTGCCGATGATCTGCGGGGCAGGGATCGCATCCGGGTCGTAGTTGACCTCGGTGATCCGCGAAGCCGAGAGGTTGCCGTTGGCGTCCATCGCCCGACTCTCGATGTAGGTGATACCCGGGGTCGAGACGGCAACCGAGAAGGACTTCTGGTTCAGGTAGCCGTAAGTCTGGTTGTCGATGACCGAGCCGGTCAGGGTGCCGAGCTGGGTCGTCCAGGCGCTGGTGGTGCCGCCCACATGGGTCCGGTACTGGACGCCCTTGATCCCGGCCGCGTCGGACCAGGTCAGGTTCACGGTGGTGGGCAGAAAGCTGGTTCCTGACTGGAGCGGTGCCGGACTCTTGCTAACCGTGCTGTTCGGCATGGTCGAATCCGTGAACTGGTAACCGGATTCCCACGCAGCCTGCGCCATCTTGCGTTGGCCGCTGGTGCTGGGGTGGAAGTGGTCGATCGTGCTGATGTCGTCGTCGACGAACTGCCATTCGTTCCTGGGCAGGTAGTTGTCGGTTCGGGCAGGATCGATGAACGGGTTCGACCGGTTTGCCGAGAAGACGAAGGTCGCGTAACGGTCGAAGCGGCAGCGCAGCCGGGCTTCGCATTCCTCGGCGAGCACCCGGTTGAACTCGAGGTTTCGCTGCCGGACGAGATCGCGGCGGGCAAGATCGCCCTCGGACATGCTGGTCGGGTTGTTGACCAGCGACTCGCAGGGGATCAGCGAAAGGGTGTCCCAAAACACTCGCGCGGTCCCAGCTCGACTTGAGGGTTGCGAGTTCGGCGGGTTCGGGGCGCCACGTAGGAACCAGAGGTTGTAGATGTCCGGCACGCTCTGGACCTGAATCAGTGCATTGGGAGCACGGCTCTGCAAGTTGTTGAGGGTGTTTATGAAACTGGTCCGATACTGAGCGACCGTCGTCATTTCGTTGACCGAGCCCTTGCAGAGGTTGTTGCCTCCGAGTTGGACGGTGATCAGTTCGGTGTCGGACTCGACGCTGTTGGCCTGGTTGGGGCCGTCGTTCATGTCCTCGCCGTTGCCGGCCTTGTTGCGGTTCTTGCCGCTGATCCCCGAGTTCAGCGCAAGGATGCGCTGGTAGAGGCTGTTGACCGACGAGTTGGTGCCCGTCGACCATGAGTTCTGAGGCTGCTCCGAGGCGGGGATGCCCTGAGTCCCGGTCGCCACCGACATCGAGTCGCCGAGCACCGCGATCGAGTTCGGCATCCCGGAATCGGCTGGCGTCGGGGCCGGTGCTGCGGCCCGGGTCTGAGCGGCACCGAAGCAGGCGAGCAGGGCAAACAACACCCCGATGGCGGCTGCGCGGCAGATGACTGGCTCCCTACGGGTCAAAGCTCCCTCTCCCTCTTCATCATGGGTCCACCGCTCCCCGGTGGTCCAGGAGAGAACCTATCTGCATTTTCCCTGCCAGTCCAATCGCTCTCGAAAAGGAGACAAGCGGGGGCCGGGAGCGTCAGGTCGTTAGGGTTCGGGTACCTGTCACGAACCTCAAATAACCAGTCAAGGAGTCCCCTGATGGCATACGAAGTTCCCGATCTTCCCTACGCGTACGACGCGCTCGAGCCGCACATCGACGAGGCAACCATGAAGGTGCATCACGACAAGCACCATCAGGCCTACGTCGACAAGGCCAACGCCGCCCTCGAAGGCACCGAGTGGGCCGACAAGCCGATCGAGGAAGTGATCGCCAACCTCTCCTCGCTGCCCGCCGACAAGCAGGGCCCGGTCCGCAACAACGGTGGTGGCCACTACAACCATTCGCTTTTCTGGGAGATGCTCTCGCCCGACGGTGGTGGCGCCCCCTCCGGCGATCTCGCCGCCGCGATCGACTCCGCCTTCGGTTCGTTCGACGAATTCAAGGAGCAGTTCAAGGCCGGCGGTATCGGCCAGTTCGGCTCCGGCTGGGTTTGGCTGGTCAAGGACGGCGACGGCGTCGCGATCGTCTCGACCGCGAACCAGGACTCACCGCTGACCGACGGCAAGACCCCGCTGCTGGGTGCCGACGTCTGGGAGCACGCCTACTACCTCAAGTACCAGAACAAGCGCCCCGATTACCTGGACGCGTTCTGGAACGTGGTCAACTGGGACTACGTAGCGGAACGCTTCGCCGCCTGATTCTGACCAGCGGAGCCCGCCCGTCCACTATTTGATTTAGTGGGCGGGCGGCCTCCCCTGGGACGCGGAGTGAAGCTCCGCCGACCAGTTTTCTCTGTAGCCTGACCGGTCAATGACCGGTCACCTTCCCAGGCACGACGCAAGGCCCGTTTCCGCGAAGCAGCTGTTTCTGCTCGCGCTGATCGCGCTCGTCACCCTCGGCCTTTTGGTTTCCGGTTGTGGCGGTGACGATTCGTCCGGCGACGAGGTTGCCCGCAGCGCTCCCTCGGCCAACGATTTCCCCTCGGCCGAAGGCACCACGATCGAACAGCTGCTGAACGACCAGACGCCGAGCGACGTGGTCGTCTCTCCGGCCGCAATGGTCTTCGAGCAGGGCAAGAACCGCTATCCGTTCGGGATCTTCAATCTCGACCGCAGCCAGGTCGAGGACGCCGACGTCGCGCTCTACTTCGCCAAGTCGCCCCAGGCTCCGGTCGAGGGTCCCTTCCCTTCCGAAGTGGTCTCGCTCGAAACAAAGCCGGCCTACCGTTCCAAGGGAGCCGCGGCCGAAGGTGAGGCGAGCAGCTTCTACCTCGCCGAGGTGACCTTCAACCGCAACGGCCCCTGGCTCGGTATGGCCATCCTGAAAACCGACGACGGCTTCGAAGCGGCGCGGATCACCCCGAGCCCGGTGGTCGGCCAGTACCCGAACGTGGCTGCGGTAGGCACGAAGGCTCCCCGGGTCAGCACGCTCACCCCCGCAGACGTCGGCGGTGACCTCTCCCGGATCGACACGCGCCAGCCCCCTTCGAGCATGCATGACGACAACTTCAAGGATGTGGCCGGCAAGAAGCCCGTGGTGCTGGTCTTCGCGACCCCGGCCCTCTGCCAGTCACGGGTCTGCGGGCCGGTCGTGGACGCAGCCGAACAGGTCAAGGACGAGGTCGGAGACGGCGTCGTCTTCATCCACAACGAGGTCTTCAACGAGAACGACCCGAAGAAGGGCATCCAGCCGCAACTCGCCGCCTTCGGCCTGCAGACCGAACCGTGGTTCTTCCTGATCAACAAGGACGGGACGATCCAGCGGCGGATCGAGGGTGCGATCGGGGTCGACGAGCTCCGCGCCGACGTCGAACAGCTGAAAAAGCAGAACGGCCTCTAAGGGTCGTTCGCCTACGGCTCCAGCGGAGTCCAGGACTCGGCAGTCTCGGACGGACCGGGTGCGCTGGCCCGCCGGACGTTGTCGGCGGTACGGGCCGGTCGGGCCTCGTCCGGCAGGTGGAGCAGCTCACCGCTTGCCGCCTTCGGCGGGATCTTGCTCATCGCACGCTCGGTCATCGCGGTGATCGTCAGGCTCGGGTTGACACCGGGGTTGGCCGGCACCGCCGAACCGTCGCAGACCATCATGTTCTCGTAACCGAAAACATGGTTGTCGAGATCGACGACGCCGGTTTTCGGGCTGTGGCCGACCACGGCACCGCCGAGGATGTGGGCGGTGGTCGGGATGTTGAACAGTGACTCGCCGAAAGAGACCTGGGGGATGCCGCCGGTTCTTTTCGCGAACCACTTGGTCGCGTCCTCGGCGGCCTGGATGAAAGTCGGATTGGGGCGATCGGGATCCTGCTCGGTCTGCAGGCGAACTCCCTTGCCGAACTTCTTCTTGACCGGTTTCAGCCGCATCGCCGAGTCGAGCGACTGCATGACCAGCAGGATCACGGTGCGCTGCGACCAGTGCCGGGGGTTGAAGAGCAGCCGCATCGAGTCGAGCGGCCGCCGGGCCATCGCCGCGAGGAACTTGATCGGCCTGGTCAGGCGGTTGCCGTCCCCGGTGTACATGGTGAAGGTGCGGCTCATCACGTCACCGGCCTTGCCGTAGGTGACCACCTCGATGTGGGTGTCCGGGTCGGGGTAGATGCTCGACGTGATCGCCACCGACTTGCTGAAGTCGCGGCTGTCGTCCTTGGTGGTGACCGCCTGGATCGACTCCGAGTTGGTTCGTACCACCTGGCCGATGCGGGGCGAGAGATTCGGCAGATCGCCATTGTGGAAACAGTTGGCGAGCAGTTTGTTGGTCCCGAGCGCGCCGGCCGAGAAGATCACTCCGCCGGCGGTGATCTTCTTGCGGCGATGCCGCAGCACCGCACCCGAACGGTCGGTCACGAGCTCGTAACCGGTGGTGCCGTCACCGGTCGAGCCGTCGCGGCCGGGCAGGGGCTTTACCGAGGTGACCTCGCGGCCGGGAAAGATCTCCACCCCGAGCTTCTCGGCGAAGTAGAGGTAGTTCTTGACCAGGGTGTTCTTGGCCCCGTAACGACAACCGACCATGCAGGAGCCGCACTTGATGCAGCCGGTCCGGTCCGGTCCCTCGCCCCCGAAGTACGGGTCGGAAACGGTCCGGCCGTGCTCGCCGAAGTAGACGCCGACCTGGGTGTTCGCGTAGGTCCCGTTGGCACCGATCTCGTCGGCGTACTCATGCAGGAGCTGGTCGGCCGGTCCCTTGTCGCGGTAGAGAGTGACGCCGAGCATCCGTTCGGCGGTCACGTAGTGAGGCCCGAGTTCCACCTCCCAGTCGGCCAGCCCGTCCCACTGGGAGTCGGTGTAGAAGGCGGGGCGGGGACGGTAGAGGGTGTTGGCATAGCCGAGGCTGCCGCCGCCGACGCCACAACCGGAGACCACGTTGACATCCTTGAACATCGACAACCGCATGATTCCCCGGAGTCCGAGCTTCGGCAACCAGAAGTAACGCCTGAGGTTCCACGCCGTCTTCGCGAAGTCCTTGTCCTCGAAGCGACGGCCGACTTCGATCACCGCCACCTTGTAGCCCTTCTCGGCCAGCCGCAGGGCGGAAACGCTCCCGCCGAAACCGGATCCGATGATCACCCAGTCGTAGTCGTGATCCATGCTCATGATTCTAGGCAATCCTCACTGGCGCAATACAGCTGACCGGTTTTTCCCGAAACATTGACACGAAAGTTTGTCAGTTTTCAGGGACTTCATGAACAACGGTGGGGCCTGGACCGAAACCTTTATGAATTTTTTGGTTTAGTGTGTGCGGATGGCCTGCGCCGCTTCGGGCGGGGAAAGAAATTTCGAAGGAGAGAAATGAAGCAACGTTTGGGAGTGATTGTCGGCGTTATCGCCGCGTTCCTGCTGGGGGCGTTCCTGATGACAGGTTCCGCGACGGCCGCCGATCCGGGAACGGTGAAGCTCCAGAAGCAGGCGAAGAAGGCCGCCAAGAAGGCCAAGTCGACCTGCAAGAAGGCGAAGAAGGCGAAGCGCGGCAAGGCGAAGGCCAAGGCCAAGAAGCGCTGCAAGAAGGCGAAGAAGGCCTCGAAGAAGGCCCGCAAGAAGGTCAAGACTTACAACGCCCAATTCTTCGACGTCTGCAAGCACGGCTGCAAGTACAACACGATCCAGAAGGGTGTTGACGCTGCCGGCAAGTGGAAGAACAAGAAGGCGAACCGGAAGCGCAACGCCACCGTCCGGGTCCAGCCCGGCACCTACAAGGAAGGCGTGCTGGTCCACGGCAAGCGCCCCGGATACAACTTCAAGGGCCTGACGATCGAAGGCGTGACCAAGGGTCACCGCCCGAACAAGAACGCCCGCGCGGTCATCCTCGAGGGCGAAGGCGCTCTCACCGACATGAAGGCCTCACCGAACTGGCGTCCCGGCGACGCCACCACCCAGGCCGCCCAGAACGCGATCGAGGGCATCAGCACGATCGGCCTGAAGATGGAGAACATGTGGGCGAGGCACTACCTCAACAACACGTTCTTCGTCCACGCTTCCAACGTCGAAGCTGACGGCGAGTACTGCGCCAACTACGTGATGGACAACCTCGTTTCGTCCGACACCCGCGCTTACGGACTCTTTGCCCGTAACTGCTTCGGCGGCAAGATCATCAACTCCGAAGGCTGGGGCCACGGCGACTCGACGGTCTACATCGGCGAGACGCCCTGCGACAAGTGGGACTGGTCGAACAAGGACGACGTCAACGAGCCCTGCCAGGCGAAGCCGAATTGGACCCTGGTCAAGAACATCAAGGCCTGGGGCAACCCGCTCGGCTACTCGGGCACCAA
>JAEYSQ010000026.1 GCA_023434465.1 Actinomycetes bacterium
GTGGTCCTTTGTTCCCTCCGATCGCGGCTGTAGATTGGCGGTCGTGGCTGACGAGGTTGATGGAGAACTGATTTCGGAGGAGGACGTCCCGTCCCAGCCGGGCGGCGAAGTCCGGGCCCTTCCACGCGAGTACGAGTCCGGCGGCGCGCTGCCGGCGCTCCGGAACGAGGTCACGACCGCGGCCATCGCGGTCGCCGGCGGTGCCCTCGCAGGGGCCGCAACAGTCGCCGCAGTCCGCGCGGTCAGTGGTGCCGGCCCAAAGCGCAAGGCCCGCAAGTTCGGCCGGCGGGCCCGTCCGGCCAACGTCGTCGCCAGCCGTTCATTTTTGGTTGACGTTCACGTTCTCGGGAGGTAGCTGCGGGCGTGACCGCTGAAGTATCGGTCCGTCCCCTGGCTCCCCTTCGCATGCCCCGTCTGGTTGGCGGGGACCTCGTCTTCCGGCTTCGAGGCTCCTGGCTGGAGCGGCTTCTGGTCCTCGGCGACGAAGCGATGGTCGTCCGGGTCCGCCAGGGCGGCCGCGGCGAGTTCGTATTTTCCGCCGAGGGTGTCGAGCCGGCCGGTCTTGAAGGCCCCGGCGCCACCAACCTCCGCGAAGCCGGCGAGGAATCCCTGGCTGAAGGAATCGAGCGGATGAGGTTCAGCCTCGGCATCGACGACGACCTGACCGGTTTCCATCGTGCCTTTCGCAATGACGAGCTGCTCGGTCGAGCCCTGAACGGTCGGCTCCAGCATCGTCCGCTGCGGCGACCGATCGCCTGGGAGGCGCTGCTCTGGGCGATCACCGAACAGTTGATCGAGTACCGGCGTGCGGCGCGGATACAGCGTCAGATGATCCGTCGTTTCGGCATCCGGCTGACGCCCGGGGCCACTGGCCACCCGGCCGACCGGGCAGGGCGGCTCTCCAGGTCGCCGCGCGGCAGGAAGGAGGCCGGCCTGGCCAGCGTCCCGTCCCCCGGGGCGATCGCCGATGCGGCCCCGGCCGAACTCGAAGCCTGCGGTCTCAGCGCCCGGCGGTCGGTCGCGATGGTCAAGGTCGCGCGCGAAGTCGTTTCGGGAAGAGTGGATCCGGAGGAGCAGGCCGGAGACCGGAGGCTGCTTTCGATCCCCGAGATCGGGCCCTGGACGATCGCCTGTCTCGCCCTGCGCGGCCGCGGCGAGCCCGATGCCCTGCTAGCCGGCGATCTCGCGCAGGTAAAGCTGGTCGGCTACCTCGAAGGGCTGGGCCGACTGGCCGAGGTCGAGGAAGTCGAAGAGTTCTACGCTCCGTACGCACCCTGGCGGGGTCTGGCCGGCGAGTATCTGGTCGGAGCTTACGGCTCGGTCGTCCACGGGCCTGGAAACCGGACCCGGATTCGCCAGCAGGCCCTCAGGCACGCGGCCTGACGCTCGCGGCGGCAGCGCCGGACGGCCTCTACTCGTCGTCCAGGTTGATCTGGTTGGCCGGCAGCAATTCGTTGGTCAACGCGTCGACTGCGCGTGACGGCGTTGCCAGCACTCCCTGCGCGACCATCCAGTTGATGAAGGCCTGCCACTCGGCCGTGCTCTGATGGCCGAACGGCACCTGGTTCTGACCCTCGCCGCGGCTCTGATTCAGGAGCGGCAGGGTCACCTTCATCTGGGCCGCAGTCACCTTGCGGTCCAGCGCGTCGTTTGCCGCCAGTACGGCTTCGGTCGCCTGGTTCGGATGGTCGACCGCGAAGCGCGTCCCACGGGCGAGCGCCGTGATGAAGAGCCGGATCGGATCCGGGTTGTCTTCGATCTCGCTGCCCTTGGCGACCAGCACCATCTCGCTGTAGGTCGGAACGCCGAGCCGGTCGACCGGATTGATGACCGGCTTTTGCCCGGCCATCTTCAGTTCGACCCCTTCGATGTTCCAGAAGGGACCGAGGGTCGCCTGGGCGCGACCGCTGACGATCGAAGGCAGAAGCCCCTGGCCGACGCCGACCTTCCTGATCTCGTTCTCTTCCAGTCCGGCGCGCTGGAGAATCGCCTTCAGGTAGGCGTCCTGATAAGGGATGCCGGCGGTCGAGACGGTCTTTCCCTTGAGGTCCCTGACCCGCTTGATCTTCGATTTC
This sequence comes from Actinomycetes bacterium, assembly GCA_023434465.1. GTDB lineage: Bacteria > Actinomycetota > Thermoleophilia > Solirubrobacterales > 70-9 > 67-14. Next base: position 2,076 of record JAEYSQ010000026.1, read on the forward strand.
TTCAGCCAGATCATCGAGGTCAGCGGCCGATCGATCACGCTCGCGACCGAAACGACGTCGAGGCCCTGTTCCCGGGCGAGCAGGACTTCGGGTTCATAGGAGAGGGCAAGATCCGCCTTGCCTGCGGCAACCAACTTGATCGGCAGCGAAGGATCGGTCGGTGAGTCGAGCGAGACCTCGAGGCCCGCATCTTCGAAGTAACCCTGTTGCCGTGAAACCAGAAAACCAGCGTGATCGGGGTTCGGATACCAGTCCATCGCCACGGAAACCTGGTCCCGGACCGGGGTCACCTCATCCGACTTGGTGCCACAGGCGGTCACGGCCATGGCGAAGATCAGGGCGACGGGAAGCAGCGCGAAACGTTTCAAGTCATCTCCGGGGGCGTGAACAGGTTCCGGCGCAGCCTACCGCCAACGCACGACAGCCCGTTCGAGCAGCCCGATCAGCGCATAAAGAGTGATCGCGATCAGCGAGAGCACGAAGACCGAGGCGAACATGCGGGCGGTCTCGAGCTGGGCGTTGTCCTGGAGGATCAGAAAGCCCAGCCCCCGGTCGGCACCGGCCCATTCGCCGAAAACGGCGCCGATGACGGCGACGGCAGCCGCGATCCGGGCGCCGGTGAAGACCCCGGGCAACGCGGTTGGCACCTCGACCCGGCGGAAGATCCCGAACCGGGAGGCATCCAGCGAGCGCATCATCCGCACCGCCTCGGGGTCGGTCCGGCGCAGCCCGTCGAGTGCGTTGACCGCAATCGGGAAGAAGCAGATCAGGCTGATGATCAGCAGCTTCGGCCAGATCCCGTAGCCGAACCAGACCACCAGAACCGGGGCGATCACGATCACCGGGATCGTCTGCGATGCGACCACGAGCGGGTATCCCGCCCGGCGGACGAGATCCGAGCTGCGAAAGAGGACGGCGACGGCGAGACCGAAAAACAAGGCCAGGCCGAAGCCGGCGACGATCTCGATCAGCGTCGTGCCGGCGTTTTCGAGGATCAGCTCCCGGTCCTGGCTCAGCACCTCCGCGATCTCGGAAGGGGAGGGCACCAGGAATTCCTCGAGACCGAGCGCGTCGGCCAGGAAGCCGCTCGAAGCAGCCAGTTGCCAGAGCCCGGCCAGGCCCAGCACGACCAGCAACGGCGGCAGCCAGAGCCGGAACCTCACCGTTCGTTCCCTCCCGAAGCGAGCAGGCCGAGCACTTCCTGTCGCGACGCGTTGAAAGCGGGGGATGTGACCACCAGGTCCCTGCCTCCTGGCGTCCCGCGGGCGCCGTCGATCACGGCGAGGATCCGGCCCGGACGCGAAGAGAGTACGGCGACCCGGTCGGCGAGATAGATCGCTTCCTCGACGTCGTGAGTGACCAGCAGCACCGTCGCGCCGGACTCGGCCAGGACCGGTGCAAGCCAGGCCTGAAGTTCGGCCCGGGTGATCGCATCGAGCGCGGCAAGCGGTTCGTCGAGCAGCAGGACGGGCTTGGCGGAGATCAGGGTGCGGATGAACGCGACCCGCTGTCTCATCCCTCCCGAAAGTTCTCTGGGTCGGGCCATCTCGAAGCCGTCCAGGCCGAAGTGATCGAACCGTTCGGCCGCCGCCGCCCTCGCTTCCCGCTTCGATCGGCCCTGGTTGACCAACGCCAGTCCGGCGTTGTCGAGGGCCGAGTACCAGGGCAGGAGGCAGTCTCTCTGGGGCATCCAGGCGCAACTCGCGAGCCGGCCGGACTCGCTGGTTCGATCCGCCACGGCGAGCTCGCCACTGCTCGGCCGCCTGAGTCCGCCCGCTATTTCGAGCAGGGTCGACTTTCCGCAGCCGGAAGGACCGACGATCGCAAAGATCTCCCCGGGAGCGATCTCGAGGTCGATCCGCTCCAGTGTCTCCAGCGATCCGTATCTGTGGGTTAGGGCCCGGGCAGAGACTTTCGCTGTCATCGCGGGGATTGTAGGCGGGCGGGGGCGGTCGGCGATCAGCCCGGAGACCCTGTCGCTGGCCTCATCGCTAGTATGCCGACATTCCTGAATTCTTTACTAAAGAAGTAGAGAGAGTCAGGAGCGCCCTAGCCCGGCCTCGAAGTATCAGTCCAGCCCGAAAAATTCCTTGGATTTCTCAATCGCCATTCTCATTTTCGGCTTCGGTATCGGAGTGCTGGTCGGCATGACCGGAATGGGCGGCGGTGCGCTGATGACGCCCCTCCTGATCCTGCTGTTCGGCGTCTCGCCGACCACGGCGATCGGCACCGACATCCTCTACGCGGCGATCACAAAGACCGTCGGTGGTTGGCGCCACTTCAAGATGAAGACGGTCAACATGGGTCTCGTCTTCTGGCTCGCGGTCGGCTCGGTGCCATCGGCGATCTTCGGGGTTCAGCTGGTTGCCTGGCTCCAGACTCAACTCGGCGAAGAGAAGCTCGACTCACTCGTGTACGCGGTCCTCGGCGGCACCCTGCTGATGGTCGGCATCATCACTTTGGCCCGGGCACTGATCCTCGCCCGGACCCTTTCGGAGCGGGACGATTTCAAGATCGAACTTCGCCACAAGGTGGCGGCCGTGACGATCGGCCTGACCACGGGCTTCGTGATCGGGGTTACCTCGGCCGGGTCCGGCACGGTGATCGCGGTCCTGTTGATCGCGGTCTTCCGGCTGGCTCCGAAGCGTGTGGTCGGAACCGACGTCTTCCACGCGGCGATCGTGCTCTGGGCGGCCGGCATAGCCCACTTCGGGCACGGCAACGTAGACATGGGACTGGTCGGAAACATCCTGCTCGGTTCGGTCCCGGGCGTGATCGTCGGGGCTGCCCTGATGGGCCGGGTAAATCAGGACACGATCCGCATCGCGCTCGGTGTGGTTCTGATTCTCTCCGGATTCTTCACGGTTCAGAAGGGGGATCCGCTGGTCTGGCCGATCGCCGCCCTGGTCGCCGGGCTCGGCTTTGCCCTGATCCTGATGGCCCCCCGCTGGTACCAGCGATTCCGTCCGCCCGAAGCGATTGAAGCCGAAAAGGCTGCCGCCAGAAGTCCGCGGGAATAGACCGGGAGATCCCGTTTCTCCCTCGCTTCCTGGCTTTTTCTGATTCTGCTGACCGGTTTGCTCGTGAAATCTGAACCCCTCCCCCGAAAGGGTCGCGGCTTTTGCCCGGGGAGGCTGGTTTACTAGTCCCATGCGTGTTTCTGCCAAGGCCGATTACGCGGTTCGCGCCGTTGCCGAACTCGCCGCATCTCCGGACGGACCGGTGAAGGGTGAGCGTCTTGCCGATTCACAGGACATACCGCTGCAGTTTCTCGAGCACATCCTGCTCGACCTGAAGCATTCCGGGATCGTCCGGGCCCGGCGCGGGGCCAAAGGCGGGTACTGGCTGGCCAAGCCCTCGGACGAAGTTTCGATCGCTGACGTCATACGCGCGGTCGAGGGACCGATCGCGAACGTCCAGTCGGCGCCGCCCGAGTCGATCACCTACAGCGGCAGCGCCCGGGAACTTCAGAGCGTCTGGATCGCGGTTCGCGCCAGTCTCCGCGAAGTCCTCGAATCAACCACTCTCGCCGACCTCGTCTCCGGCGAGCTCCCCGACCACGTTCGGGAGCTTGCGGATGACAAGGACGCCTGGGCCCCCCGCCAGTAGCGGCCGGGCTCCTCGCCAGTCGCGCCTGGGGCCTCGGAGCCGAACCACCCGTTCGGACGCGGTGAGATCCGAGTTTTTGGACTATTTGGTGTAAATCCGGGATCTCACTGATCTTCGGTCGAGCACTTTCGCCGGGAGTTGACGCTTTCGACGGTCGGGTCTGTAGCCTGCGGTCTGGGAGAAGTTCAACGATTTTCAGGGAGTGGGTATGTCTGAGGATGTGACCGAAGCAAGCGGGATGACGCGGCGCGACGCGCTGCGGGCCGGCGCCGGTGCGGCCGGGGGCCTTGCCCTCGCGGGAGGGCTGCTCGGCCGGGCGATCGATGCGATGGGCGCGCCCGCCGTGATCGGCGAGGGTCCGTACGGCCCGATCGGCTCGCCCGATGCCAACGGACTACGGCTTCCGCCCGGGTTCACCTCCCGTGTGGTCGCGCGCTCGGGTGCCGAGATCGGTCCCCGCCCCTACAAGTTTCACCTGCTGCCCGACGGGATGGGCACGTTCAAGACGAACGACGGCGGATTCATCCTGACCTCGAACAGCGAAGCCCCGGACCTGCCCGGTCTCTACGAGATCGGCACCGGTGCGATTCGGTTCGACAAGAATTTCCGGATCACTGACGCTTACCCGATCCTCAAGAACACGATGATCAACTGTGCCGGCGGCGTCACCCCGTGGGACACCTGGCTTTCCTGCGAGGAGATCGACAAAGGCAAGGTCTTCGAGTGCGACCCGTGGGGCAAAAAGCCGCAGGTGGCCCACCCCGCGATGGGCGTTTTCAAACACGAAGCCTGCTGCGTCGACCCGAAGGGCAAGCAGGTCTACCTGACCGAGGACGTAGGTGACGGTTGTTTCTACCGCTTCACTCCGACCAGCTATCCGGACCTCTCGGCCGGCCGGCTCGACGTTGCCTCCGTCAACGACGAAAACGGCGAGGTCACCTGGATCGAGGTCCCGGACCCTCAGTTCACCGGGCCGACCCCGACCCGCCGCCAGGTGGACGCCGCCACACCCTTCCGGCGTGGCGAGGGCATGTGGTTTGACGACGCGACCGTCTATTTCGCGACCACCCAGGATGATCGGGTCTACGCCTACCACCCGGAATCGAAACTGCTCGAAGTGCTTTACGACGGAGTTGCGCTGGGCGACGAGGCACCGCTCCACGACACCGACAACGTCACGGTCTCACCGATCTCGGGGGACCTCTTCGTGTGCGAGGATCCGGGAGGCTCCTCCGAAGAGGGGATGCGGGTGTGCATCATCTCGGCCGAAGGTGAAGCAGCACCCTTTTGTGAAGTTTCGGTCGAGGGCCATTCGAAATCGGAGCTGACCGGACCCGTGTTCGACCCGAGCGGCAGTCGGCTGTACTTCACCTCACAGCGCGCCCGCTTTCCCGGGGAATCGATCGCCGCCGGGATCATCTACGAGATCAGCGGTCCCTTCCGCAAACTCCGCAAGGACCCGAAACCGGTCGACCGGAAGAAGCCGAAGGTCAAGGTCCGCACGCTAGGTCGGCCCAGCCTCAGGGGCCTGGTCAAGAAGGGGCAGCCCTTCATGCTCGAGATCGCCGACGAGA
>JAEYSQ010000074.1 GCA_023434465.1 Actinomycetes bacterium
CGACCCGCTCCGAGCTGGTGATCTCCTCCCTGCTCGAACACCACGAGGTAAAGATCATGGCCTCGGGTGCCGCCCATACCTTCCTCAGCCAGATCTTCGGTGAGGAGAACGTCCACGAAGTGTTCGGTCCCTCCTTCGCCATGAACCAGGGTCAGATCCAAAAGTGGGCGTCGTTCACCGGAAGCCTGGCCTCGGCCCGGCACCAGCTACCGGGCAACGTACGTGACTGGCTGACCATGATCGACGACTGGAAACCGGACGTCGCGGTCACCGACTTCGAACCGCTGACCGGCTTCTACGCCCGGCTTTCCCGCACGCCGCTGGTCTGCGTCGACAACATCCACATGATCGACCGCTGCCACCACGACCGGCAGATCACCCTGGCCGCGGTCCCGGACTTCGAACTGGCCAAGACGGTGACCCGGGCGATGGTCCCCAAGGCCGGCGACTACGTGATCCCGACCTTCTTCTACCCGGATGTGATCAAGGGCCGGACCAATCTGGTCCCCTCGATCCTGCGCAAGGTGATCCTCGAATCGGAACCGACCCGTGGCGATCACCTGGTGGTCTACTCCGGTGGTGGCGATGACCTGATCAACACCCTCAGGGACGCTCCCCTGCCGGTCCATCTCTACGGCATGCGCGACGGCGACGAAGTCGGCACCACCGACGGCGCGATCGAATACAAGCCTCGCTCGATCGACGGATTCCTCGAAGATCTCGTCACTTCCCGTGGGGTCATTACCGGGGGCGGATTCTCGCTCCTTTCCGAGGCCGTCTACCTCGGCAAGCCGACCCTGGCGATGCCGCTGAAGGGTCAGTTCGAACAGCTGATGAACGCCCGCTACCTGGAGCGCGAGGGCTACGGCACCTGTGCCCTCACGATCGACGATGCGGCACTCAAGCGTTTCCTCGACGGACTCGACGGGTTCCACGAGAAGCTCTCGGGCTACTCGCAGGACGGCAACCGGGAGGCACTGGAAGTGATCACCAGAACGGTCGAAGCAGCAGCCGAAGAGACGAGGCGCGAACGCGCCCGTTCCCGGCGTGAAGCCAGAAAGGCACCGCGATGAGCAAAGCAGCAGGTATCGCCCTCGGGGCGGGAGTTCTCGGCGCGGCCGGCGTCGCCTTCTACGGCGCCCAGGTTCCGACCGCCCAGATCTACGGTCGCACCGTCTGCCGCGAACCGGGCGCCGGCCGGAAGCTCTGCCTGACCTATGACGACGGGCCAAACCCGGCCTGGACGCCGCAACTACTCGACCTGCTCGACGAGCATGACGCCAAGGCAACCTTTTTCCTGATCGGCAAATGGTCGGAGCGGGAACCTGAGCTGATCCGCGAGGTCGTCGCCCGCGGGCACGCGATCGGCAACCACACCTTCACCCACCCGACCATGCCGGCCAAATCCGACCAGCGGATCCGGGAAGAGCTCGACGCCTGCCGCGAGGCGGTCGAAGGGGCCGGGGTCAGCTTCTCGACGATCAGCGGCCGGATGCTGATGCGACCGCCCTACGGCCGGCGTCGTCCCGGCACCCTGCGGGTCCTCAAGGAGAAGGGCTACCTCGGGATCACCTGGTCGATCACCGGTTACGACTGGCGGCCCCACACAACCGCGCAGGCGATCACCCGCCGCTGCCTCGCCGCCGGCGAGGGTGACGTGATCCTGCTCCACGACGGATTCGACCAGCACCCCGCTTTCGACCGTCACCGCTCGGTCGAGACCACGAAGAACCTGCTCGAGCATTACCGGCCGCAGGGCTACGAGTTCGTGACCGTGCCGCAGCTGGTCGAAGCGGCCGGCACCGAGAGCCGCTACGCCGCCTGAGTCCGTGTTCGACGAACTCAACATCACCCTCACCGTCCTGCTCTTTCTCTGGTGCTTCGGCCTCGGCGCGATCGAGATCGAGATCGAAGGCGGCCGCGGCTGGGCCGAGCGGCTTCCGACCTGGTACCTGAAACGCGGCAAGGTCGGCAAGGTCTACGGCTGGTTCATGGGCCACCGGCCGCTGACCGGGTACCACGTCTACGCGTTCACGATCCCGATGGTGATCCTCCACCTGCCCTTCGGGATGGGGGTCGAGTGGTCGCTTTCGGCCGAACTGGCGACGATCGCCAAGTACTTCGTGTTGGCGGTGGTCTGGGATTACTGCTGGTTCGTGCTCAACCCCGCCTACACGGTCAAGCGCTTCAAGCGGGGCAACGTCTGGTGGTTCGAGGTGCCGTGGATCTGGCGCTTCCCGCTCGACTACTACATGGGCATCCTGGTCTCGATTGGCCTGGTCGGCCTCGCCTCCTGGAATGCGGGCGGCACCGCGATCCTCGAGGAGCACCTTTGGATGGTCGCCGGGTTGTTCGTACTGACCGGACTGACCGTGCTCTTCGCCCCGCTCTATCACCGCTGGTACCGGCACATGCGCCGGGCCGGAGCCGACGACCGCGACATCACCCCGCTCTACGGAGCCCCGGCCGAAGTCGAGGTCTGGAACCTCGGCCAACCGGACCTTCATCCGCTCGAAGACGACGACCCCAGATCATGACCCGCGAGATCCGGATTTTTGGACTATACGTACGAAAACCCGGATCTCACTGATTGACGCTCAGTTGACGAGCAGGCCGCCGTCGACCGGCAGCAGGGCCCCGGTCACGTAGGAAGAGGCGTCGGAGGCGAGGAAGATCGCGGCCCGGACGAGCTCTTCGGCTTCTCCCTTGCGGCCGGCCGGAACCCGGAACATCATCTGGTCGAGGTAGCCCTCCGGGTACTGGTCGGTCATCTCCGACTCGAAGAACCCGGGGGCGAGCGCGTTGACGCGGATGTTCTTGCGACCGGTCCATTGCTGGGCGAGGTCGCGGGTCAGGCCGATGATCGCCGCCTTCGAGGAGCAGTAGGCCGCCTGCGGCAGGTGCGCGGTGGTCGAGCCGAGCACGCTGCCGATGTTGACGATGCTGCCCCCGCCCCGCTCACACATCGCGCGGCCGGCTGACTGGGCCATGAAGTAAGAGCCGTTCAGGTTGATGTCGACCACCTTGCGGAACTCCTCCGGGTCCTCGCGGGTTGCCGGCGCGGCCGTGGCGATTCCGGCGTTGTTGATCAGGATGTCGACCCCGCCTAGGTTGGCGACGGTCTCCTCTACCACCCGCTCGCAATCCTCCGGCTTTGAGACGTCGGCGGTCACCGCGATCACCCGGTGGCCCATCTCCTCGATCGCCTTGCGGGTGTCCTCGAGTTTCTCGACCCGCCGCGCACAGATCGCCACGTCGGCCCCGGCCTCAGCCAGACCCTTCGCGAAGGCGACCCCAAGTCCGGATGAGGCTCCGGTGACGATCGCGACCTTTCCATCGAGTGAGAAGCTGTCGAGAATGCTCATGACCGCAGAGTATGTCGCCTCTGCTCGAATCCTCAGAAGGTGAGACAAGGAAAGTTGGCAATAATTGCCAACTTTCCTTTTCTCGGTTTCATGAGAGGGCGGTCAAAGCAGGGCGTCGATCTGGCCGGCTGCTTCGCGGATTCCCTCTTCCATGCCCATCTCGAGAACTTGCTCGAGATCGTCGAGCGAGTTGAAGCTGGTGACGGTGGTCATCGTCGTCTTGCCGACGTTCTCGTCGAGAGTCATGGTCATGGTCATGGTTGGCAACTGATCGTTCGGATTGCCGTTCTCGTCGGCGAAGCCGTCGACGACCTCGATGCGGCGATTCTTCTCGATCACCTGGAAGCGCCAGTAGCCGCCGGCCTTCTCCCCTTCGGGGCCGGTCATGTAGTACTTCGCTTCGCCACCCTCGGTGAAATCGAACTCGGGGAAGCTGGCAGGCCAGGTTGGCGGTCCCCACCACTTCTCCAGCTTGCGCGGGTCCTCCCACACCTGCCACACCTTGTCGGCGGGAGCATCGAACTCGGCCACCACGGTCAGTTGAAGGTTTTCACGGTCAGGATTGGTGCTTACGACGGTCACTGGTGATTCCTTTCCTCGCTCTTTTCCTGGTCGATGATCTGCCCGATCGCTTCGATTCGCTGGGTCCAAAGACGTTCGTAGCCGGCCAGCAGTTCGGTCGCGCGATGGAGCGTCTCGGGGTTGTTGCGCACGATCTTCTGGCGGCCCCTCAATTCCTTGGTCACCAGCGAGGCTTTCTCCAGGACGCTCACATGCTTCTGGATCGCGGCGAAGCTGACCTCGTACTGGCGGGCCAGGTCCGAGATCGACTGCTCGCCCTGGCTGACCTTCCCCATGATGTCCCGCCGGGTCCGGTCGGAGAGGGCGTGAAAAAGAAGGTCCACTTCTTCCTCGTCGAATTTTCTTTCGGGCAAATCTACAACCATTTGGTTGTAACTTAGCACAGGCTTTCCCCTACCCGGAATTGGGCGAGCGGGCTGGACAGCGGTTGTAGCCCTCCCCGCTCGACCTGGTCGGGCCGGTTAGAGCGTGACCGTGGCGGCGCGGATGAAGAGCTGACGGGCTGCTTCCAAACGTTCGGGGTCATACCCCTCGAGCCGCTCGATCGCCAATCCCTGGACCCCGGCCAGAAGGAAGGTCGCGGCGGCGGGAATTGCGGTCCGGTCGACTCCGGCCCGCTCGAGAAACCTCGAGATCACTTCGCGCCACTGGTCCTTTACCTGGTGGAGGGCCTGGCGGATCTCGTCGTCGACGACGGAGACGGCGCTGAGATCGAAGTAGAGGCGAGCAACGCGCGGGTCATCGTCCATCACGGTCCAAAGTCCGGCGACCATCCCCTGCGCGATTTGTTCGACCGAGTCGACTTCAACCAGTTCGGCCAGCACCGCCTCGGTAATCCGCTCCCCGATGATCGCCGACACCTCGGAGACCAGGCCCTGTTTGGAACCGAAGTAGTAGGAGATCAGTGATTTGTTCTCACCCGCCCGAACCGCAACCTTGGCGTAGGTCAGGCCGGCGTAGC
>JAEYSQ010000167.1 GCA_023434465.1 Actinomycetes bacterium
ACTGGTTGCTCGCCACCCTGGTCGCAGTGATACCGGCGGCGATTGGTGCCCTCGCCGCGATGGCCATGTGGCGCCGCCTGAAAGGAAAGTTCTGGATCGGTGCCGGACTCCTGGTCGCGGTCTGGGCGGTGACCACAACCTGGCTCTGGCCGGTTGTCGTCTCACCGCTATTTAATGATTTCGAGCCGCTTCCCGCCGGCCCGGCCCGGGCCGAGGTGATTCGGCTGGCCGATCGGGCCGGGGTCGAGGTGGGGGAGGTGTACGAGGTCGATGCCAGCCGCCGCTCCTCTACCTTGAATGCTTACGTGAACGGAATCGGCTCCTCAAAACGCGTGGTGATCTACGACAACGCGACCCGGGAACTCAGTCCGTCCGAGTTCTCGGCCCTGGTTGCTCACGAGCTCGGGCACGTGGAGTCGGGAGACATGAAGCGGGGGCTCGCCTTCGCCTTGCTCGTGATCCCGCTGGCCGTGCTTTTCGTCCAGATCTCAAGCGGTGCGATCCTGCGACGAAACGCAGATGACGCCCAGGGTCCGGCGGTGATTTTCGTGCTCGCTCTCGTCGTGACGGTCGCCATGTTCGTTCTGCAGGTTCCCGGCAATGCGCTTTCACGCAATATCGAATCGAAAGCCGACCGTTACGCCCTTGCCCTGACCGGTGAACCTGAGGGGCTGGTCGATCTCCAGGTCGGTCTGGCCAAGGCGAATCTGTCCGACGTTGACCCACCCGCTCTCTGGCACTTCCTCTTTGGCACCCACCCTTCGGCCTTCGACCGGATCGCGATCGCGGAAGGAGCCCGAAATGAAGGTTGAGCTGATCGCGGTCGGAAAGATCCGGCCGCCGTTCATCGAGCCTGAAGCCCATTACCTGAAGATGTTGAAGCCGCTGATGCCGGTCGAGGTGACAGAGGCAAAGGATGACGCGGCGCTGGCCCGCAGCGTGGCGGCGGGCCGAGCCACCGGAGGCAGTCGGCCCGACCCCGGCACCGTGGTTGCGCTCGAAGGGGGAGGCAGGGAGATGACTTCGGAACGCTGGGCCAACTGGCTGGAGGAGCGACGCCATGAGGGACGCCGTCTCACCTTCCTGATCGGGGGCCCCGAGGGCCTGCCCGGCGAGGTTTCGGGCATGGCAGAGCACCGGCTTTCGCTCGGTCCCCAGACCATGGCCCACCAGTTGGCCCGGATCGTGCTCCTGGAACAGCTGTTCAGGGCCAGCAAGATCCTGGCCGGCCAGAAGTACCACCTGTGAGAGTTCGCTGCGCCTTAAATAGGATGGGCGTGTGAGCTCCTCCCCCTCAGATCCCGTCCAGAACCTGCATGCCGCCGTCACCTCCGCCGCCCGGGAGCTGGCCGGCGACGATGACGTAAGCCCCGCCCTTGATCCCTCGCCTCGGCCGGAGATGGGCGACTACTCGACCAACGCGGCGATGATGCTGGCCAAGCGCCTGGGCCGGGCTCCCCGCGAGATCGCCGCCGAACTCGCGGCCACGATCGAGGCCGATCTCGGTGACACGATCGAGAAGACCGAGATTGCCGGTCCGGGCTTCATCAATCTCTTTCTCGGCGACGCCTGGTACCGCCAGGCGGCTTCCGCGATCGCTTCGACCGGTTCCGCCGAAGTGCTGCCACGGGACCACCCGGAGCGGATAATCGTCGAGTTCGTCTCGGCCAACCCGACCGGACCGCTGACCGCGGCTTCCGGCCGCCACGCTGCCTACGGCGACGCGCTTGCGCGTTTGCTGAGGGCAACCGGCAACCAGGTCACGACCGAGTACTACGTGAACGACGGTGGCACCCAGGTCGCGAACTTCGCCGCCTCGATTGCCGCCCGCATGAGCGGTGAGGAACCACCCGAGGATGGCTATCGCGGTACGTACGTAAACGAGCTGGCCGAGCGGGCCACGAGTGAGGGCCACTCCGCCGGGGATCTCGAGCGTCTCGCCGTGACCGGAGTTGAGTGGATGGTGGAGGGCATTCGCGGTTCGTTGACGAACTTCGGGGTCGAGATGGACGACTTCTTCTCGGAACGCTCGCTTTACGAGGAAAACCTGGTCGATCGTGGCCTCGAGCGACTCAGGGCGGCCGGGCACGTCTTCGATGAGGAGGGCGCGGTTTGGCTCCGCACCACCGACTTCGGTGACGACAAGGACCGGGTCCTGATCCGTTCCAGCGGCGAGTTCACCTATTTCGGTGCCGACGTCGCCTACCACGTTGACAAAATCGAACGCGGAAACGACCGGCTGATCGACGTTCTCGGAGCCGACCATCACGGCTACGTCGCCCGGATGGCTGCTGCGATCCAGTCGCTCGAAGGTGACAAGGCCGAGTTCGAAGTCCAGATCATGCAGCTGATCCACTTGATCGAAGGTGGCCAGCGGACCAAGATGAGCAAGCGAGCCGGGGACATCGTCACCCTCGACGAATTGACCGGAGACATCGGCGTTGACGCCGCCCGCTGGTTTCTGCTTTCGCGGAGCCACAACCAGACGATCGACCTCGATCTCGACCTGGCCCGCAGCCAGTCATCCGACAACCCGGTCTATTACGTCCAGTACGCCCACGCCAGGATCAAGAGCATCCTGCGCAAGGCCGCCGACGAGGGAACCGGTTCCGGCGACCCGCTCGCCGCCCCGGCCGACCCTTCGGAGAAGGCGCTGGTCGCGAAGCTGCTCGCCTTCCCGGCAGAGGTCCACGAGGCTGCCGACAAACGTGCGCCGCACCGGATCTGCGCCTACGCCAGCGAGGTCGCTGCTGCCTTCCACGCCTTCTACCGCGACTGTCTTGTGGTCGGAGCCGAAGGAGAGGGAGTCGAAGCGGCCCGTCTTCAGCTCTGTGAGGCAACCGCCGGGACCATCCGGGGCTCCCTCGGGCTGCTCGGAATCACGGCTCCGGACCGGATGTAGGAGTGGCGCCGGAACCGAAACGTTCCGCGCCAGAAGGGGTTCAAGGGGATATGAAGATGGGTCTCGTCCTGCTCGCCTTCGCTTTCCTGCTGACCGCGGCTTTCGCCGCCGCAGCCAAGGCTCCCGTGGCCGGAACGCTTGACAAGAGCTTCGCGAAGGACGGGATGATCAGCTTCGAAGCCGAGCAGGCCGGCAGAGGTGTAGCCGAAACACGCTCCGGGCGAATCGTCCAGGCCCGGGTGCCAGGGATCATCACCCGCTTCATGCCGAACGGGCGGATCGACCGTTCGCTGGGCGGTGACGGTTCGGTTCGTACCTTCTACAAGGGCAGGCGCTTCAGCCCGGTCGACCTGCTGGTCGATCGCCGGGGCCGGATTGTGGTCCTCGCAAACTGTGATGGCTGCGAGAAGGGCCGCAACTACTGGGGCGCGGTGATCCGACTGCTGCCGAACGGGCGGCCGGACCCGGGTTTTGCCCACAACGGGATCGCGATACCGGAATTCATGAGTGACTTCAGCCCGGACGAGATCGCCTTCGCTCCGGGCGGCAGGATCGTCGCGGTCGCCTCTTCTCCACGGGAAGGTTCGCTGGTGTTCAGGCTGCGACGAAACGGTCGGTTCGATCGCAGCTTCTCGGGTGATGGAGTGCGTCGGTTCGGTCCGGAATCCGGTTTCAGGTACGTGAATGCGCTCGCGGTCGACAAACGCGGCCGGACGGTAATCGGCTTCAACTACAAGAAGAAGACCAGGAAGAACCAGTACCCGCGGCCGAAGCTCGGTGTGGCCCGGCTGCTCCGGAACGGTCGACTGGACCGGACGTTCTCGCGCGACGGGGTGGCCGACTTCGTTGTTCCCGACATGGGCGGCGGCACGGTCAAGGAGCTGACGATCGACCGCCGGGGCAGGATCCTGGGTACCGGTGAGAACGGCAGCCTGATGGCACCGATCTTCCGCCTGACCCCGAATGGCCGGCTTGACAGGTCCTTCGCGAAGATCGGCATCGACGAAGTCGCCTGGACCTCGGTATACAGCCTGTCGGTTGATCCCAAGGGCCGGATCATCGTGGTCGGGAACGATGCGCCTCCGTACGGGGACTCCTCGGGCGCCGAGATCTACCGCTACAAGGCGAACGGGTTCTTCGATCCGAACTTCCGCTACCGCGGCAACCTGTACTTCGCCTACGACCACCTCGTCGATTCGCGCGGGCGGATCGTGGTCAGCGGTTCGGTCTACGACGGCCCGGCCCTGGTTCGCCTGAGAAACCCCTGAGCTAGAGGTCGAAGCGAGCCATGTCCTGCTCGAGGCGGTCTTCCTCTTCCTCGCTCGGTCGATTCGAAGACGGCCCGTCACCGGGGCCGGGTCGTCGGCGTCGCCAGGTGATGATCGCCCAGAGCACACCGATCGCGGCGAGCCCGAGGCCGATCACCGGGACGGCGTAGGCCCAGACGTCGATACCGCGGTTCTCGGGCAGGGCGAGAACCTGGCCTCCGTATTCGGCGACCAGGGCGTCCTTGATCTGTTCCTCGTCCTTGCCTTCGGCGATCAGCTTGCGAATGAAAACACGCTGGCGCTCGGCGGCGGGGGAGTGCGAAAGGCCGAGCAGGGTCCCACAGACCGGGCACATGACCTCGTCCTCGAGTTGCGGCAGACTGGCCTTCGGCTCGGCCGCGGTAGCGATGCCCGGTCCGGCCAGGCCGATGCCGAGTGCGACGAGGAGGGCCGCGAGGACGCCGATTCGCCGCATCAGGAGCCGACCTCGCGGCCGGACCCGCCGGTCGGCCGGCTGTCGAGCGCGGGAGCAGCGAAAGCCGCGATCGCGGCTTCGTCCTTGAACGGGCCCGGATAATGGGCGGCCAGATTGCCATCCGGATCGATCAAGAAAGTTTCCGGCACGCCGGTGGTCTTCAGGTCGGAATCGGTGTAGTCGCCGCTCGCGTCGCGCAGTTGGGGATACCTGATCCCGAATTCGCGCAGGAAAGCCAGCGCGTCCTCGCTGAGGTCTTTGGTGTCCAGGCCGACCACGGCGATCCGGTCCCGGTTCCTTTGTTCGAACCGCTCGAGGGCCGGCGATTCTTCCTTGCAGGGCCCGCACCACGAAGCCCATACGTTGAGCAGGACCCACCGGCCGCGATAATCCTCGATCGACCCTTCGCCACCCTCGGGCAGGGTCGGCAGCGTCGCGACGGGCACGGGATCGCCGATGGCGAGGCTCGAGTCGCCCTTCTTGACAAGTCCCCACACGAGGAAGCCCAACAGCGCAACCACGCCGAGGACGACGATGGAAGTTCGCCAGTTCACGGAACAACGGATTATGGAGAAACCCGGTGCCCGGCCGCCGTGACCCTTTCGCGAGGGATAAGGTTCCAGACCGCTTCGCGGACGTAGCTCAGTTGGTAGAGCGCGAGCTTCCCAAGCTCGAGGTCGCGGGTTCGAGACCCGTCGTCCGCTTTTGAACGAATCCCGTGAATCCGGCGCCCACGGCCCGACGGCCACGACTCCCAGCATCTCGGTCGTGATCGTCGCGTACGAGTCCGGTCCAGAGCTTTCCCGCACCCTGCCGGGCCTCGCCAGCGAGCTCGGCCCCGGAGACGAAGTGATCGTGGTCGACAACGGCTCCAGGGAGCCTGCCCGCGACGTCGTAGCGGAGCATCTGCCCGCGGCGACGGTGATCGAGATGGGCACGAACGCAGGGTTCACCACGGCCACCAACCGGGGTGCGGCGGCGTCGAGCGGCGACCTCATCCTGATGCTGAACCCGGACGCGCTTCCTGAACCCGGTTTCGGCGAGGCGATCCGGAAACCCTTTGCCGGTCAGCCCGGGTGGGGCGCCTGGATGGCGCTGGTCACCTGCCGGGTCGACGGGCAGCAGGTAGTCAACTCCTGGGGCAACCCGGTTCACTTCACCGGGATCGCCTGGGCGGGAGGTCACGGCCGGCCGCTCGCCGAAGCGGGCGTCACTCGCGAAGTGCCGGTCGCTTCCGGCGCTGCTCTGGCGATACGCCGCGAGGTCTGGCAACGGGTCGGCGGTCTGCCCGAAGAGTTCTTTCTCTACCACGAAGACATCGACGTCTCGTTACGCATCCAGTCAACCGGCCACCGGATCGGCCTTGAGACCGAAGCCCGGGTCGACCACGACTACGACTTTCATTCCAATCAACGCAAGTGGTTCTGGCTGGAGCGAAACCGCCACGCGATGGTGTACCGGAACTATCCCGGGCGTCTGCTGCTTCTCCTGGCCCCGGCCCTTCTCGCCACCGAAATCGTCCTGCTGATCGTCAGCCTCAAGCAGGGTTGGCTGGGGGCGAAGGTGCGGGGATACAGGGATCTGCTCCTCTGGTATCCGAGACTCAGACGGGAGCGGCGCGAGATTCAGGATTCACGGCAGACGAGTTCCCGGCAGTTTGCCGACCTCCTGACCCCGGATCTCGACTCGCCGCTGATCCCGGCCTTCGCCCGCGAGGGGCTGGTCCGGCTGGTGCTTCGTTCCTACTGGCGCCTGGTCCTCAGGTTGCTTGCGAAATAGGACGGACGAGGATTTCGTTGATGTCGACGCCGGCCGGTTGCTCGAGGGCGAACTTGACCGTTCGGGCGATGTCATCGTCGGAAAGGGCGCTGTCACCGGGACGGTTGTCGAAGAAGTCGGTGTCGACCATCCCCGGTTCGATCAAGGTCACCTTGATGTTCCTGCCGTCGTCGCGACCGCGCAGTTCCTGCCGGAGCGCCTCGCCGATCGCCGTGGTCGCGAACTTGGTTGCCGAGTAAAGCGAGCCAGGCAGCACCCGGCGTCCGGCGACTGAACTGGTAACCAGGAAATGCCCGTGGCCGCGCTCGAGCATGTGGGGGAGGGTGGAGCGGATGGTCAGAGCGGTACCGAGCACGTTGGTCAGGACCATCGCTTTCCAGTGTTCCGGGGTCTCCTCGAGAAAGCCGCGGGTGGCGCCGAAGCCGGCGTTTACGAAGACCTCGTCGATCTGTCCGAAGGCCTCGATCGCGGCGGCGGTCATGGTTTCGACCTGTTCCCATTCGCTGACGTCACAGCCGACCACGAGAGCCCGTTCCGGACCACCCAGTTCGTCCGACAACGATTCCAGCGGTTCGACCCGGCGACCGGCCAGAACCAGCCTTCTTTCCCCGGCCAGCAGCTTCGCTGTGGCACGGCCGATGCCGCTGCTCGCCCCGGTGATCAGGAGTACCTTTTCTTCGCTCATGGGGCGATTCTGGCAGGGAGAAGCCGCCGGCCGTCAAGGCTTGCGATAATCACTCCCGTTATGGACGTACAGCGCAAGCGGCAGGTGCGCCTCTTCGTGGCTCTGGGCGCCGCCCTCCTTCTGGCCACCGGATTGATCTACACCTCATTCAACGCCTCATCGGAAGCGCGGCTTCCGAGCGAGTTGACCGACGCCGCGCCCGGCAAGAGCTACCAGATGGTCGGCCGGGTCCAGCACAAGTCGCTCAAGGAGACCGAGCAAGGCATCACCTTCTCGATGCGTGATCCGGACGGCACCGGCAAGCCAATGCGCGTGACTTACACCGGCCAGGTTCCCGACCCGTTCCGGGAGGGGCGTGACGTGATGGTCACCGGCCAGGTGAAGAACGGGATCTTTGTGGGGGACGAGGACACGCTGACGACCAAGTGCCCCTCGAAGTTCTCGGAGAAGCGGGATCAGTAGCCTCGGCAACGCGGCTCTCTGGCTAGGTTTCCTGACTTCGATCTTTGCGGCAGTAGCCGCTCTGATCGGCACCCGGGGCGATCGGCGCTGGGTTGACTCCGCCCGCTACGCGGCGTACGCGTTCTGTGTCCTGATGGTTATCTGCGTGGTCGTCATCGAGCACGCCTTCATGACCAACGACTTCAGCATCGCCGTGGTCGCCAGCCACTCCTCGGTCGACACGCCACCCTTTTACAAGTTCACCGCGATGTGGTCGAGCCAGCAGGGTTCGCTGCTGCTCTGGGCATTCATTCTCTCGATCGTTTCGATGGTTTCGCTTGCCGTGACCCGGCACAAGCTGCGTGACCTGGTCCCGTATGCGACCGCAGTGATGATGGGGATCGGGATCTTCTTCACCGGCCTGATGCTCTTCGGCGGCAATGTGAACCCGTTCGACACCCTGGATCCGGTGCCAGTCGACGGCTCTGGCCTTAACCCGCTGCTCCAGCATCCCTCGATGATCATCCACCCACCGATGCTCTACACCGGCTATGTCTCGCTGACCGTGCCTTTTGCCTTCGCGATCGGCGCCCTGGCCAGCCGGCGCGTCGATGCGGCCTGGGTCAGATCAACCCGGGGGTTCGCGCTGATCGCCTGGACCTTTCTTTCGATCGGGATCATCCTCGGCGCGCGGTGGTCGTACACCGAACTGGGCTGGGGCGGTTACTGGGCCTGGGACCCGGTTGAGAACGCTTCGGTGATGCCCTGGCTGATTGCCACGGCGTACATCCACTCGATCATGGTCCAGGAGAAGCGGGGCATGCTCAAGGTTTGGAACGTGAGCCTGATCGTGGCGAGTTTCAGCTTCGCGCTGCTCGGCACCTTTCTGGTCCGCTCCGGCGTTCTGGAGTCGATCCACGCCTTCGGTGACAGCACGGTCGGTCCCTACTTCCTGGCCCTGATCGGAGTGGTGCTGGTCGGCTCGACCTGGTTGATCATCTCCCGGCTCGATCTGCTTCGTTCCGAGCGCAGAATCGATTCGCTGGCTTCGCGCGAAGCGGTCTTCCTGATCAACAACCTGCTGCTGGTCGCGCTTTGCGCGATCGTCTTCTGGGGGACCTTCTTCCCGCTGATCTCCGAGTTTCTGACCGGCACCCGCTCCACGGTCGCCGCGCCGTGGTTCGACCGGTACACGACCCCGGTCGCGGTGCTCCTGGTGCTTTTCACCGGGATCGGTCCGATGCTGTCCTGGCGCCGGATCTCGTGGCAGGGTGCGAAACGGGTCTTCACCGTGCCGTTGATCGCCGGAGCCGTGGCCTTCGTCCTGCTGCTTGTCTTCACCGATGCCGCGAACAGCGTCTGGGCCCTTGCCACCTTTACTCTCGCTGCCTTCACGGTCACCGCCCTGATCCAGGAAACCTGGCGGGCAGCCCTGGCCCGCAAGCGCAACACGGGGGGCTCAGTGATCGCGGCGATTGGATCGAACGCGGTCCGGAGCCGCCGCCGGTACGGCGGTTACGTGGTTCACCTCGGCCTCGTCGTGCTGCTGGTCGGCATCGCTGCCTCTTCGAGTTTCGAGACCAAGGAAGACGTCAAGCTGAAGCCCGGCCAGTCGGCCGAGATCGACGACTTCAGGGTGAACTACGTGGCGCCGACCGTCAGTCGCAACGATCAGGCCCTGGTCTTCGGAGCGGACCTCGAAGTGGAGAAGAACGGCAGCTTCTTCGCCAGTCTTCATCCGACCCGGCAATACCACCAGGTCACCGACGGTAGTCCGCGCGGCATAGCTTCACATTTCGACGGGGAAGCGACCAGCGAGGTCGGACTGAAGGCGGGAGCCCGATCCGACTTCTGGACCGCAGTCGAGCCCGACACCTCGGAAATCCGACGCCGGGCGAAGATTGCCGACAGCCGCTTTGCCGCCTACATGCGTGAGGTCGTCCAGCCGGTGATCCAGGCGGATCCCTCGCGGATGGGTCCGGTCAGCAACAAGCTGGCCAAAGTCCAGGCGATCGCGACCGACAAGATCATCGCCGGTTACACCAAACTCGACGTGCCGGTTACCTTCCGGGTGATCGTCAGCCCGATGGTCACCTGGATCTGGATCGGCTCGATAATCGCCATCGTCGGGGCGCTCTTCGCGGCCTGGCCAAGCGGTCTGTTCAGGCGAAGGAGGAGAACGTGAGTTTCGTCTGGTTTCTGATCCTGCTGATCCTGGTCGCCGGTTTCGTGACCCAGCCCTTCTGGCGGGGCGGTACCGCAACGGCGCCCGAAGACCCCGAGATCGCCGCCCTGGAAGCCGCCCGGGAAGCGAAGTACCGGGAGATCCGCGACGCCGCGATGGACCGGGAATCCGGCAAGCTTTCGGAGGCGGATTTCGATCAGCTCGATGCTGAACTGAAGCGGGAAGCAGTCGCCATCCTCGACCGTCTCGAGGCGCTCAAGGGCAAAGAAAGCTAGAATCGCTGGCCGATGTACACGATCATGGCCCTCATCCAGGTTCTGCTCTCCGTGCTCCTGATTCTCCTGGTGCTGCTGCACTCGGGCAAGGACGCCGGACTTTCCGGTGCCTTCGGCATCGGCGGTGGCGGCTCCTCGGTCGGTGGCGGCTCGATGGTCGAACAGAACCTGACCCGCGCCACGATCGTCACAGCGATCCTTTTCACGCTGAACACGATCCTGCTGATCAAACTCTGATCCTTTCTTCGGTGGATCGCCGGTAGTCTGCGCCGCATGAGCGGCAACACGAAAGCGACTCTGGCCATTGTCTTTGGTGTCGTGGGCATCCTGCTGGGTGCACTCGGAACCATCACCGCCTACAACGCGAAGGATGCGGCAGATTCCGAGGTCAACACGACGGCGGAGATCCAGACCCTGGTCGAGGAAAAATTCCAGGAAGCGCAGTCCCGGCAGGACCAGATCGAGGCCAACCAGAAGTCCGACGCCGAGAAGTTCGTCGCTCAGCTGACCCGGGGGGAGAAGAACCTGCTCCAGAAGATCCACGGGAACCACAACCAGATCAGAAAGCTGAAGCGCCGCACCCGGAACCTCCGAAGCCAGGTCAACACGTTGAAGAACCGCGACAGCGCCCTGGCCAGCGAGATCAACCAGGTCGAGAACGATCAGCAGCAGGACGTGAACCAGCTGAACCGGAGGATCAGCAACCAGAACCGGCAGATCCAGCAGCTGCAGCGCCAGGTCTCAAACCTGCGCGGGTTCATCGGCAACTGATTTCGCCTTGAAGATCCTGTTCGTCTGTCTCGGCAACATCTGCCGCTCGCCGTCGGCCGAGGCCGTGATGCGGGGCCTGATCGAAAGCGAAGGCCTGGACGGTTTCGAGATCGATTCGGCCGGTACCGGTGACTGGCACGTGGGCAAGCCGGCTGATCCCCGGGCGATTGCCGCGGCGACCGAGCGCGGGGTCGAGATCGGTGGCGCCGCCCGCCAGGTCCGGCGGTCCGATTTTGATGAGTTCGACCTGATCCTCGCCATGGACAGCTCGAACCACGCCAACCTCCTGGCCATGGAGGGCGCCGACCCGGCGAAGGTCCGGCTCTTCCGGGAGATGGCTGGTGAAGGGGAACTTGACGTTCCCGACCCGTACTACGGCGGCGAGGACGGATTCGGCGAGGTGCTTGACATCATCGAGCGCGGGTGCGTTGTGGTTCTGGAGGAGGTCACCCGGTGATCGAGGAATCGACGATCAGATCGCTTCACGTCGAAGCGATGCGCCGCGAAGACCTCCACGCCGGTCATGACGACCACGCTCTCTTCCAGGCCTCGACCGTCGCGGCACTGCTCGACGGCGCCTACGACGGTGACCTGACGTTCGCCGAGCTGGCCGAGGAGGGAGACACGGGGATCGGGACTCTGAACGGCCTCGACGGCGAGATGATCGCCCTCGAGGGTCGTTTTTTCCGGGCAGACGAGCACGGTCAACTGAACGAGGTCGACCCCGGTGCGTGTACCCCGTTTGCCGTGGTGAGCCGGTTCCGGGCCGACCGCGAGTTTCGCGTCCCGTCCCGTCTGGAACTCGCCGGGCTCGAGGAACTCCTGGACGAGGACCGCTCGCTTGCCCCGGTGGCCGTCTTCCGGATCGATGGCCGTTTCAGGTCGGTGAAGGCGAGATCGGTACCGAAGCAGCACCCCCCTTATCGTGACCTGGCCGATGTCGTGGCCGACCAGAACATCTTCGAGTTAGGGCCGGTCGACGGCAGCCTGATCGGGTTCCGGTTCCCCGCCTGGGCCGAGGGTGTCGAGATCGGCGGCTACCACTTCCATTTCGTCGACCGTGAACTTGCGCGCGGTGGCCACGTGCTGGACCTGGAACTCGAGTCAGGCACGATCCAGGTCCAGCACGCAGATGACCTTCACATCGAGCTGCCGGCTGGCCTGGAACTCGGCGCTCCCGACCTCGCCGCGGCCACGCACGACGCGATCATCCGCGTCGAGCACGGCGACTGACCTTCTGGAGTCAGTGCCCGAAGGAAACCTTGGGTAGCCGCCGATCGACCCATTTCGGAATCCACCAGAGTCTCGTTCCGGCCAACCGCATCAGCACCGGCAGAAGAAGCAGCCGGACCAGGGCGGCGTCCAGTAGGACCGCGACGCCGAGGATGATCCCCATCTCGCGGGGCGGGAGCGGTCCCGACAGGGCGAAGGTGAAGAACACCGCAACCATCACTGCGGCGGCCGCGAAGACGACCCGGCCGGAGTGCGCCATCGCGCCGATCACGGCCTCTTTGGCGTCTCCCGATTTTTCCCAGTGTTCCCGGGCTGAACTGAGCAGGAAGACGGAATAGTCCATCGAGATCGCGAAGACCATCGCGAAGAAGAACACCGGAGCCCACGCGTCGAGGTAGCCCTGGGATTCGAAACCGAGCAGTCCGGTCAGGTTGCCGTCCTGGAAGATCAACTTGGCAACGCCGAACGCGGCTCCGACCGCGAGCAGGTTCGTGAGAACCGCGATCGCAGCCAGGATGGGTGCGCGCAGGGCGACCAGCAAGAGCAGGAACCCCAGGGTCATCACGATCGCGATCGCCGGCGCCGTGGTGTCGCCCAGAGCGACTTCGAGATCGTGGTTTTCGGCTGCTGCGCCACCAACCAGGGCACCGGCGGGCAGATCATCTCGGATCCGGTCCACGGTGATGCCGAGTGCGGGGTCCGAAGGGTCGACGTTCGGGGTCGCGGCGATGAGTGCGTTGCCCTGCCTGCTGTCCCCGACCATCATCGCCTGGGCGATGCCGGGATCACGATCAAGTGCCCTGACCGTCTGGCCGGCATCGCCGGTTGGAGCCAGCACCTGGAGTGTCCCGGGAGCCCCGGGACCGAAGCCGGCGGCTACCTGTTCGTAGCCGACCCGCGAGCCGTCTTCCTCGGGTACGACCTTGATCGACGGCATTCCCGTGTCCAGCGCGAGGACCGGCACGCATAGCGCCAGCAGGATCGCCAGGGCGGGGAGGCCGTACGCGACCGGCCGACGCCAGATCCGCTCGCCCCAGGCCGCGAACCGCGGGGAGCGGTGTTCGCCCGTGCGAACCCAGGGCAGGCCGAACCGGTTCACCCGAGGTCCCAGCTTGCCCAGCACGGCGGGCAGCAGGGTGAGCGACGCGGCGAGCACGAAGGCGACCGCCAGCATGACCCCGATTGCCATCGAGCGGAACGCGGGACTGGGAACCAGAAGCACCGCGCTGAGCGAGATCAGCACCGTTACGCCCGAGAACAGGACCGCCTTTCCTGCGGTGTCCGTGGTCTCGGCGATTGCGTCGCTGGACGTCTCGTTCGAGGTCAGAGCCCCCCGGAACCGATAGACGATGAAGAGGGCATAGTCGATCCCGAGCGCGAGAGCGAACATCATCGCGAAGTTCATCGCCCAGATCGAGATGTCGAAAAGCTGGGTACCGAGATATAGCGAGCCGGCAGCGGCGACCAGACCGAGGATGGTCAGCATGAGGGGCAGTCCAGCCGCGACCAGCGATCCGAAGGCCAGAACGAGGATCAGCATGGTGACCGGCCACGAGATCAGCTCGGATTTCATCATCGCGTCCTTGTTGGCCTGGTTGAAATCGGACCACATGCCGGAAGCTCCGGTCAGGGACACGGCGGTCTCCCCGGATTCGATTTCCGCGAGCTCGACCTTGAGCTCGTCCGCGGCCCGGACCATCTGGTTCGGGTCGGCTGCCGCTCCGGCCTGAATCACGGCGGTGTGTCCGTCGGACGAGACCCAGTTTCCCCGGGTTGGTGCGACCACGTTGCTTACGTCGGTGGACTTCCTCAAAATTGCCGCCGCCTGGTCGATGGTTCGATTGAAGCCAGCCTCGCCGAAGGTCAGGTCGTCGTTGTGGAGGACGACCATCAGGGAGGAAGAGGACATCCCCCCGAACTGCTGGTCGATCAGCTCACGCGTTTCGACCGATTCCGATCCGGTTGCCTCCCAGCCGGCGCCGGAGAGCGCGTGTTCGGCGCGCGGTGCGAAGAACCCGAGCCCGAGCGCGATGATCAGCCATGCCAGAGCGACGATCCGGAAGTTGTCGCTGGTCCAGCGCCCCAGCCGGCCGATCGGCCCGGTCGTCATCGGTTCACCCGGGTGGCCGGCCTGAGCGATGTCACGCGGGTCAGGACCAGCGAGGCCGGGCAGGCCCCGAAGATCACGAAGAGCCACTGGTTGAAGCCCGCAAGGACGGGCAGCAAGGCGAACCAGGGGGAGACCACTAGGGCCAGGATTCCTCCGACCAGGCTCACGGTTCCCGCCATCGCAAAGAGCACCCGTTCGAGGGGCCAGCCCCGCGCCGAATCAGTTCCGGATCGCCTGCCTCGAGAATTCTCCTGTGTCATGAGATCTACCTTTCCACAAGTTTACAACCAAGTAGTTGATTAGAATAGCAGCGTGAGGGGCAAGGGGCAACGAGGTCGATCGAAAGTTCGAGCGACTAGCTACTGGCGACGAGACGGCTGAGAGCGGAGATGCGTTGCTCGACTCCGTCGCAGACCACTTCGCACATCGCCAACAGGGTCTCGTCGGCAATCCCGTAGTAGACGGTATTTCCGTCCTTGCGCCGACTCAACGCGCCCCCGCCGTAGAGCGCCTGAAGGTGCTTGGAGACATTCTGCTGGCTGGTGTCCAGGACTTCGGCGAGGCCGCCGACGCTCTGTTCTCCTTCCCGCAGCTGATCGAGGATCCGGATCCGCATAGGTTCCGAGAGCAGCTTGAATCGCGCCGTGATCAGCTCGACCAGTTCGGGTGGGAGGGGGGTGGGCAGCGCCATTCGTCCAGCATACAACTCCACATCCACATGCTGGATGAGTTGTCAGGCAAGCCCGGCGGTGAGCGGCGGAAATCCGCTGATCGCGTTCTCGACGATCTCGTGGTCCTCGTCGTAGACCGTGAAGAGTCCCATGTCAACTGCGGAGATCCGGCCCTCTCCGACCAGTCGCCTGGCAACCCAGTCCAGCAGGTCCTGCCAGAAGTCGCTGCCGACCAGGACCACCGGATGGGGACGGGCCTTGCCGGTCTGGATCAAGGTAAGCACCTCGAAAGTTTCGTCGAGGGTGCCGAAGCCCCCGGGGAAGATCACGAAGGACCAGGAGTAGCGGACGAACATCAACTTGCGGACGAAGAAGTAGTGGAACTCCTTGCCGATGTCGACGAAGGCGTTGGCCGACTGCTCATGGGGGAGCTCGATGTTGAGACCGACCGAAAGTCCCTCCTCGTCTCTGGCGCCACGGTTGGCGGCCTCCATCGAACCCGGGCCACCACCGGTGATCACCGCGTACCCCTGTCGGGCGATTCCTGCCCCGACCCGTCTCGCCTGTTCGTACTCGGGATGGCCGGGACGGGTTCGGGCCGAGCCGAACACGCAGACCGCCGGTCCGACCGGCTCCATGATCCGGAAGCCTTCATCGAACTCCTGGCGGATCTTCGCGAGACGTTCCGGGTCCGACATCTCGGCCTGGATCTCGGGTTCCCCGCAGCGGATGATCTCCTGGTCGAAAGTGCTCGGGATCTTCGGGATCGTGCTCACGAAAGAAGAGACTATTCCTGCGGGTCTGCGTCGGAGGCCGCGCGGTAGCGCTCGATCGCGAAACGCCGCTCTTCGGCGTGGTCCACCACCGGCCACGGGTAGTCGCGGCCGATCAGGCAACCGCATTTTTCCTGCTCGTCCCGGGGCATCTCCCAGGGACGGACCAGGTACCGGTCGGGAACTCCGGACAGTTCAGTCACCCAACGCCGCACATACGCACCGTCCGGGTCGAACTTCTCCTGCTGCGTCATCGGATTGAACATCCGCTGGAAGTAGGGAGCCGGGTCGGTGCCGGTGGAGGCGACCCACTGCCAGCCTCCGTTGTTCGAGGCGACGTCGCCGTCGATCAACTGCTCCATGAAGTGTCGTTCGCCTTCTCGCCAGTCGAGGTGAAGGTCCTTGGTCAAAAAGGATGCGACCACCATCCGCAACCGGTTGTGCATCCAGCCCTCGGCTTTGAGCTGGCGCATGCCGGCGTCGACCAGCGGAAATCCGGTCCTGCCTTCCCGCCAGGCGTCGAGCAGCTGATCGTCCTTTTGCCAGTCGAGGGTCCCGCGGTAACGCCGCTGATACTCGAGTCGGGTCACCTCCGGATAGTTCGCGATGACCGCCGCATAGAAATCGCGCCAGGCGAGTTCGGACCGGAAGCTTCGGGCTCCTTCACCGGGCCGTCGGCCGAGCTTTGATTCGAGTTCGAGTGGTGAAAGGCAGCCCCAGCGGATCCAGGGCGAAAGCCGGGAGGAACCCCCGGTGGGCCGGTTTCTCGATTCGGCG
The DNA here is from genome assembly GCA_023434465.1 of Actinomycetes bacterium. GTDB lineage: Bacteria > Actinomycetota > Thermoleophilia > Solirubrobacterales > 70-9 > 67-14. Next base: position 16,346 of record JAEYSQ010000167.1, read on the forward strand.
TAACCGGAGAGGCCCTCGTTCAGGAAACCGGTCGCCGCTTCCCGGGCGGCTCCTTCACCGGGTTCGAAAACGTTCTGGTCCACTGCGCCAGCCAGGAATCCGAACTCGCTCGGCTCCGGAAGCTCGCCGGGGTCGGGCGAACCGGCCAGCTTCAGACTTGACGGGCGTTCTTCGGCGGGGCGCCGTTCCAGTTCCTGCCAGGCACGGTTGAAGGGACTGAATACCGTGTAAGGGCGATCCTGGCTGCTGCGGATCTCCTCCGGGTGATCGACGATGTAGGCGCCGGGGTGAGCGACGGCGTTGATCCCCTCCCCGGCGAGTATCCGGCCGACCCGACGATCCCGCTCACGGGCGAAGGGGGAGAGATCGGCGGTCCAGTGGACCGCTTCGGCGCCGGCCTCGGCGGCGAGCTTCGGGATCTCCGTTTCCGGCCTGCCGCGGCGCAGAATCAGGTCGGCGCCGAGTTCCCGGAGGTCTTTTCGCAGCGCTTCGAGACAACCCAGCATGAAGGCAGTGCGGCGAGGGGAGACGAAACGCCCCCCGGTCAGGAGCCGGTCGTCGAAGATGAAGCAGGGAAGGATCGAGCCGGCCCGGGCACCCTCGGCCAGGGCGGGCAGGTCATGGGTTCGAAGGTCCCGGCGAAACCACATCACGGCGACCGATCCGGTCGCCGTCAACGGGTTGCCCGCCTGAAAGACCGCTTGCCCACCCGGGCAAGTCTAGACCCGCATCCGCCCGGCTGCGACAGTCTCCCGGTCCAGTCCATCAAAAGCCCGGCCGGATCGGCCTCGGGGGAGGTACCAAATGGATCGTAAAGTCGGAGCAGCACTCGCCGTCGCCGTGATCGGCGTGGTCGTCGGCGTGATCGGGATCGTCATGGCCAAGGATGCCAAGGACGCAAACCAGGACACCCAGGAGCAACTCGAGAAGCAGATCAAACAGAACGACCGCAGCTCCGCGGCCAGAGTCGCGGCCGCCGCGGCCGCCGCCAGAAAGGTCGAACAGAAGATCCAGGGTAAGGCGACCGCGGCCGAGAAGCGGGATGAGGATTCGCTGAAGTCAGCCGAACAGAAAGATTCCGCACAGGCTTCCAGCAATGCGTCCAGCATCCAGAACCTGAACGACAAGGTGAGCGAGCTGAGTCAGGAAATCGGTGACGTCGAAGGCAAACAGCAGAGCAACACCGCCAAGGTGAACGCGCGCATCGATCAGCTTGAGGACCGGATCAACTCCGGCGGATGATCAAAAGGCGGGTCGCGAAAGGTTCGCGGCCCGCCGTTTCAGGACTCCCGGCCAGATCAGCTGACGCCGATCCCGCCACCGGAGCTCTTGCCCGGGTCCGAGCTCCCCTTGCAGGAGGCGGCGCATGACCTGAACTTGCGGATGCCCCGGATCATCACGCGGTACTCCTTGCGGCGCCTGATCGTCAGACCCTTGAGCACGTACCGCTTGCCGCCCACAATGACCCCATCGAAGTGGAGCATCTGTCGCGCGGCCAGCCAGTATCTGCCGATCCGGAGGTTGCGGCTGATGTTGGTCGCCGGTCGCTTTCCCCGTCGGGGTACGAAATCGAGGTACCCGGGCCCGAGGTTGAAGGCAAACGAAGTCAGGGCCTGCACCATCAGTGCGTTCACCTTGGCGCGGGGCACCCGTTCGAATACTTCGGCTTCGTAACCGGCCAGATCCTTTCGGAGGAGCCGCAGGCCCTGCGCCCTGGTCAGACAACCCCACTTGCGCCGGTCGGCGCGGGTCGGCGGCCCGTAATGAAGCAGGTGGCCGTAACCGATCGTGGCGTGTCCGGCCGGGTCGGCGTAGGGGCAGGAGACGAATCCTTCGAACTCGGCCACGAACCGGGTCGTTGCTGCGGTGACTGCCTGGGACTGGGCCGGCGCCCAGAGCAACGTCAAGCCCAGGAAAATGAGGAGAAGAGAGCGGCGCATTAGTTCCAATAGATAACAAGGGAACCGGAACCGGTGCCGGTTCCCGGTCCCTCTGGTCAACCGTTCCCGTCCGCCGGCGGGCCGGAAGCCCGGAATCCGCCTCCGTCGGAGCCCGGATACCTGGCGCCGTGCAGCGGCTACTTCGGTCGGAGCCCGAGGGCCCCGGCTGAAGACCTCATGCAGCGGGAAACCCCCGGCCGGGGCAGGGGGTTTCCGGGTGCTTCGTATGGTGCGGCTGAGAGGAGTCGAACCTCCACGTCCTTGCGGACACAAGCCCCTCAAGCTTGCGCGTCTACCAATTCCGCCACAGCCGCCTGAGGTCCGCGGATTCTAGGGGAACCTGCCCGGCCGATGCGGAGCGGGCGACGGGCGGCAACCGATCCCGGTCGGCCGCAGGCAGAACCCCTTCCGGTCGGAATCTTGCCAAACCAGGTGCCGCACGAACATACGTCCGCACGAGCGACTAGATTACGAACACAGGTTCGCCACCCAGGGTCGGACCGCTTTCCCAGAGTAAGGCCGAGGGCCGAAAAGGAGCGACGTGGTTGATCTGACCAAAAGACAGCGCGAGATCTTCGACTACATAGGCAAGTACACCGACAAGATGGGCTACCCGCCGACCGTGCGGGAAATCGGTCAGGCGGTCGGGTTGACTTCTTCGTCGACGGTCCATGTGCATCTGGCCAATCTCGAGAAGGCCGGCGTCTTGCGTCGTGACCCGAGCAAACCGCGGGCCCTCGAGGTCCTGGTCGGCAAGGCAAAGAGCGCGGGAGAGAGCGTTCGCGACAGCGCCCGCGACGTGGTCGACTCGGTCGCCAGCGCGGCGGCCGGAGCCACGGCACCGGCAGGACTGCCGCTGCTCGGTCGCGTCTCGGCGGGTCCGGGCATTCTGGCCGAGGAGAACATCGAGGATTACGTCGACGTGCCTGAGATGATCGGCGGCACGGATGGTGACTATGTGCTCGAAGTGCGCGGCGAGAGCATGAAGAACGCCGGCATCATGGATGGCGATTACGTAATCGTGCACCCGGCCCCCGAAGCCCGTAACGGTGAAATCGTGGTCGCGCTGCTCGGGGAAGAGGACGCCACCGTCAAGCGCTTCTACAAGGAGTCCGACCACTTCCGCCTCGAGCCGGAAAACGAAACCATGGACCCGATCATCACCACCGACGCCCAGGTCATGGGCAAGGTCATCGGAGTCTTCCGCAAAGTCTGAGCCGACCTCAGTCTTCCGCAAAGTCTGAGCCAACCTCAGCTTTCGCAAAGTCTGAGCCGACCTCGGTCTTCCGCAAAGTCTGAGCCAACCTCAGTCTTCCGCGCCGACCTGTGGTGCGAAAGGCCCGTCAGCGCAAGGTGCCGGCGGGCCTCTCTTCCTGCCCCCATCTCCCCGGCCGGTCGTCGCGCTCTATCCCTGGACGGACGGTGCCGCGACGGACGGTGCCGCAGGTTATGCACCGCATCGGGTCAAGACCTGCGGCACCGTCTGCCGGCATCCGTCTCGGGTGTCGCTACCCCGGTCCACGGCCCCCCGGTGCAAGTAGAAGGGGCCCCTTGCGGGGCCCCTTCCTTAGTGGGTCTGTAAGCCGGATCCTGTCTTGAACGACCATCTATCTCACCGGTTGATCAGACCGGGGGGCCTGGGCTTTGCCGCCTGGGCGGTTCGGCTTTCTGGCCTGCGACCTACCTGGATCTCGCCGGGCCGGGTCAGCGATCCTGTTTGGTCTTGCACCGGACGGGGTTTACCTGGCCGCCGTGTCACCACGGCGCCGGTGCGCTCTTACCGCACCATTTCACCTTTGCCTGATCGCGACTCACGTGTGGTCGCGCCATCGGCCGTGTATTTCTGTGGCACTTTCCCGCGGGTTTCCCCGGGTGGGCGTTACCCACCGTCCTTGCCCTTCGGTGTCCGGACTTTCCTCGAAGGGTTTTCTCTCCCCCCGCGGCCGTCCGACCCACAAGCCCCATTGTACGGACGATGATCGCCTGGCGGTGCGCCAGTCGGCCGGTTGAACGGACCTACGTCACGCAAATGAAATGCACACATATCGTGAGCGTTTGCTAATCTTTCCCGACCTTCTGCTGAATCTCCGTCACAAGATCACGGAGAACGGGGGACCCAAAGGACTCTGGTCCAGGGGCGAATCACTGGCATCTGCCAGGTAGCGCTGCTCTTTCAGCGCGAGCCCGACAGCTAACCCCGCAAGCCACCGAAAGAGAGACGAAGGAATGGTTCCGAGCCTCAAGCTGGGCAAACTGAATATCGCCATCTTTCTGATCGCGCTGATCGCACTCGCTCTTTGCGTATCTTCCGGGATCCGGTCGGGCAGCGCCGACGCCGCATCGGGAGGCATCGGCACACCGTCGCCCCAGCCGGCTCCCACCAGCACCGCCACCGGTCCGGCGACCGCATCCGGTCCCGCTGCCGTGCGTGGCACCCGTTTCGGCAATCGCACCCTCCGCGAGGGGATGACCGGTGCCGACGTGGCCGTGCTGAAGAGCATCGTCCGCTCGAAGCGCCTCTTCCGGGGCGCAGTGACCGGCAATTTCGACCGCCCGACGACCAGCGCCGTACGTCGCTTCCAGAGCGCCGCCAACCTCGCGACCAACGGCGTCGTCACCCCGAAAACCGCCCGGAAGCTGGTCGGCTCGATGAAGACCGCCGGGGCCTCCTGGTACGGACCGGGCCTCTACGGCAACGGCACCGCCTGTGGCAAGGTCACCCTGCGCCCGAACACGATCGGCGTCGCCAACAAGAACCTTCCCTGCGGCACCCGGGTCCTTTTCGGATACCGCGGCCGGTTCGCGGTTGCCACGGTGATCGACCGGGGCCCCTACGGCCCGGGCCGGACCTGGGACCTGACCAAGGCAGTCGCCGACGAACTCGGCTTCACCAGCACCGGCGTCGGTCGCGTCCGCCACGCGATCATCAGTCGCGGCAAGTAGGTCCAGCGGGGGGTTTGACGGGGCCATTCAGGGTCCCGGCGGTTTCTTTGCAGGGTTAAACCGATCCATCAGTCGATTTCCCCTGTTTGTACCGTGACCCGCCGCACTTGACAGGCATGTCTGCCGGATTCGGCTCTGCGCCGACCGGAGCGAGATTGCTGCCGGGTGATTCGAAACAAGGAGCTACTGAACTGATGTCAT
>JAEYSQ010000181.1 GCA_023434465.1 Actinomycetes bacterium
CCGGCCCTCGTCCAGGGTCAGCGATCGCCGGCGGCGGAGCTCGGCAAGGTCGGGACGTTCTTCAGGGCTCTGCGACATTCCCGAAAACTGTCACATCGGCTGCCGGGCTGCCTCACGATCCCTGTCGTGATGGCGAAACTTCGTGGGGTCGATTGCGTTGAAGATTGATATGCGCCATCATGTGAAGCCGATGGGAGGGAAAGGTTCCAGAATTGCTTTGGGCCTGGCAGTCACGCTGACTGCTTTCGGCGCCATGATCACCTCGGCAAACGCCGCGGCGATGATCCTGCCTTCGCCGGATTGCTGCACGTTCGAGGCCGGCCCCTTCGAGCAGGCCCAGGGGGAGATCGCGATTCTCGACAACTCGGCCACGACCGCCCCTCACGATGTCCGCTCCACCCAGAACGGACCGGACGGTGGCTTCCTGTTCCAGTCTGCGGCGATTGCCGGCGGTGACACCGCCCCAGTCACCGGCAGCCAGTACCTGACGGCCGGCACCTATCCCTTCTACTGCACGATTCACGGTCCCTCGATGAGTGGCGAGCTGACTGTCAATTCGTCGGGCACCGCGGTCAAGCGGCCGGCGGTCAAGGTTTCGATCCTGCGGCAGAGGCTGAAGCGGGTCCGCAAGTCCGGCATCAAGGTAAGGCTGAAGGCGACCGCCGCCGCCAAAGGAGTGACCGTCATCGCCAGAAAAGGCAAGAAGGTACTCGGCACCAAGCGGAAGCTCAACTTCAAGGCAGGCCAGGCCAGGATCGTGACGATCCGTCTGACCAAGGCGGGGCGCAAGGCGATCCGCAGGGGCAAGGCGGTCAAGGTTTCCGTTCAGGCGAAGGTCCCCTACGGGAAGCCTTCGAAGTCAACGCGCAAGCTGAGGTAATCCGGTGAAACTTCGTCACCTCCCGATTCTGCTGATCGCCCTCGCGGCCACGCTCGTCCTGCCGCAGTCCGCCTCGGCTCTGCTCCCTTCGAGCTCCACCCAGTACCTCGACAACGGCGTTCAGCGGATCACCTACCGGGTCGGCCCGCTGAACGTGACTCCGGGCCAGAACAGGATTTCCTTCAAGCCGGTCACCGGCGAGGAAAAGCCCGCCGTGGACGGATGGATGCTCCGGCTGAAGCCGGACCTGGTCAACGAAGACGGGTCGGTGCCCCTTTCGAGCCGGGTCATGTTCCACCACGGAGTGTGGCTCAACTTCTCCCGAGAGGATGCAACCTCATCCGGCCCCGAGCGCTTCTACGCAACCGGTGAAGAGAAGACGATCACGCAGTTCCCGAAGGGTTACGGCTACGAGTACAAGGCTTCGGACAACTGGGTGCTCAACCACATGATCCACAACCTCGTGCCGGACCCGATGACGCTCTACGCGACCTACACGGTCGATTTCATCCCGGCCGATTCGCCCGCCGCGAATGGCATCAAGCCGGTCACCCCGATCTGGATGGACGTCGAGAACGGAAGCGGCCTCTACCCGGTGTTCGACGTCTGGCGGGGTAGCGGGGGCAAGGACGGCAAGTTCACTTAACCCGATGACGCCGACAACGCCTACCCGATCGGTGAAGCGGAGAACCGCTGGACGGTTGACCGCGACGGCGTGCTGCTGGCCACCGCGGGACACGTCCACACCGGCGGTCTCTACACGGACCTTTATCTGCAGCGTCCGGGCGCGAAGTACCAGGGTCCGAAGTGCCGCAAGCCGGCTCCGATCACGGTGCGGGGCCTGAAGGGCCTTTCACCGAAGGTCAAACGACGGGTCCGCAAGACGAACAACAAAAAGATCCGCAAGTACAAGAAGAAACTGAAGAAGTACCGGGCATGCGGCAAGAAGCAGCCCACGGTGAAGGGCAGCAAGGTTCATCTCTACCGCTCGAAGGCCCATTACTTCGGCAATCGTCCCCCTGTTTCGTGGGACATGGCGATGTTCGGCACCGACAAGAACTGGCGGGTTCAGGTCAAGAAGGGCGATGTCCTCTCGACCACCGCGACCTACGAGACGAAGATCGCCTCCTGGCCCGAATCGATGGGAATCATGGTCGTCTACATGGCCGAGAACGAGAAGGGAACCAACCCCTACCGTAAGCGGGTCAACTTCCCGGGCAGGTTGAATCACGGCCGCTACGAGGAGAACCGGGACCACGGCGGGGGATTGCCGGTAGTCGGACCAGACCCGGCCCGTCTTCCGGACGGGGCCTCTTCCGGCGCCAGTCCGTTCATCATCAGCGACTTCGTTTACAACGGCGCGGATTTCCGTCTGCCCGGCGCGCTGGGCCGACCGCCGGTAGTCGATGAAGGCAAGCGCCTCACCTTCAAGCTTTCGGATTCGGATGTCGACCAGGAGATGTGGCACTCGCTCACTTCCTGCAAGGCACCCTGTAACCGTTCGACCGGCATCTCCTACCCGATCCCGGACGGAAAGTTCCAGTTCGATTCGGGCCAGCTTGGCATCGGCGGACCGCCCACGGTCGGGCGCACCGGCTGGTCGACGCCCTCCGACTTGCCGCGCGGCACCTACACCTTCTTCTGCCGCATCCACCCGCTGATGCGAGGCGCCTTCCGCGTCAAGTAGCACCGCCGGAGTCCGCCGGGACGCAGCCAGAACCCGGGATGGCGATAAGGCGCTGGGCCGGGTGGGGGGTGTGAGAGCATCCGGGTGTGGCTGATTACGGGCATGACCTCGAGTTCGGGATCTTCATTCCTCCGGTGGCCGAACGGGCCGCCGGGGTGATCGAAATGGCCAAGGCGGCCGATGTCCTTGGACTCGACCTGGTCACTTTTCAGGACCATCCCTACCAGGCCAAGTTTCTCGACTCCTGGACTCTCCTTTCGGCTCTGGCCGGTGAGACCAGCAACGTCCGGCTCGCACTGAACGTCGCCAACCTGCCGCTGCGGCCGCCGGCCGTGCTGGCGCGGAGCGTTGCCAGCCTTGACGTGATCAGCGGCGGACGGGCCGAGCTGGGTATCGGAGCCGGCGCCTTCTGGGACGGAGTCGAATCAATGGGCGGTGAGAAGCGGACTCCCGGCCAGGGAGTCGACCAGCTCGCCGAAGCGATCGAGATCATCCGCGCCTTCTGGAACATGGATCAGCGCTCGATCAAGTTCGAGGGCGAGTACTACCGGGTGAAGGGCGCCCATCCCGGACCGCCGCCCGTTCATCCGATCGGTCTCTGGCTGGGGGCTTACAAGCCGCGAATGCTGAGGCTGACGGGCAGCAAGGCTGATGGATGGATCCCCTCGACCGGATATGCCGACCCGCCAGAGC
>JAEYSQ010000251.1 GCA_023434465.1 Actinomycetes bacterium
ACGCAAGGCTGCGTGAAATCCGACCCACCGAAGATCAGGCGCGGGCTGCCTTTCTCATCAGGTCGAGGTCCGGTTGCTTTCCGGTCCAGATCTCAAGCGATCTCGCGCCTTGCCGGACCAGGATCTCGAGGCCGTCGACGACCTTTGCTCCGGCGCGGTCAGCGGCTTCCAGCAGGGTTCCCTGGCTTTCGCCGTAAACCATGTCGACCACCGTCTGGCCCGAATGGAACCCTCCAGGGTCGATCGGCAGTTCGGCCAGCCCGTCGCGACCCCCGAGACCGGCCGCGGACGCGTTGACGACCACCTCGAAAGGACCGGGATCGAGACCAGCGTGCTGGATCGGCGGGATCACCTCGACCCCGAGCTCCACCCCCAGATCCTCGGCTCGAGACCTGGTCCGGTTCCAGAGGGTGACCTTCATCCCCGCTTGGCTGAGAGCCCATACCACCGCCCGGCCGGCACCGCCGGCCCCGAGCACCAGCGCCGGTTTGCCGGCCAGTTCCGCGGCCGGCACCTCGAGCGCGTCGATCAATCCGGGCGCGTCGGTGTTTTCGGCCCAGATGGCTCCCTCGCTGAAGATCAGGGTATTTGCGGCACCGATCGCCCGGGCGGCCGCACTCGCTTCGTCAGCCATCGCGAGCGCTGCCTCCTTGTGAGGGACGGTCACGTTGACCCCGGCAAACCCGCTGGCGGGCAGTTCGCGAACCAGAGAAGCGAAATCCTCGGGGGCGACGTCGATCGCCTCGTAGCGCCACTGGTCAAGACCGAGCGCGGCCAGGGCCGCGTTCTGCATCGCCGGTGACTTCGAGTGGGAGACCGGGTGACCGAGTACGGCGAGACGGGCCATCAGCACTCGGTCGGTGAGCCGCCGGCCGCTTCCTGGGCCTGCTGGTACTTCTCGACGTTCGCGTTGTGCTCGTCGAGCGAGGAGGAGAAGACATGCTCTCCGCAGGTGCCGGGTTTGACCACGTACAGCCAGACATCGGTCTTCGCCGGGTTTGCCGCGGCCTCGATCGAGGCGAGCCCGGGATTGCCGATCGGACCGGGTGGCAGGCCCGCATTGGTGCGGGTGTTGTAAGGCGAGTCGGTTTCCAGGTCGGACTCGGTCAGCGGTTCGGTCCAGTTGTCGAGCGCGAACCTCAGCGTGGCATCGATCCCTAACGGCTCCCCCATGTTGAGACGGTTGTAGATCACCGCCGCGACAGTTCGCCGTTCCTTCGGAACCGACACCTCCCGCTCGACCATCGAGGCGATTGTCAACACGTCATACACGGTCAGGTTCTTCGGCTTCGCGTACTTCATGTTGACCTCCGCGATGTTGTCCCTGAACGCCTGGAGCTGCTGGGCGACCAGTTCGTTCACGTCGGCGGTCGGCTTCAGTTCGTAGGTCGCCGGGAACAGGAACCCTTCAAGGTCCTTGGCCCGGCCCTGGGCCCCGTACCGGTCGGGATCGAAACCATTGACCTTCACGGTCGCGTCCATGTAATCGCCGGGGATGCCGGCCGACTCCACTACGGCGGCAGTCTCGGAACGACTGAGGCCCTCCGGGATCGTGACCGTGATGGTCCGCTTTCTGGTCGTTCTGGTCAGCTCTTCGATCGCCGCTGAATAAGACATGTTCTCCCGGAACTGGTGAACCCCGTGGTTGAGGTCCCCGCGCTTGCCGGAGATCGTTGCCCGGATCTCGAAAAGCGTGGCGTTCGAGATCACCCCCTCTCCGGCGAGCAGGTCCCCAATCTGACCGACGCTGTCTCCGGCCGGGATTTTGACCGCGAACGGTTCACCGTCACCGTCCCCCTTGAAGGGCTGAAACAGCGCGAAAACGAACCAGATCAGGACGATCAGACCGACTGCCCCGAGCGCCGCGGCCACCAGCCGACCAGTGTGCCGCCCCCCTCCGGAGCGGCCCGTCCGTCGTGCCGGACCACGACTCTTCCTCGAGCCGCCGGAATCCTGTTGCCGCCGGGAGGCGCGCTCTTGCCGTCGCAGGGCCCGCTCGACCGCGTCCGGGTCGTTCGGGTCATGTTCGGGCAGATCATCGAACCAGCGGTCGCTCATTCTTCTCCCTCGTTTCGAGCCGCGGCCTGGAGGTAGCTTTCGAGCAGATGGGCCGCGGCGATCGAGTCCTCGGCCGACCCGGCACCGGTGTCGCGCCGGGTCCGGGCCGCCATCCGGGTGGTGAATCGCTCATCCCAGGTTTCGACCGGGATCGAGACGGCCCCTCCGAGATCGTCGGCGAAGGTCCGGGTCAACTCGGTCTGGGCGGAATCCTCGCCGGAAAGCGACACGGGCAGACCGACCACGATCTTTTCCGCCTCCCGGTCACCCGCTACCCGCACCACCTCGTCGACCTCGGGAGGCTCGATTGCGGCGATCGGCGTTGCCAGGGTGCCGGTCGGGTCAGAGATCGCACAGCCGATCCGGGCCATCCCGTAATCAAGCGCCAGAACCCGCATCAGAACTCCGGGCAACCCATCTATCGTGACTCCAGATACTCGCGGGCCGCGGCCAGGGCGTCGGCGACCCCGCCGGCGTTTTTGCCGCCGGCCTGGGCCATTTCGTCGCTGCCTCCACCGCCACCACCGATCTTCGGAGCGGCAGCGGCAATAAGTTCACGGGCAGACGCCCGGCCGGCATCCTCGGAAGTCAGCAGGGCCACCATCCCGACCTTGCCTGAATCGGGGTCGGATCCGGCCAGGACGGCGCTTGCCCCGGAGGAACCCTGAATCTGCTTGGCGATCTGGAGGATCTCCTTCGGGTTGCCGTTCGGGACTTCGGCGAGCACCACCTTGAAGGAGCCGACCTCTTGGGTTGATCCGGCCAGGTCGGAAGCGAGCTGGCCCTGCTGGCGGCGGGCCGCCTCTTTTTCGCCTTCCCGCGCCTTCGAGAGTTTTTCCGCTGCATCCCGGGCCGCGCGGACCGGGTCGCGCCCGTCTCCGAGGAGATCGCCGATCTCGTCGAGTTCCCGGGCGCGGTCCCGGTAGAAATCGATTGCGTCCGGCCCGGTAATCGCCTCGATTCGCCGCACGTTCGCAGCCGACGAGCTCTCGCCGATCACCTTGAAGATCCCGATCTCGGCCGTGTTTTCGACGTGAGTGCCGCCGCAGAGCTCACGGGAGACGTTTTCGACTTCGACCACCCGCACCAGGTCACCGTACTTCTCACCGAAGAGGGCCATCGCGCCGAGCTTTTCCGCCTCGGGTTTCTCCATGATCATCCAGCGGACCGGATCGCCTTCCTTGATCCAGCCGTTCACGCGGTCCTCAACCCAGGCGATGTCCTCGGAGGAGAGGGCCTCGCCGTGGTTGAAGTCGAAGCGCAGCTTGTCGGGACGAACCGCGGAACCGGCCTGATGCACATGGGTGCCGAGCCGCTCGCGGAGCGCCGCGTGCAGAAGGTGGGTCGCAGTGTGGTTGCGCATCGTCCTGAACCGGGCTTCCCGATCGACCAGGGCTTCAACCGTGGCTCCCGGCGGAGGCCACTGATCACCGTTTCCTGCCGCTTTCAGTTCGAGGACCTGATCGTCACCGACCCGGATCACGTCGGTCACTTCGACCTCTCCCCCGTCCCAGAGCAGCTGGCCGGAGTCCGCGACCTGGCCGCCGCCTTCGGCGTAGAAAGGGCTCTGTTCGAGCTTGACCAGCGCTCTGCCGTCACCCTGCTCGATAGCACTGATCCCGGTTTCCGCCCTCAGGTACTGGTAGCCGACGAACTCGGACTCCGGAGCGGCCGAGACGAAGGCGAGGACCCGTTCATGGCGGTCGGTACCTTCGCCGCCACCGCCGACGTTGCTGCGCGACTTGTTGCGCTGCTCTTCCATCAACTCGTCGAAGCCCTGATCGTCGACGGCGAGGCCCCGTTCCTCGACCATCTCGCGGGTCAGGTCATAGGGGAAGCCGAAGGTGTCGTGAAGCCTGAAAGCGTCGTCGGCGCTGATCCACGAGTTCTTCTGCTCGAGGGCCTTCTCGACGATCTCTTCCAGCAGGGCGGTGCCACGATCGAGGGTGCGACCGAAGCTCTCCTCTTCCGCCCGGACCCAACGGTCGATCCGTTCCTTCTCGGCCACTACATGGGGGTGGGCACCGCCCATCATCTCGATCGTGCGGTCGGTGAAATCGGCAAGCCAGCTCCCTTCGAGACCGAGCGCCCGACCCCGCTGGATCGCCCGCCGCATCACGCGCCGGAGCACGTAGCCACGATCCTCGTTCGAGGGCACCACCCCGGCGGCGAGCAGGAAGCTCATGCCGCGACTGTGGTCGCTGATCACCCGCATCGCGCGGGTCACGTTCTCGTCCTCCCCGTACTTCAGTCCGGACTTCTCCTCGGCCAGTTCGATCAGGGGCCGGAAGAGATCGGTGTCATAGACGGATTCGACGCCCTGGAGGATCGCGGCCATGCGTTCCAGGCCCATGCCGGTGTCGATGTTCTTCTGTGGCAGCGGGGTGAGGCTGCCGTCGTCGGCGAGGTCATAGGTCATGAAGACGTGGTTCCAGTACTCGAGGAACCGGTCGCTGTCGTCACCGGGACGGTCGTCTTCGGAGCCGTACTCGAGCCCGCGGTCGAGATACATCTCCGAACATGGCCCGCAGGGTCCGGTTGGGCCACCCTGCCAGAAGTTCTCGGAGCGAGGCAGCTTGACGATCCGCTCGTCGGGAACGCCGAGGCCCTTCCAGATCCCGATCGATTCCTCGTCGGGACCGAGCCCGAGCTCTTCGTCGCCGCCGAAGACAGTGATCCAGATCGCTTCCGGATCGAAGCCGAACCCCTCGGTCGAGAGCTTCCAGCCGAAGGGAATCGCTTCTTCCTTGAAGTAATCGCCGAAGCTGAAGTTGCCCAGCATCTCGAAACAGGTGAGATGCCGGAGCGTCTTTCCGACTTCCTCGATGTCGGGTGTCCGGAAACAGGTCTGACTTGAGGTCAGACGAGTGGCTGGCGGCTGTTCGCGGCCGAGGAAGTAGGGCTTGAACGGCTGCATGCCGGCGACAGTCAGCAGGGTCGTGGTGTCCTCGGGGGGCGGGACGAGGGAAGCCGACGGCATTCGTCGATGGCCGCGTTCCTCGAAAAAGGACAGGTATGTCTCCCGGATCTCCGCCGACTTCATGAAACCGCCAGCCTACTTTGATCCGCTTTGTCTGGCGATCGTGGCGTGCCCCACCACCACGTCGCCGCTCATCAGAACGGCGGCCTGACCCGGCGCCGGGCCGTCAAAGGGCTGGTCGAGTTCGACTTCGAGTGCTTCGTGCCGGCCGGCGGTGGCTCTCACCCGGGCCGGCACGGGATCGGTGTGGTACCTGAGCCGGACCCGGTCGACCCTGCCCCCGTCGCGATGCATAACGGCATTGCGGAGCCGGACCCGGTCGGTCGAAAGGCGACTCCTCGAACCGACCCTCACCGTGTTGGTTGCCGCATCGGTGCCCAGCACGTAGAGCGGCTCGGTCGAGGCGACACCCAGTCCGCGGCGCTGGCCGACCGTGAAGTGGTGGTAACCGGGGTGCTCGCCGAGTTCGCGACCGTCCGCATCGAGTACCGGTCCCGGCCGGTCGGTCAGTCCGCCGTGACGTTTCAGGAAGTCCTTCTTGCTCTGGCCGGCCAGGAAGCAGAGGTCCTGGCTCTCCGGTTTTCTGGCCACCGAAAGCCCACCCCGTTCGGCGATCTGACGGACCTCGGCCTTGGAGAGGTCGGCCAGGGGAAAGCGCAGGCGCGAAACTACTTCCGGGGGCAGGGCGGCCAGCATGTAGCTCTGGTCCTTGGCTTGATCGCTTCCCGCCGCGATCAGGGCCCCACCTTCGTCCTCCACGACCCGGGCGTAGTGACCGGTCACCAGGCTGTCGGCGCCGATCCGCTCGGCCAGGTCGACCATCGCCGCGATCCGCACCTCGCCGTTGCAGAGCACGCAGGGGTTGGGCGTACGACCCTCGCCGTAGCCGCGAAGGAACTCGCCGACTACCCGCTCGCGGAAGGGACCTTCCAGATCGAGAGTGAAATGAGGGATGCCGAGGTCAAGGGTCAGCGATCTGGCTCCCAACACCGCCTCCGGCGAACAGCATGCTTTGGTCCCGTCCGTGTCCGGATCGGCCCAGAGCTTGACCGTGACGGCGACCACGTCGGCTCCTCGCTCGCGCTCCCGGAGCGCCGCGACGGCACTGTCGACTCCGCCGGAAACGGCAACCAGCACCCGGTCCCGAACCGGTTCGGAGATCCGCTGACCGGACGAAGCGACCGCGGAGAGGGCTCTGTGAAGCGCGTCGGCCGCCAGCATCGCGGCGTGGCGCCGGGCCGGACTGAGCCCGCCGAGTTCCGTTTCGACCCTGGCCGGGCCAATCCGGGCCGCCTCGAGCACGGGCCCACCCTCGACCAGTTCGCAGACGCAGGCACAGGCGGCCCTGGTCGCGGCGCAACCCTCGGTTCCGAACACCGCTCCGGTGATCGTCCCGGAGTTGACGGTCAGGGAGATCCTCGCGAGGTCGCCGCAGGCCGCACCGCCCGCCGCCCCGGTAAAGGCCCCGGGCGGGGTTTCCGCCTCCCGCGCGCGGTCGGCGACGTATTCGGCCAGCAGCGATTCCATCCAGTGAAGGGTAGATGCTCTAACCCGCGGTGGATACGCTCCCGCCATGAGCAAGGGCTGGACTTCAGATGACATACCTGATCAGAGAGGTCGCGTCGCGGTGGTGACGGGTGGCAACAGCGGCATCGGGCTGATCACCTGCCGCGAACTCGCGGGCCATGGCGCCACGGTGATTCTCGCCTGTCGCAACGAGGCCAAGGGCGAGGATGCGGTCCGTGAGATCCGCTCCGGTCTCGGTGCCGCCGGCAAGGAAACGGAGCTCGAGGTTCGCCGCCTCGACCTGGCCTCGCTCGAGTCGGTTCGGGAGTTCGCGCAGTCGGTCGACTCGGACTTCCCGGCCGGGCTTGATCTCCTGATCAACAACGCGGGGGTCATGGCTCCTCCCCAGCTCCGGACCGAGGAGGGCTTCGAACTCCAGATCGGTACCAACCATCTTGGCCACTTCGCCCTGACCGGACGTCTGTTCGACGCCCTCAAACGCAAGCCCGAATCACGGGTCGTCACGATCAGCTCGATTGCGGCGACCCTCGGAAAACTGGACTTCGATGACCTGCAGAGCAACCGGGGTTACCGCCGTTGGGCGGCTTATGGCCAGTCGAAGCTCGCCAACCTCGTGTTCGCGCTCGACCTGCAGACCCTGATCGGGGAGGCCGGTCTCGACATGAAGAGCATGGCGGCTCATCCCGGGGTTTCGAACACTAACCTGACCAGCGCCGGCAACGATCTCGACTCGAGCCTCTTCGGGCTCGTTTCCAAGCCGTTTCTGAAATTGAGCGACCTGGCCTTCGCCCAGTCACCCGAGGCCGGAGCTCTCCCGACCCTGCGCGCGGCAACCGATCCGGGGCTCGTCGGTGGTTCCTACATCGGTCCCGATGGCTTCCGGGAGTTCCGTGGCGCGCCGGTGATCGTCACGCCTCGCAAGCTCGCGATGAACCGCGCGGTCGCCGACCGGCTCTGGAAAGAATCGGTCGAGGCGACCGGAGTGGAGTACGACTTCACACCGGTCGCCGCGACCGCCTGAGTCCCGGGCGAAAACTCAGCGCATCGCCCCCATGCGCATGTTGCGGCCGCTACGGGCGCCGTCCTTCACCCGGGCCGAGAGGAAGACCATCGCCACCCCCGAGTTGCGTCCGCGCCGGAGCTTGCGGACCACCCGGGCCGGCACCCTCAAACCGAAGCGTGCCGTCCTGCCCTTGCCGACCCGCTGCGGGCCGTACAAACGCAGTCCGAACCACTGGCCGTGAATCCGGAGCCGGGCCCGGCGTCCGGTGATCTGACAGGAAGCGTCCTTGCAGGAGACCCGGGCCACGTTGACCCGGACCCCGGCCCGAAAGCGGACCGGTCCGCTCACCAGCTTCGTGATGCTGGCCGATCCGGCCGCTGACTTGCCGGTCGGTCCGGTCGGTCCGGTGTCTCCGGTCGCTCCGGTGTCGCCGGTCTCTCCGGTAGCTCCAGTGGACCCGGTCGGGCCGTCGTTACCGGTCGGGCCGTCGTTACCGGTGGGACCCGTGGGGCCGTTGCTGCCGGTGGGACCCGTGGGGCCGTCACCCCCGGTCGGACCGACCGGACCGGTGTCCCCGGTTGGACCGGTCGGAGACTCCACTCCGGTTCCGGTCAGGTCGACCTCACGCCAACCTCCGTCGAGGTTCAGGGTGTCGGTCTTCGGGCCGACCGAGGTCGGGTCGAACTGGATCCCGACCCCGCAGACCTTGCCGGGGGCGAGCCAGCCCACGAAGAGCCCGGGGAGGTTCCCGCATTCGTCGTTGCCCGGAACGATCGAGAACTGGGTGCCATCGTCGAGACTGGTGCCCAGCACCGGTAGCGGCAGCAGGTAGTTGTCGTTTTGCATGTAGATGATCTGTTCCGCGAAGGGGTTGCCCAGGAAGACGTTCCCGAAGTTTCGGGAAGTTCCCCCGATCACCCGCGGTGCGAAGGCGAACGCGGACACGCGGTCGAGGAGCTGGTCGGCCGTCCACACATTGCCGTCCCTGTCTGCCGTGACCCCGGTCGGACCCTGCAACTGGTCAGCACCCAAACCGAGGCTCCCAAGCGAGTGCTGAAAGTTCCCGGCTGCGTCGTACACCTTTATGTGCCCGGCGTTGACGTCGGACACGTAGATCAACCCGTCGCGACCGGCGTCGACGTCCCACGCATCCCCGAGGTCGCCGGCTCCGCTGCCAGCCTCACCGATCGTGTCCAGGAGGGTGCCGGACGAGTCATACACCCGCACCTCTTCAGCAGCACCGGAGTCACTCACATAGATCCGTCCCTGGCGGTCCACGTCGAGACCCAGGGTCTGGGTTCCTGATCCGACCGAAAACTCCCCGAGGTAGCCTCCCGTCGGAGTGAACGACTGGACCCGGTTACCGAGAAGATCGAGCGCCAGGATGTTGCCCTCTGGGTCAATCGCGAGTCCGATCAACTGGTCGAATTGGCCGGGACCCGCCCCTGGGGATCCCCACTGGTTCGCAACGGTGCCGTCCGGCGCGTATCGGGTAACCGTTTCGTCATTGAGGTTGGCGACGTACACGAAGCCGAAAGCTCCGACCTCGACGTCACGAACGCCGGACGCAGATCCCGAATTCGGGTAGGTGGACACCAGAGAAGGATTCGAGTCGTCGGAGTCATATCGGACCCGCCTCACGGCCGAACTCCCGTTGTAAGTGGCGACGTAGACGTCGCCTGCGGAGTCCACTGCCACACCCCATGGGATGCCTCCGGGTGTCGCCACGTTTCCGTAGTGCCGCTGCTCGTCGGCTGATGCTCCTCCGGGAAGCATCAGTCCCATCCCCAGTGTCAGCGCGACTAGCGCACCGAAAAGTCCCCTCCTGCTTAGCAAAGTACCCACCCCCACTCCTTGATTCGTTCAATTCCCGTTACAGGAAACCGTACCGGCCCCGGATGTTTCGGGTCAACCCCGGGTCTGACCCAATAAAAAGAGGCCCCAACCTGCCGTCTCCGTCTCCGACATTGATCCCTAAATGAATAGGTGGGTGCCTATCGTCGTCCCGCGGGGGACATTGAAATCGGCTCCCGTGCCGTTGATGTTGGGTCAAATTATGAGACGGCTAACGAACAGGTTCGAGCCTCATCTCCAACCTACCACTCCTTGGTGACGAGACCTAAAGATCGCTATTCCAGGTCGAGGCCGGAGACCAGCTCTTCGGCCTCTGACCACATGCCCGGCGGGACCTGGAGGTGGATGTCACCCCGGTCGAAGCGGTCGAGTTCCCAGTCGGAAGTAAGCTCGGCCGGCAGGCCGTGCTCACGCAGGACGTCCCGCCAGGCGAGCGCGGTGGCGAGGTCCTCGAACTCGTGGACCGGGACCCAGTCGTCGAAACGAGGGTCGCTGATGTGGATCCGGCCGGAACCGTCACCGATCGACTTCAAACGGTCTTTGGCGCGACGCAGGAATCCCATGCAGTCGCCGCCGCCTACTCCTGGCCCGGAAGTTTCTTTTTGCGCAGCTCGATGCCGACGTCGCGCAGCTGGATGTCATCGACTGGCGCCGGTGCCCCGGTCAGCGGGTCGCCGCCGGAGGCGGTCTTGGGGAAGGCGATCACGTCACGGATCGACTCGACGCCGGCCAGCAGCGCGGCGAAGCGATCGACCCCGTAGGCGATTCCGCCGTGCGGCGGCGCGCCGTACTTGAGGGCGTCGAGCAGGAAGCCGAAGCGCTCCCCGGCTTCCTCTTCGGAGATCCCGAGCGCGGTGAAGATCTGCGCCTGGAGTTCCGGCTTGCTGATACGGATCGAACCTCCGCCGATCTCGACCCCGTTCCAGACCAGGTCATAAGCCTCGGCCCGGGCCTCGCCCGGGTTCTGCGGATCGAACTCGCCGGCCGGTGCCGTGAACGGATGGTGCAGGGCATCCCAGCGATCCTCGTCCTCGTTCCATTCGAAAAGCGGCCAGTCGACGATCCAGCAGAACCGGTTGCCGGCGTCAGCCGGGATCAGGTCCCAACGCTCGGCCAGACGGGTGCGCAGCCCGCCGAGGATGGTGGCGACCATTGCGGGCTGGTCGGCGGCGACCAGCATCAGGTCGCCCTCCTCGGCTCCCATGGCCTCGTTCAGGTTCTTCAGCTCGTCTTCCGAGAGGAACTTGGCGATCGGCGCCCGCCAGCCGTCGCCTTCGCGGAAGGCCCAGACGAGCCCTTTGGCTCCCAGTTCCTTGGCGTCGTCGATCAGACCGTCGAGCTGAGCGCGGGAGAGGTCGCGCTGGCCGAAGTTGATGCCC
>JAEYSQ010000027.1 GCA_023434465.1 Actinomycetes bacterium
GCGTGGAAGGGCCCGGACTTCGCCGCCCGGCTGGGACGGGACGTCCTCCTCCGAAATCAGTTCTCCATCAACCTCGTCAGCCACGACCGCCAATCTACAGCCGCGATCGGAGGGAACAAAGGACCACCCCCGCAAATTGCGGGTTTACATAAACAAATTCGGGCGGGGTCTGACGGACGATCGGATCCGCCAGCGACAGTAAGGAAGGGCGACAGGTTCCAGTAGCCGTGGGGTCGGGTCGGCGTCTCCGGGATACTCAGGCGGAGGGAGGCTGAATGCCGACCGAGGTGTTGCCGCTTCCCGGGGACCCCTGCCCGACCCCGCGGCGTGCGACCCCCGCCCGACCCCGCGGCGTCACGCTCCGGCGCGCGGGGTGTTGCGCTTCCGGGGGTCCCTGCCCGGTCTCACGGCGTTACCGCTTGCTAAGTGGGGATAACCGAACTTGTGGAGGGACCGTGGTTGTTACGGTGATCGGGATGGAATCCACGCTTGCGGCTCCCACCCAGTCCCAGTCATCCGAAAGCCCGATCGTCACGGCGACCGGCATCGAACGAATCTACGGCGAAGGACAGGCCGAGGTCCGTGCGCTCGATGGGGTCGATGTGACTTTCGAGAAGGGCCGGTTCACCTCGATCATGGGCCCGTCGGGCTCCGGTAAGTCGACCCTGATGCACATCCTCGCCGGTCTCGACAAGCCGACCTCCGGTTCGGTCGATATCGAAGGCACCGAGATCACCAAGCTCGACGACGGCGATCTGACCCAGCTGCGTCGCGACAAGCTCGGCTTCGTCTTCCAGTTCTTCAACCTGCTCCCGGTCCTGACCGCGGAGGAGAACATCCTCCTGCCGCTCTCGATCGCCAAGAGGAAGCCGGATCAGGAGTGGGTGGACCAGGTGATCGACCGGGTCGGACTGGCCGACCGGCGCGACCATCGGCCTTCCGAGCTTTCCGGCGGCCAGCAGCAGCGGGTCGCCGTAGCTCGGGCCCTGGTCACCAAACCGGCCGTGCTCTTCGCCGACGAACCGACCGGCAACCTTGACTCGAAGTCATCAGACGACGTGCTGACCCTGCTCAGGGGCGCGGTCGACGAGGTCGGACAGACGGTGATCATGGTCACCCACGAACCGGACGCGGCTGCTCACGGCGACCGTCTGATCGCGCTGCGTGACGGCAAACTTGTTCACGATGCGCCCCCGGTTTCGGCCGACAACGTGATCGAGCTCCTCAAGACCCTCGGCTAGACCGGTACCCGACGGAGCCCCGCGAATGCTCAGCCTGACCTTCAAGAATCTTTGGGCCCGCAAGTGGCGATCCCTGATGACCGCCGTGGCGGTGATCTTCGGCATCGCTCTGGTGGCCGGAACCTACATCCTCACTGACACAACGAATTCGGCCTTCGACCAGATTTTCGAAGAGGCAAACGCCGGCACCGACGTGATCGTCACCGCCAGGTCCGAGGTCCAGCAGCAGGACGGCAGCGTCCCGGCCTTCGCGGCCCGGTACCTGAAGGAGGTCAAGCGAGTTGACGGGGTCGAGAAGGCTGCCGGATCGATCTTCACGACCGGCGCGATCCTCGACGAGAAGAATGACTCGACCGGGGGCGGTTTCGCTCCACAGTTCATCTCGTCGATTCCGCCGGAACCGTTCCAGACCCTCGATTACATCGAGGGCCGGACTCCCGCCACGCCGCGTGAAGCTTCTCTCGACGAAGCCGCGGCCGATCGCTCCGACCTGAAGATCGGCGACATGATCCAGCTGATCGGCAGCGGACCGGCCGAATCCTTTCGACTGGTCGGGCTGACTCAGCTTGGTGGCTCTTCCTCCTTCGGCGGCAGTTCGATCGCGGAAGTGCAGCTGCCGGTCGCCCAACGGCTGACCTCACGCGAGGGCCAGTTCGATCAGATCTCGGTCGCGGCCGACCCGGGCGTTTCGCCGGAAGAGCTGCGGGACCGGATCAGCGATGTCATGCCGGATGACCTGCGGGTCGAGACCGGCCAGCAGAACGCCGACCGAAACTCGAACGAGATTCGCGACAGCCTCCAGTTCCTGACCATCGCGCTGCTCGCCTTTGCCGCGATCGCGCTATTCGTCGGCTCCTTCGTGATCTTCAACGTGTTTTCGATCACCGTGGCGCAACGCATCCGGGAGTTCGGGATGCTGCGGACGCTCGGCGCAAGCCGACGTCAGATCCTGCGCTCGGTTCTGATCGAGAGCTTCATGATCGGCCTGCTCGGCTCGGTGCTCGGCATCGTGGTCGGGTACGGCCTGGCCGCCGGGCTGAGCGCGCTGCTCAAGGCGATCGGCGCTGACTTGCCGGCCAACGATCTGGAGGTCCTGCCGCGGACGCTCATCGTGTCCCTCTTGATCGGGGTCGGCGTGACCATGATCTCCTCGTTCATCCCGGCGATCCGCTCTACCCGCGTACCGCCGATTGCGGCACTTTCGGAAACTCTCGTCACCGGCGGAAAGAACCGGGTCGTGGTGCGTACCGCGATCGCGGTCCTGCTCGCGGCGATCGGGTTCTTCCTGGTCATTTCGACCCTGGTCAGCGGCACCGATGGCGGCAGCGGTGCTGCCAGCATCGGAGCCGGCGCGGTCTGCGTACTCGTCGCGATCTCGATCTTCGCCCCGAGGCTGGTGCGGCCGGCAGCTTCGATCGTCGGAGCTCCGCTGGAGAAGATCGGTGGATTGACCGGACGTCTGGCCCGCGAGAACTCGCAGCGCAACCCGTCCCGGACTGCGGTCACGGCGGCCGCGCTGATGATCGGTCTCGCCCTCATTTCCTTCGTAACCGTCTTCGCGTCGGGTCTCAGTAGCTCGGTAAACAAGGTGATCGAGGATCAGCTGCCGGGCGAGATCACCCTGCAGGGGCCGGGCGGCTTCAACCCGATTCCGCCCCAGGCGGTGAAGGTGGTCAGTCAGGTTGACGGAGTCGAAGCCGCTTCCGGGATCCGTTACAAGCA
>JAEYSQ010000102.1 GCA_023434465.1 Actinomycetes bacterium
GCGGCCCCGACCTTGCCGACTCTGACTTTCGATTTGACCAGAATCTTTCCGGCCTTGCCGGCACCGACCTTGAAGGTCGCCTTGCCGGTGGCGGCCGAAGCGGCCGACGCGGAGGCAGAACCAAACGAAAGCGAACAAAGGAGCGCGGCGGCGAGGGCGGTGAGGGTGGCCGTCAAGCCGCGGCGTGTGAAGAGGGTGGAACTCATGCTCTGGTAAATCTCCTTGATGAGGGGAAAGGGGGAGTTAGGTCTGCCTTATGAATTCACACTAACAACATTGGGATTAGCCATGCCTAATGCCCGTGGGTCAGGGTCGGTCAAGCCATTCGACGTGAAGGGCCGAGCGGCCGTCCCGGTGAACGAGTTCCGCTTCGACGCCCCACACTTCGCTGATCAACTGACTGGTTAACACCACTTCCGGGGTTCCGGTTGCGATCGTTCTTCCGTGAGACATGACCACAACCCGATCCGCGATCGCGGCCGCGAGGGCGAGATCGTGGACGATCACGACCACCCCGATGCCGTCGGCGACCAGTTCTCGCAGCATCTTCGAGATCGCCACGGTGGCGCCGAGGTCGAGCTGGGCAGTCGGTTCGTCCGCGACCAATACCGGCGCCCCCTGGGCGAGGGCGATCGCGATCTGGACCCGCTGCATTTCACCTCCGGAGAGGGTGCTGAGATCGCGATTCTCGAACCCTTCCATCCGGGCCCTCGCGATCGACTCGGCGACCACGTCGCGGTCGCTGGAGGAGAGACCCTGGAGCGGCTTGAGATGGGTGGAACGGCCGATGTTGACTGCCGCCTGGACGGTCACGCCGTTCGGGACCTGGGCCCGCTGCGGAACGTAGGCCCGCACGTCGGCCAGCTTCCGGCCCCGGAGACTTGCCAGATCGGCCCCCATCCAGCGGACCTCTCCCCCGCTGGGCCGGCGCAGTCCGCAGAAGGCCCGGGCGAAGGTCGACTTGCCGGCTCCGTTCGGGCCGACCACTGCGACCAGCTCGCCCTGATTGAGACGAAGGCTGGCCGATTCGAGGATCCGGTTGCCGGCGATCGAAACCCGGATCTCTTCGGCTTCCAGCAACGGCGCGGCGGAGTCAAACTCGATCTCCTTGCGACCGAAAGCCATCAGACCGCCTTCCTCAGGAGCCAGAGGAAGAGCGGCACGCCGAGCAGGACGAGGAAAGGACCTACGGGCAACTCTTCCGGAGAAGCGATCACCCGGGCAAGCGTGTCGCCGGCGGCCAGCAGGGCAGCCCCGGCCAGGGCCGAGACGGGAACGACGAAGGTGTGACTCTTGGTTCCGCCGAGCAGCCGGACCAGGTGCGGGATGACCAGGCCCAGGAAAGCGAGCAGACCGGCGATCGCCGCCGCGGCGGAAGCGAGCACGGCCGCGGCCAGAGCCGCGAGGAGGCGAATCAGGCGGGGCCGGGAACCGAGCGAGGCGGCGACGTCGTCGCCCAGCATCAGCTTGTCGAGCGGCCGAATCATGAACGCCGCAAGCACGAAGCCGAAGGCGAAGTACGGCCACATCTGGTTGAGGTTGTCCCAGCCCGAAGTGGTGAGGCCACCGACCAGGAAGAAGACGGCGTTCGGAACCCTCTCCGGATAGGCCGACATGATCCCGGCCGTGCCCGCGGAGAAGAGCGCAGCGATCGCAATGCCGGCCAGGATGACCCGGGTGATGTTGCCGCCGCCCCGGCCTGCGAACCCGATCAGGAAGACGAGACCCGCGGCCAGCAGCCCGAATGCGAGGGCGCTGATCGGCAGAAGCTCGGCGCTGGCCGGATTGAGCAGGATGATCAGCATGGCGCCAAACCCGGCACCGGCAGTCACCCCGATCACGTCGGGCGACGCGAGGGGGTTGTTGAGCGCGCCCTGCAGGCAGGCGCCGGCGACGCCTAGCCCCGCGCCGACCACCAGCGCCTCGACCATGCGCGGCAGGCGCAGGATCTCGATGATCTGCTCGGTGCTCCTCGGGACCTCGCCGCCGAAGATGGTCTTGATCACGTCACCGACCGGGATGTGAACCGCACCGAAGGCAAGCGAGGCGCAGGCGGCCGCCAGCATGGCCGCCAGCATCACGATCGCTACCGATATCGGTCTGATCCCGGTCAGTTCATCCCCCGTCGGATTCCGTCCCCGACCGGAGTCCTACTTGGTGATGAACTGCCGGCGCACGAACCTGATCATCGGCCCGACGTCGGGACCCGACTGAAGGAGCTCGTTGTCAACCGAGACGAAGACCTTGTTGTTCTTGACCGCATCGGTCTGCTGAATGCTCGGATCGTCCTTGATGTAGTCGACGACCTGGCTGATGTCCTCGACCGATCCGTGCGGAACGATGATGATCCGCTGCGGATTGGCGATCAGGATCTTCTCCGGTGAAATGTTGGCAAACCCGCCGCCGGCCGAAGCGCCCCCGTCAATCAGGTTTCCGCCGGCCATCCGGACGAGCTGACCGCCCCAGCTGTTCTTGAGGAAGGTCATCGCCGTGTTGCCGATGCCGAGCAGGAGGAGCGTCCGCGGACGAGTGCCGCTGAAGCCGGTCGCATTCCTGACCTGGCGCCTGATGACCCGGTTGGCTTTACTGGCCTGTCGCTTGCGTTTCAGGACCTTGCCGATCCTGGTCACGGTCTTGTAAACCTGGTTCACCTTGTGCGGGTCGGTGTAGATCACCCTGATTCCGAGACGTTTCATCGCGGCCGTGCCCTTGCTCCAGCGGGGCGAGGAGAACACTATGTCCGGCCTCAATCTCGCCATCTGTTCAAGGTTCGGGCCGTTCGGGTGGCTCAGGGTCAGCACTCGCACGCCCTTCAGGAACTTCGGCTTGCGACGCTCGCCGCCAATCGTCTGGCCGACCGCGATCGGCTTGTACTTCAGCCGCGCCATCGTCGCGGCAGCGAAGGGACTGATCGCCACCACGCGAGGCTTCTTCTTTGCCGCCTCGGCCTGCGGTGCTGCCGCCGCGAGTCCGGCGAGCGCGACGGCCAGGACCATCACCACCACCCCGGTGATTCGGATGAAAGGAACGTGAGGGCGTGCGTTGGCGTTGGTCATTTGAGGGAAAAGGCTCCTTCGAGGGGTAGGCAAGTAACCTTGAAACACAGGGTTCGGGTGAAGGTCGTGGACCCGCCGTAATTCCCGGCGCTGAGGTAGGGATAGGGTACCCTAACTAATTCGAACCTGTCCCCCCGGACTTCATCTAAACCAGAATCGAAAGCGAGCAAGTGGTGTCGACCGAGACCAAGAATGATCGTGACCTGAAGGCCGTCATCGGCGTGCATGACGCAGCGCCGGGAACCGAGATTCCCGATGTCGCACCGATCGCTTTTGGCGGCAAGCGCCGCAGCGCCGCAGAGGAATCGCGGACAATTCTCGCCAACGCGACCCACGGAACGCTCGGCTCACTAAGTGACGATGGCACCCCCTGGGCCTCGCTGGTCACCTTCGGCGTGATGGATGACGGCTCCCCGGTCTTCTGCCTCTCAACCCTGGCCGAGCATGCCCGCAACCTGGAGGAGCGCCGGCAGGCCTCGCTGATGGTCAGCGACCCGTTCCACACCGGCGAGATCCTGGCCGGCGGCCGCGTCACCCTGGCCGGTACGGTCAAACGCTCGGACGAGCACCCTGACGAAGCTTCAGCCCGGGCGGCCCATTTGGAAGCGGTGCCTTCCGCCGCGATGTACGCCGACTTCAATGACTTCACCTTCTGGATCCTCGAGGTCGAACGGGTGCGTTGGGTCGGCGGCTACGGTCGCATGGATTCAGCCACGGCAGAGGATTACCGCAACGCGGAGCCGGATCCGGTCCAACCCCAGGTTCCCGACGCGATCGCCCACCTGAATGCGGACCATCCCGACGCCCTGCTGCTGATGGCGAAGGCTTTCACCAAGCACGCCGACGCCACCGAGGCCAGGTGCACCCTGGCCGACCGCTACGGACTCGATCTCCAGCTCGAAACCCCCGAGGGCGAAAAGGCCACCCGGGTCAGCTTCGCCGACCGGATCGACAAACCCGGCGGGCTTCGGGCCGCTACGGTCGACCTGGCCCGACGCTCGCGCGAGAAGCTCGACGCCTAACCGGCCGCGAGCTCGGCCTCGATCGCCTCGATCACCTCGGGATCGTCCGGGGCGGTCGGCGCGGGGAACTTCCTGACCAGGCGCCCTTCGCGGTCGATCAGGTACTTGGCGAAGTTCCATTCGGGCTGCTCGGACTGGGCGGCCAGCTCAGCGAATAGAGGATTGGCTCCATCGCCGACCACGGTCGTCTTCTCGAACATCGGGAACTCGACGCCGTAGTTGATCTGGCAAAACTCGGCGATCTCGTCGGCCGTGCCCGGCTCCTGCTCCATGAAGTCGTTGGCCGGGAACCCGAGCACGGTGAAACCGTCGTCCTTGCGGTCCGCGTAGATCGCTTGCAGCGCCTCGAACTGGGGGGTCAGACCGCATTTGCTGGCGGTGTTGACGACCAGGGTCACATCGCCGAGGTACTCCCCAAGGTCCTGTTCGGTGCCGTTCAGCCGGTTCATGGTGCCGGTCAGGACGACCGGGCTATCGCTATCGCTCATAGGCGGATCCTAGCCCGGCCCCGGGTCGTTTCCAACTCACAACCCGTCCGGCCGTCCGGTTCGTCACAATCAGTGCGGCTTAGGGAAAGCCAACCGCGAAGGGTTGAGGGAGAAAATAGTGAAGTCTCGTTTTTGGGTCGCAATCGCTGCGTTCGTGTGCCTTTATGCCTTGCCCGGGTCGGTGGGCGCAGAAGTCGTGATGAGCCCGATGACCGGTACTCCGATCACCGGAACCGGCGAAGGTGGAATCGTCGAGGTGGCAGATCTCGACAACGACGGCCTCGACGACCTCGCGGTGGGTTCGCTTGCTGCCGGGACCGGCGGAGTGAAGATACGACTGGCAGCAGCCAACGAAGCCTGGGTTTCCGGGACGACCCTTGCCGGCGGGAGCGCAATCGGCAACCTCGCAAGCGCCGACCTGAACCGTGACGGCAACAAGGATCTGGTGGTCCAGGTGATGAGTTCACCGACCTCCGGCGAAAGCGATAACTACCTTGTCTACCTCGGCAAGGGCGACGGTTCTTTCGAGGACCCGAGCACCCTTGGGTTGCCCAACGACGAGTTGGTGACCGCGATCCCTACCGGGCAGGCGATCCTCCCGTTCGACTTGAACGGAGACGGCAAGACCGACCTGGTCTTCGGCCTGACCCACGGCCAGACCGGCGTCGCGCTGGGCAACGGCGACGGGACCTTCGCGGAGATGATCGTCGGCGAACTGGCTGACAGTAACGGCCCGGGTGAAGGATTCAGCTCGCTGGTTGCCGGTGACTTCAACGGGGACGATCACGGCGACCTGGCCCTCGGGTTGAGTGGCGACTTGTCGGGAACCCCGGATGCCGGGAACACCGGCCTGATCGTGCTTCATTCCCGGCCGGGTGACACCTTCGCCCTGGCCCGGATCCCCGGATCTGCGCCGCACGGCATGGTGACCCGGATGGTGGTCGACGACCTCGACGACGACGGGTTCGATGACCTCATCGCCAGCTCCACGGCACCGGGGACTTCCGACCCGGTGACCAATCTGTTGGCCTATGTCGGTTCGAGCCAGGGCATCGCCGAACAGTCCGGACCGATTCTGTTCACCCTTCCCCGGTCTTCGCACACTCTTCTGGGAGAGGATTTCAGCGGCGACGGCGACCTCGACCTGGGTTGGTCCGACTCGTCCGGATCCGCCCCGCCCCGGACGACTGACCTGAGGCTTTCCCTGCGTGACGAAGCGAACGGTTTCGCTCAGCCGTCAGCGTTCGGACTGAGCTTTGCCGATGACCAGGACCTGGCGGTGAGCGTCGAATCTGGCGATTTCAACGGTGACGGTTCAACCGATGTTGCGGCCAGCTTCCTTTCCTCCGACTGCGCGCTCAACTCATGCGGGGTTTCGGTCCTGATCAACCG
>JAEYSQ010000138.1 GCA_023434465.1 Actinomycetes bacterium
ATCGTCGCCTCTGACGGCTCCTCCGACCGGACGGTCGAGATCGCCCGGGAGGCCGGAGCCGACCTCGTGCTCGACTTGCCGCGGGGCGGCAAGATCGCTGCCCAGAACGCCGCGGCCGAGGCAGCGACTGCCAGCCTGCTGGCCTTCTCGGATGCGAACTCGACCTGGGAACCGAACGCCCTCAGCGAACTGATAGCTCCCTTCCGTGACCCGCGGGTCGGGTACGTCTGCGGTCAAGTCCGCTTCACTGGGCCGGAGGGCGGCAACCTCGAAGGTGCCTATTGGCATTACGAGATGCGGGTCCGCGAGATGGAATCGGAACTGGCCGGGGTCACGGCCGGCAACGGTGCGATCTACGCGGTGCGGGCCAGCGCGTACATCCCGCTCAGGCCTTCCGGCAGCCACGATCTTTCCTTTCCCTTCGCGCTCGCCCGGCGGCGGCTGGCGTCGCTTTACCGCCCACGGGCCCGGGCGACCGAGAAGCTGGTGCCAAGCCTCGAAGGCGAGCTGGCCCGCAAGCGCCGCATGATGGTCGGCCTCTGGGACATCGTGATCGGCGAGCGCATGCTCGACCCGCGCGGCTACCCACCGCTCTTCTACTTCGAGCTGCTCTCGCATCGTCTGCTCCGCTACATCAGCCCCCTGCTTCACCTGGTCGCCTTCCTCGCCAATATTGCGCTGCTCGGCCAGGGCTGGTTCTTCCAGCTGACCATGCTGGCCCAGCTGCTGCTGCTGGTCGGGGCACTGCTGGGCCGCTGGGTACCGATCCTGCCCTTCCGGGTGGCCCGTTACTACGTCGAAGTGACCCTCTCGATCGCGCTCGGGCTGTGGGACCGTTGGCGGCAGGGCCCGCCCGGCGCCTGGGAGAAAGCCGAGGGAACCAGGTGAGCCGGGGCCTCGAAAAGCTGATCACCGCGGCCGTGCTGGTCCTGACCGCGCCAGTTCTGGTCGTCTGCGCGATCCTGATCAGGCTCGAAGGGGGCGGCAGCGCGATCTATCGCCAGACCAGGGTCGGGCTGGGTGGCCGGGAGTTCGAGATGCTGAAGCTGCGGACCATGGTTCCCGGGTCGGATCCGGTCGGAGTGGGCACCGTGGTCGGTCGGGACGACCCGCGGGTGACATCGATCGGTCGCTGGCTGCGGCGAACTTCGCTCGACGAGTTGCCGAACCTGATCAACGTGTGGCGGGGCGAGATGGCCCTGGTCGGGCCCCGGCCGACCATCCCCGCCCAGGTCGCCGACTACACCCCCCGCCAGCACCGGCGCCACGAGGTCCGGCCCGGGATCACCGGCTGGGCCCAGGTTCAGGGGCGGGCGGGCATTCCCTGGGAAGAGCGGATCGAGCTCGACGTCGAGTACGTGGAGAACCGCTCCCTCAGGCTCGACCTGGAGATCCTCCGTCGCACCGTCTGGCTGGCCGCGACCGGCCAGGGCCTCGCCCCCGAT
Source organism: Actinomycetes bacterium (assembly GCA_023434465.1). GTDB lineage: Bacteria > Actinomycetota > Thermoleophilia > Solirubrobacterales > 70-9 > 67-14. The sequence goes on from JAEYSQ010000138.1 coordinate 1,446, forward strand.
TGACCTGACCGCAAGCCGAACCAGCCGATCGAACGGAATCGAGATCCGGAAAGTCGGTCAAATAGTCCAACTATCCGGATCTCGATGGGTTTTTTGGCGATGATCTAGGCTTCTCTGATGCGGATTGGCGAGATAATCAGCGCGAAACGGCCGGTCTTCTCGGTGGAGTTTCTCCCCCCGAAGACCGATGACGGCCGCATCCAGCTTTTCGATACCGCCCGCCAGCTGGCCGAGCTGGACCTCGATTTCGTCTCGGTGACCTACGGGGCCGGCGGCTCGACCCGAGAGGGAACCGTCGACATCACGACCGCCTTGAAGGATGAGATCGGACTCGAGGTGATGGCGCACCTCAGCTGCGTTGGTGACACCGTCGAAGCAATCGACTCGACCCTCGACCGGCTCCGGGACGCCGGCGTTGACAACGTTCTCGCCCTGCGCGGCGACCCGCCGAGAGGCGAGACCGACTTCGTCCAGCCCGAGGGCGGCTTCGGCAGCGCCGCCGAACTGACCGCCCACATCAGTTCGAAATACAACTTTTCGATCGGCGGCGCCTGCTTCCCCGAGGTCCATCCCGAAGCACCGGACCTGGACACCGATCTGAACTACCTCAAGACCAAGGTCGACTCCGGAGCCGAGTTCCTGATCACCCAGCTCTTCTTCGACAACCGGGCCTATATCGATTTTGTCGACGCCGCCCGGGCCAAGGGCATCGAGGTACCGATCCTGGCCGGAATCATTCCGGTCACCGGCTACGCCCACACCAAGCGGATCTGCTCGCTCTGTGACGCCTCGATCCCGGTTGATCTCGAGGCGGCGATGCTGGCCGCCGAAGGTGATCAGGAGGCCGAGTTCAACCTGGGCGTCGCCTACGCCGCCCAGCAGAGCGCCGAGCTGCTCGCCGCCGGTGCGCCCGGCATCCACTTCTACGCCCTCAACAAGGCTCCCGCCACTCGCGCGGTCCTCGGTGCCCTTCGTGCCGCCCAGCCGTGGCGCGGCGCCCGCGGCCAGTCACTGCCCCGGTAGACCGAGTTGGCCGAGGAAGACGCCAGCGCGAAGAAGCCGACCGCGACCGGCTACGTGATCGGCGCGGTCTTCCTGCTCTTCATCATCGGGGGAGTGTTCATCGCCCTGCGCTCGGGCGGCGAAGACGGTGGCTCGGCCCACATCGCCAGCGCCTCGGGTTCCAGCAACAATCTGACTCCGGATGACCGGGAAGGGACCCCGTACGAGGCTCCCGCTTCGGGCAACCTGGCCAAAGCTGCGGCCGCAGCGGAGTGTGCGGTCCACGAGGATCTGCCGGAAGAAGGCCACGGCCACCTCACGCCGGATGACCCCCGCCCGTCCTACGGAACCGTGCCACCGACCTCTGGCGATCACATCGGCCCGCCGCTGCAGCAGGCCGACGGTGCCTGGGCCGACCCGGCCGCACAGGTCGCGGTGGTCCACTCGCTGGAACACGGACGGGTTGCGATCCAGTACGCGCCGGACCTGCCGGAGGCTGACCAGCTCGCCCTGAAGGGACTCTACGACTCGGCCTACTCCGCCTCGCTGCTCTTTCCGAATCCCGACATGCCGTACGAAGTCGCGGCCACTTCCTGGCGTAACCAGATCACCTGCCCGGAATGGCAAGGGGAGAAGACTCTCGACGCGATCCACGCTTTCGGAGTCGCCCACTGGGGTCAGGGTCGTGAACCGATGGCCGGATTCCCTGCCCTGGGCGGGCCCTCCTTCGGGGGTTCATAGGCACGTCGGGCGGGGTCCGACCCGCCCTCCCAGCCGAACCCGCCTTGGCGATTCAGGCTCTGTAAGGGGGGAAGAAGCCCGGTTCTGCGTTTGGTGCGAGTTCGGTGGTGAGGGTAGCGCTGGTATCGGGGTCGCAGGTGATCTCGGAGGTGAACCACTGGACTTCCGCGTTGGCGAATCCGCGCTTGAACTCCTCCAGGGCGTCACCGGGGGTGATCCCGCCGCCGAAGTTGACGGCTAGTTCCCGGTCGGCCCCGAACCCGATCATCTCCTCGACCAGGTTCTTCATCGGCGCCCCTTTCAGATGCGCGTCGGCGGTGCCGGAAAGGTAATAGTGGAGCAGGCCGTCGCTGAGGGCGGCGATCGAGGCGGCGGCCACCGGAGGCGCTCCGCCACGGTCGTCTTCCTCGGCCGGCGCACGAAGCAAGAAGAGCCAGGTTCCCTCGGCGGCGAGGATCAGGTCGAAGTACTCACGGCTGAAGAAGTAACGATCGGCAGCGTTCGTCCGGCTCATCGTCTCGGTGTAGGCGGTGAAGAAGCCGGCTCGCTGTTCGGCGGTCGATTCCGGTCCCGGAACGATCTCGATCGAGCAGCCCCGCTTCAGGTTCTTGCGGATCTGCTGGCGGTCCGAGGCGCGGCTCTTGCGCGGCAACGCCGGGTCGGAAAGCAGGCAGACGTTCCGCGGGGTTGCTTCGGCGAGCGGCGGCTCACCATCGAGTGCATGCCGGAGGAAGATGGTGACCAGACCGGTGCCAGAGAAGTCGATCGCAGCCGGATCGACCGGAAAGTCGATCCGCAGCAGCGGGCCGTCGGAGATCGCCATGCCGGGGTAGCCGTAGGGCGAGATCGCATCGTGGTGACCGGTGCCCGGGATCTCCCTGACGATCAGCGGAGCGGAGGCAACCAGTTCCGTTTCGTCGCCGTTCTCGAAGACCAGCAGCGAGTGGGTCGCTCCCTCCGCCTCGAGAAACTCGGCCGAGCGGAAGAAGTCGGGTCCGCTCGAGGCCCGGCCGCCGTCGGCCACCAGTTCTGCGGTGAACTTCAACTCGACCCCGGCGAAGTTCTCACCACTTCTCGACCGCAGCGAAGAACTGTTCCGGTGTGGCGCCCCAGATCTCGCAGTCGAGCAGGGTGCCGTCGGGGCGGCGGATGTGATCGGGCATGTTGCCTTCGTAAGTCCAGCCCTGGGCGGTGACGACCTTCTTGGCCGCGTTGTTGAAAGCGGGGATGCGTCCGTAAATCCGGTGGGCGCCGAATTCCTCGAACGCTTTGGTCACGGTCAGGCGTTCCGCCCAGCGACCGACTCCCTTGCCTCGCACTTCGTCACCGATCAGGCAGCCGAGTTCCGGTGCGGTCTGGCGAAATAGCCCGTAGAGCGCGGTGAACCCGACCGGCTGCTCGATCCCGGGCACCTCGATCGCATACTTGCGGTCCTCGCCTTCCTGTTTCATCGCGGCCCTGGTCCAGCCTTCGGCATTTTCCAGTTCGAAGGATTCCCGCTGTTCCATCAGCGTCTTCGTGGCTTCTTTGTTGTTGAACCAGCGGTGAACCGCGGGCGCGTCCTCGATCCGGAAATCCCGAATCGAACAGGAGGGCGTCTGACTCATATGGAGATTCTACGAGCGGAGCTCCTCCCAACCATCGTCGTCATCGCGCCTTGGCGCGATTCGTGAAGATGGCGTTGATCTGCTCGAGGCTGCGGCCCTTGGTCTCGGGCACGAACTTCCAGCAGAACCAGAGGGTGACCAGGCCGATCGCCCCGTAGAACCAGAAAGCGCCGGTCTGAGAGAGCAGGTCGATCAGCGGCAGGAAGGTGAGCGAGACCGCGAAATTGAAGAACCAGTTGGTCATCGTGCCGGCCGACGCCGCCTTGCTGCGGACCGAAAGGGGATAGATCTCGGCGTTCAGCAGCCAGAAGATCGGGCCGAGCGAGATCGCGAACGAGGAGACGAAGGCCATCAGGCTGCCGATCGCGATGATCGTGCTGAGGGTCTCCGGCATGCCGCTCATGAAGGCGCAGCCGAGCAGAAAGAGGGAAATCGAGATTCCGGTCACGCCGATGAACAGCATCTCGCGGCGACCTTTTCGATCGAGCAGTCGCAATGCGACCACGGTCATGAGCACGTTGACGATGCCCACCCCGAGGGAGGCGAGGATCGATGATGCGTCCGAGTCGATCCCGGTGTTCTGGATAATCGTCGGTGCGTAGTAGATGACCGTGTTGATGCCGGTGATCTGTTGCAGGATGGCCAGCCCGATGCCAACTACCAGGGCGGCCTTGATCCCGGGTTTGAGCAGATCCCGCCAGTTGCCCTCGTGGGTCGCCATGCTCGCCTCGATCTCTTTGATTTCGAGCTCAATCGCTTCCGGACCCTTGGTCCGGACCCGTAGCAGCGCCTCCCGGGCGTCCTGCTCGCGACCCTTCATCAGCAGCCAGCGCGGGCTGGCCGGCAGGCGCACGATCCCGATCGCCAAGGCGATGGCCGGGACGGCACCGAGGCCGACCATCCAACGCCAGCCCTCGTTTGCGTCAGCGAAGGCGAGACCGACCAGATAGGCGACGAGGATGCCGACGGTCACCGCCAGCTGGAAGAAAGTGACGAGCCGGCCGCGAATGTCGGGCGGGGCGATCTCGCTTATGTAAACCGGGGCGACCGCCGAGGCGACGCCGATCGCGCCACCGATCACCACGCGAGAGAGGACCAGGATCATCGTGTCGGGCGAGATGGCCGAGATGATCGCCCCGACGATGAAGATGATCGCGGCGGTGAGGATCAGCTTCCGGCGTCCCTGCCGGTCCGCATACCGGCTGGCGTACCAGGCACCAAAAACCGCCCCGATCGGGACTGCGCCGACCACAAGTCCGGATTCGAAGGAGCCGAGGCCGAACTCCGGGGTGATCTGCAGCAGCGCTCCGGCGATGACTCCCGTGTCGTAGCCGAACAGCAGTCCGGCCAGGCCGGCGGTTGCTGCCGTGATGATTACGTTGCGGTACGCGTGTGCGCTGGCATCTGCGCTCAAAAGGTTCTCCCCCTCGGAAGTGACGTTGGCGGTAATTATGTGCGGGTGGACGGACACGAATCAAGCCCGACTTTGAAACCGGTCAGATTGAGCTCGGCCGCCGCCCGGAGGATCGCCCTGGCCGCCCAGGGTTTCGGCCGGGAACGGCCTCCGTCGCGGGTCACCATGCGGCAGGTTCAAGGAGTGATCGACCGCATCGGCCTGCTCCAGATCGACTCGGTCAACGTGCTCGCCCGGGCCCATCTGCTGCCGCTCTACTCGAGGCTCGGGCCCTATGACATCGACCTGCTCGAGAAGGCGAGTTCGAAGCGGCCGAGACGGCTGGTCGAGTACTGGGCCCACGAGGCCTCGTTCGTTCCCCCGGAGACGCACCATCTGCTTCGCTGGAGGATGGAGCGGGCCGACACGGAGGCCTGGCGCACGGTTCGCGCCGCCGCCGACCAACCGGAGCTGCTGGAAAGCGTGATCGCCGAGGTGACCCGTTCCGGACCGGTGACCGCCGGTCAGGTCGCGGCTGCGGTCGACCCCGACCACGTACTCGAGAAAAAGAACTGGGGTTGGAACTGGCCGCCGGTAAAGAGCGCCCTTGAGTACCTGTTCTGGTCCGGACGGATCACCTCGGCCGGGCGGACCTCGCAGTTCGAACGGCGATACGACCTGCCGGAACGGGTCCTGCCGGACGCAGTGCATGCCGCGGACCCGCCGTCCCGTGAAGAGGCGCTCGACGGATTGCTCGAGATCTCGGCCCGGGCCCATGGGGTGGGAACGGTCCGTTGCCTGCGTGACTATTTCCGCCTCCCGGCCCAGGAATCGAAGGAAGGGATCGAGAGGCTCGCCGCCCGGGGCCGGCTCGTTCCGGCCGAAGTCGAGGGTTTCTCGACGCCCGCCTGGTTACACCCGGAAGCGCGCCGGCCGCGCAAGATGAGCGCCCGGGCCCTGCTCGCACCATTCGATCCCCTGATCTTCGAGCGTCGCCGTCTGGAAGAGCTCTTCGGATTCCACTACCGGATCGAGATCTACACCCCGAAGGCGAAGCGCAGGCACGGCTACTACGTGCTGCCGTTTCTGCTCGATGAACGGATCGTCGGGCGGGTCGATCTGAAGTCGGACCGGGAAGGGTCGGCCCTGCTCGTTCAATCGGCCTGGAAGGAGTCCGACGCACCGGAAGCGACTGCGGCCGAACTCGCGGAAGAGCTGCGGATGATGGCGGCCTGGCTGGGCCTGGAAGAAGTGAAGGTCATGCCGAAGGGCGACCTCGCTGCGGCGCTTGAGGCGGCGCTGTGACCCCGCTTTTTCATCCAGACACCGATCCGGGGAAAGCTGCCGGGAGGTACGCGCCGAGCCCGACCGGTCGCCTTCACCTCGGCAACCTGCGGACCGCGCTGCTGGCCTGGCGCTCGGCCCGGGATCGCGGCGCACCTTTCCTCATGCGAGTCGAGGACGTCGACTCCGGTCGCTCACGCGACGAGTGGATCGAGGTCCAGTTCGACGAGCTTCGGCAGATTGGAATCGACTGGGACGGCGAGCCGGTCCGGCAGTCAGATCGCCACGAGCTTTACCGGGCCGCGCTCGCCAAGCTCGAAGCAGGGGACCTGCTCTACGAGTGCTTCTGCACCCGGGCCGAGATCCGTGAGGCAGCCTCGGCCCCGCACGGCGAGTTGCCCGAGGGTGCCTACCCCGGAACCTGCCGTGAGCTGACCGAGGCCGAACGCGCCGAGCGTCGTGCGGCCGGCCGCCCACCTGCGCTCAGGGTCCGGGCCGCCGGATCCCGGGTCGGCTTCGAGGATCACCTCTGCGGGAGGGTCGAGAAGACCCTGGACGACTTCGTCGTGCGTCGCAACGACGGTGATTTCGCCTACAACCTCGCGGTTACGGTCGATGATGCGGACCAGGGAATCGGCGAAGTCGTCCGCGGTGCGGACCTGCTGGACACGACGCCGCGACAGCTCTGGCTTTACCGGCAGCTCGACCTGGCCGCTCCCGCCCGCTTCAGCCACGTGCCGCTGATGCTCGGAGAAGACGGCAGGCGCCTCGCCAAGCGCCACGGCGCGATCACTCTCGAGGAGCGTATGGAAGCCGGCCAGAGTCCGGCCGAAATCCGGCAGCAACTGCTGGATTCTGGTTTGCTCTCCCCGTGAGCGGAAAGGTCTCACCGACCGAGGCGCGCTTCGTCGCGGCTCCGAGCGGTGCCGGGATGTACGAGTCCTGGTACGCGAGGATCGTCTCGCCGGAAGGCAACCTGGCGGTTTGGATCAGATACACGATCGACAAGGTCCCCGGCCAGGCCGCGACCGGCACCACCTGGTTCACCCTTTTCGAGGCGGAAGCCAAACGGCCGCTGGCCCGGCGGCAGATCGGCCAGCCGGCATCGGCTCCCGCTGGCGCGTGGGTCCAGATAGGAGAGTCCACGATCGGCCCCGGCGGACTTGCCGGGGAGTGTTTCGAGACCGGTTGGAGAATCCGGTTCGTACCCCGGGCACCGGTCCTCTTCCATCTGCCTCGGCCGCGCTTCTACGAGCTGCCGCTGCCGAAGACAAAACCGGTCTCTCCGGTGCCCCTGGGTGATTTCTCGGGCACGATCCGGGTTGGCGAGCGCGAGATCATGGTCGACGGCTGGCGCGGCATGATCGGCCACAACTGGGGGACCGAGCACGCCGAATGTTGGATCTGGCTGCACGGAAGTGGTTTCACCGAGGACCCGGAAGCCTGGATTGACGTCGCGATGGGACGGATCAGGGTCGCCGGGCACCTGCTCCCCTGGGTGGCCAACGGGGCGATCCACAGCGATGGCCGAATCAACCGCATTGGCGGCCTGTTCGCCAGGGGAGTCAGCGTGAATGAGCGCGCGCTGCGACTCGAGGCCCGCCTCCCGGTTGCCGGAAACGGGCAGTTGGAACTGGAAATCGACTCGCCGCCGAACCTTACGGTCGGCTGGCTCTACGGTGATCCGGCCGACCCGGACGGCGAGTCCCGCGAGGTTGCGAACTGCTCCGCCGCCCGAATGAGGGTCCGGCTGACGCAGTCCGACCAGAGCGCTACGACCCTCTCGACTTCGGGCGGCGCGGTCTACGAGCTCGGCCAGACCGAATCCGATCCCGCGATCCCGGTTGCGGACGGTTTCCCGCCCGGACCGCTGGATCAGCGACCGGAATAACCTTCCGACCGCATGGGCAAGCAGAAGAAAGCCGGCCGGATCAGCGCCGGCCTGATCCTCTATCGCAGCGGCCCCGCTGGTCTCGAAGTCCTGATCGCCCACATGGGCGGACCGCTTTGGGCCAAGAAGGAACGGGGCTGGTCGATCCCCAAAGGCGAGATCGATCCGGGTGAGGAGCCGCTCGAGACCGCTCGCCGGGAGTTCGTCGAAGAGGTGGGGGTCGAGCCGCCGTCCGGTGCTCCGATTCATCTCGGCGAGATCACCCAGAAGTCGGGCAAGAAGGTGCTCGCCTGGGCGATCGAGGGCGATCTCGACCCCAACGATCAGGTCAGCGTCACCTGCCAGATCCAGTGGCCGCCCCGTTCCGGCCAGACGATCGAAATTCCGGAGGTCGACCGGGTCGAGTGGGTCTCTCCCGAGACTGCCAAGAACCTGGTCATCGAAGGTCAGATCCCCCTCTTCGACCGCCTCGCGAAGCTCGTCGGCTGAAGGGCGCTAGCGCCGTTTGGGGCGGACCAGGCGGATCCTGCTCTGGCCCGAGCCGCCGGAGCTGTCCTCGCCGACC
>JAEYSQ010000006.1 GCA_023434465.1 Actinomycetes bacterium
CCGGTACCGCGGTCGGCACCCACAACACGACCCTGGATTACGCCAGCGTCGGATCGGGTTCGGCCAACATGAGCGGCACCGTCACCGAAGAGCACGGAAACGTGATCCGGGTCCAGGGCCCGAACGGTGAAACCGGTTCCCTCGATTACGGCGAGATCGCGATCAGCGACTCCGCCTCCCGGACCTTCACCCTGAGCAACACCGGCACCACGCAGACGAGTTCCCTCGCTGCCACCCTCAATGGTGCATCTTCTTCGTACTCGATCACCGGAGACAACTGCCCGACTGCTCTGCCGATCTTCAGCAGTTGCCAGGTCACCGTCAAGTTCGAGCCGACCGCCGAGCTCGGCCCCGAGAACAAGAGCCTCGATTTCGGCTCGGGCAGCGGTCACTCTGCTTCGATCGGCCTGGTCGGCGAAGGCATGGTCCCGACCGCGGAACTCGAGGTTTCGCCGGCAAGCTGGACCTACGACGACACCCCCTCGGGATTCGGCATCACCCGGGAATTCACCGTCAACAACCAGGGCAACACCACCCTGGATCTGAATTTCGCCTTTGACGGCGGGTCCGACCCGTCGTTCACCCACACTGGCGGAACCTGCGGTGCGACCCTGGCCGTGGCTTCGTCCTGTACCTATGTCGTCGAGTTCGATCCGGAGGCAAGCGGACCTGCCGCGAAGGCAGGCTCCTTCACGGTGACCGGCACCTCGGCCCTGGTTGTCAATCCCGCGACCCAGACCATGGCGGTCGATGGCGACCGGGTCGCGCCGGCGGCTTCGATGGAAGTGCGCGACAGCGCCGGAGTGAATCCGAAGCCGAATCACAACTTCAGTACCGCGACCCCGACGAACGGCACCTACACCTTCCGGATCGTCAACACCGGCAACGTACCGATTCCGAACATCGTCCCGACGATCAACGGCGCGTACACGAACAAGTTCTCGGTCACCGCCAACACCTGTGGCTCGGCCATCGCCCGCTACTCGAGCTGTGACGTGACGGTAACCATGAACGGCAGCCGGGTCGGCACCTTCAACTCGAACCTCGTGCTTACCCCCGGTGCGTCTTCACCTCAGGTTCCGCCGACCACCGTCCCGCTCACCGGGTCCGTTTCCGGCCTGCGGATCGTCAACGACATCGGCCAGAACATGACCAATGTCACCCAGAAGCGCTGGCTTTCTTCGCTCACGCTTTCTCCCGGCGGCGCTCTCCCGAGCGACATCGTCCGGGTCAGCTTCGAAGTCGATTTGGCGAACAATCGTGATGTTGCCGGCGTCGAAATCGGCACCACGACCAGCACCAACGACAGCGAGGTCGGGGGCTACCAGAACCTCGGTGACCTGCTCGGATCGAAGATCGAGATCGACCGCAAGGCGGGCTCCTCGCAAGCCCTCGTCCACGCGGAAGTCCCGCTCAACGTGACCGGTCTGGGGACCGGCAACGGCCAGTACGGCTTCAGCGACGGTACGACTCTCGTCGTTTGTCTCGGTGGCGGTGACTACAAAACCGACAACCGCCGCGTGTGGTTCCGGGTCCGTGACGACGCCGGAGCTCTCTCCCAGTCGGTTGGGTCGATCGTCCGCTTCAACAAGCAGGTCTACAGCTGCCCGGACAACCAGGGGCCGCAGATCAGCGGTCCGAGGGTGCTTTCGGTTGACGGCGTGAACCAGCCCGGCGGCACCTTCCAGGCTGCTGCGGACAAGAACCAGCCGGTCACCTTCCAGTTCTCGACCCGCGCCCGCTCGGCGCCGCTGCTCGGTGGCGACCCGGGCTTCGTCGAAGCGGTCAACTGGCGGATTCGCAACCAGCGGACCGGAGCGATCTTCCGGATCGTCGGTGGCAACTACGCAGCCTGCTCGCTGCCCTGCATCGACGAGGGGAACTACACCTCCGGGGGCAAGAACGTCTTCGACAGCCGCGACCAGGGCACCCAGACCCTGACCATCCCCGGCATTCCGTCACGTGGCCGCTGGGTCGTCGAGGCGGCGCCGCAATCGAGCAACGCTGACGAGGATGACGCCCATTTCTTCGGCCTCGGCGTGATCCGGGTCAACGATCACTCCGGCACCAGCCCGCACGTGAACTGGGGCGGCACTCTGACGCCACGCCCGAACACGGATTCCGACTACACGATCGCCGCCATCACCAGTGATCCGGCCGACCCCGTGAACGCGCTGGATTCGGAAGGCGGCAGAGCGCAGATCATCGAGTGGGACCTCGACGGCAACACCACCAACGGTCCGCTCGGCGACGGGTTTGAAACCCGCTACGAGACCGATTCGGCGACCAACCTGCCGGCCGGCCTGTACACCGAGGATTTCTCGACCACCGGCAAGACGCCCGGCCCGTTCACGATCAGGGCGCGGGTGACCGACAACGGCTCCTTCTCTGGTGCTGAAGCGCTGGCCGAGAGCCGGATCTTCGAGTACACGACGACGATCAACTCGTTGCCGGTCCCCCAGAATGACGTGGTCTACTTCGAGGCGGACGAAACCCAGCCCCGGAACGTAGAGTTCCGGGCCACCGACGTAGACAACGACGAGTTCCGGGTCGACATCACGCCGAACGGCGCCAATGACGGCACCCTCGGCGGCAACCTCAACGGCCCGATTGGTGACAACACCAAGCCGTACACCTGGGCCGCCGACTACACCGGTACCGACACGTTCGACTTCATCCCGACCGACGATCATCTGGGAACCGGCGACGCCGGCGTCCTCACGGTCAAGGTCAGGCCGAACACGACGATCGACAGCGCCACATTCCCGGATCCGATGCTTCACCCGGACGCCGGCAATCCGGCCACCAGGTACCTCGGCGCCACCACTTCGACCGACGCGGAGTTCGAGTACAGCTCGCCGCAGACGCCGATCGACTCGTACGAATGCAAGCTGACCAATGACGGGGAGATCGTCTCCGACTGGTCCGAATGTTCTGATGACACGACCGGCGACATTTCGTTCACCGGGCTGTCGGACGGGCTTCACAAACTGGAAGTCCGGGCAATCAACGAAGACGGCGACGAAGACGGCACCCCTGTCTTCCGCACCTGGCGCGTAGATAACACCGGCCCCGACTCGGAAGTCCGGGTCGGCCCGCCGTCCGATCTGCCGAACCAGCAGCCCCGGTTCACGAACGACACGACCCCGACATACATCTTCCGGGCGACGTCGAGCGAGCGGTCACTCCAGCAGTACGTGACCTACGAATGCCGCGTGATGTGGGGCCCCGCGCCCGGCATCTGGTACCCCTGTGGCGCGCCGTCGGACAACCTCGGCAGCGGCCCGGTGGACATAGTCAACGGCACGCCGGACTTCGGCATCAGCGACCCGCTGACCGAAGGCACCTACGAGGTGCAGGTCCGCGGTACCGACGAAGTCGGAAACCTGGGCTCGGTCCTGGTGGAGCAGTTCACGGTAGACACGACTCCGCCCGAGACCGCTCTCGCCTCCGGCCCGGAAGGCCTGATCAACACCCGCACAGTCGACTACGTCCTCGGTTCTTCCCAGGGCCAGTCCACCTTCATCTGCAAGCTGGAAGGCCAGAACTCCGGCGTCGTCTTCCCGCTCGGGGCCTGCCCCGGACCGGCCGCGGACGGCTCGCGTCCGACCTTCTCCGGTCTGGACGATGACATCTACACCCTGACCGCGATCGCGGTCGACCCTGGCCAGAACCAGGACCCGACCCCGCTCGAGGTGGAGTTCGAGGTCGATGCCACCGAGCCGACCACGAGCATGGACGCAAACGTCGATTACGGCGACGGTCCGACCCTGCTGCGTCGTACGCAATCCCGCAAGGTGGACATCGCGTTCACCGGTGCCGACACCAGGCAGCTGCAGGGCTTCCAGTGCCGGATCGACTCGACCGACGATGGGGACTGGGCGATCTGTTCGTCCCCGCAGCGTTTCAGCGGACTCTCCGACGGTGACCACAAGGTCGAGATCCGGGCCAAGGACGAGGCCGGGAATTTCGATTCCACTCCGGAAGTCCTCGAGTGGAACGTGGACCAGGATCCGCCGGTGACCGAGTTCACGGTCGCTCCGGACCCGGTCACGGGCGATGCCGACCCGAGCTTCGAGTTCGCAGCCAACGAAGCGATCTCCGGATCCGTCTGCATCCTGGACGGCGCCGCGCCGGTCGCCTGCACCAGTCCGGTGACGCTCGCTGACCTCGGGGTGGTCGGCGGAATCGACGACGGCGTTCATACGCTGACCGTGCGATCCACCGACATCGCGGGCAACGTCGAACTCACTCCGGCGTCGGTCAGCTGGCGCCAGGACACGGTCAACCCCGAAGTCACCTTCACCAGCAAGCCCGCGGCCTTCATGCCGCTGGGTGATGCCGACTTCGCCTGGGACGTCAAGGACGGCGATCCGCTGGTTCTCGCGCCTGAAGCAGACGCGGAATGCGCTCTCGATCCGGTCGACCCGGACAACATCGACCCCGGCGAGTGGACGGTCTGTGACCGGGATCTCACCCTGGTCGAAGCCGACAACGTCAACGGTCCGCACTTCCTCGCCGTGAGGGCGATCGATCAGGCCGGCAACGTCAGCCCGGTCGCGACCCATGAGTGGACCGTGCTTGGCTCCAAGCCGAACCCGCCGGTGATCGACGATGCGAGCCCGGCTGACGGGGTCACCACCCGCGTCGGTACCGCGCGCTTCGCGTTCCATCACGAACTCGATGGCACCGGTGCGCTGGCCGGCCTGTTCTGCCGCATCGATGACGGCACGCAGGCCCGCTGCGACGACCTCGGCAAGTCCGGCGCCATCGGCGACGCCGATGGCATCGGCAGCTTTGAAGCCGAAGGTCTGAGCGATGGTGCCCACACCTTCACGGTCGTGGCCCGTGACATCGCCGGAAACATCAGTGACCCGACGACCCTGACCTGGGATGTCCAGCGTGGGGCTCCGGTCACCCAGATCAACTTCGGTCCGAGCGGCTCCAGCACCAGCAAGAACGCGACCTTCCAGTTCGTCTCCGACAAGTCGGGCACGTTCGAGTGCCGGATTGACGGCGGCGCCTGGGAAGCCTGCTCAAGTCCGGTCGAGCTCGAGGATCTCTCCGAGGGTGCCCACTCGTTCAGCGTTCGCGCGGTCAGTTCGGTGGCTCCGGTCGGAGTCAAGGATCCGACTCCGCCGACCCGCAACTGGAACGTGGATACGGTCGCTCCGGATGTCTCGATCACTTCGGCCCCCGAAGGCCAGGTCGTTTCCTACAGCGGCGAGGTGGCCTTCACCAGCACCGATCCGGCCGCCGGGTTCCAGTGCAAGGTAGACAGCGGTCTCTTCGACGACTGCACCAGCCCCTGGCAGGTGACCGGCCTCGCCGCCGGTGAGCGCACCGTCACGGTGCGTGCCGTCGACCCGGCCGGCAACGTCTCGACGACGCCGGCCACCGCGACCTGGGTCGTCCTCGATCCGAGCTGCAGCAACGACTTCGACGGTACGCCGCCGAACTGCGTCGCCAAGCAGCCGGTCGAAGGTCCGGCTCTCACCGCGAAGTCAACCGGCGGCACGCTGTCGCTGGCTTCGCTCGGCTCCGTGGATCTGCCCCAGGACCAGGTGGAACTGGTCGGCAAGATCGGTAGCGACGGACGCTGGTTCGTCCCGACCGACGGGGTCAGCTTCGCACCGGTCGTCCAGACCATCGAGGACGCGATCGGCCCCGGATCGGTGGTCGAAGTGACGATCTCGATCTCGGCAACCGGCAACGGCTGGGGCGTACTCACCAATGGTGGCGGTCAGGCCAAGCTCAGGTTGCCGGTCCGGGCCGACGTCGATGCCAAGCTGGGCGGCGCCCCGCTCTTCGCCGAGGGCACCGAATGTTCACTGCGGCCGATCACTTTCGATCTGGTCGGCACGTGGAATGCCGGTGACGACACCGCGCATCTCGAGCAGACCAACGTCGCCTTCCCGAAACTGACCGGGTGCGGCACCTTCAAGACGGCGATCGACACCCTGCTCGAGCTGCCGCGCAGCGACATCGAGATGGCGCTCGACTTCGCCCTGACCAGGGAATCCGAGCAATGCGTCCCGCCGCAGACCGGCACTCCGCCGAACTGCGTCAACCCGCCCGATCCGGTGATCAACCTCACCAGGCCGGTGGTCAAGGGACCGAAGAAGATCAAGTTCGGCAAGAAGGCCAAGTACCGGGTCACCGTCACCAATAAGGGAGACACGGCTGCCCCCGGCACCAAGCTCTGCCTCGTCCTCCCGAAGAAGCACTTCAAGGGCAAGGCGAAGCGCTGCGTCACGGTCAACGTGCCGGCCGGCAAGGCTGCCTTCAGGCAATTCACGATCACCCGCAAGGGTGCCGCGGTCAGGAAGGCCCGGAAGGTCACGATCAAGGCCACTGCCACCTACACGGATGGCAGCGGCGTGGTCAAGACCAAGGGAGGCAAGGCAACGCCGAAGCTCCTCCGATACACAGCCAAACAGGGCAAAAAAACGGGATCGGCGAAATAGGGAATGAGCGGAATGAATCAGAGCTCAGAAGCCAGGGACAAAAGCGGAGATAAGGGAGAGAAGATGAAGGCCACAGGGAACAGGACAGCAAAGGTCAGAAAGGCAGTGCTCGCGGCATTCGCGGCTCTGCTGCTCGGCCTTGCGCTTGCGCCTAGCGGTGCCAACGCGGCCAAGGTCGACAACCCGTCGCCGCCGAACTTCCGGGCCGAGATCAGTGGCGGCTTCCTCGAGGTCGTTGGTACTTCGGGCACCGCCCTCGGCATTCCGATGGACTTTTCCGAGTTCGACCTGCCGAACCCGGCCTTCTCGGGCACCGTGACGACCAACGCCAACGGTTACGGCGTGATCACCGTTCCCAACTCGACTTACGTCAACTGCGTCGCGGCGCAGACCCCGGTCAACGGCGGCATCTGCTTCCCGCCGATCCCGGTCAACGTCGACGACATCGCGGTGACCGTCCGGATCCAGCCCGTGGCGGGCTTCACCGGCATGATCGATCCGCTCAGCGGCATCGTCCACATGACCATGCCGCTCCGGTTGAAGATCGAAGGTGCCGCGCTCGGTATCGACCTCGGAAACTCCTGTTATGTCGGTAGTTCGGGTTCGCCGATCACACTGGCCACCAGGACCCACGTCGGGGCCTTCCCCACCACCCCCACACCGCCCGCCCAGAACGTTGCGGTCGCCAATCTGATCGCCGACAATGCCGGCTGGATTGCCGGCGAGCCGTACACCGACGAAGCCGGTGTCTGGCCCGAGGCGCCGGTCGCTGTCCCGGGCTTCCCGACTGACGGCTCGGGTGGCAAGCCGACCGCCGCCCAGGTCCTCGTCGCACCGCTGACTTCATTCATCGAGCGTGGCGCCGGCTCCTGGCGAGGGGTTGACGAGACCTACAACGCCCCGGCAGCGGAAGGTTGTGGTCTGGCGACCAGCCAGTTGAACAGCACCCTGGGCCTGCCCTCACAGGGCAACAACACCGCGGTGACGGACTTCCGCTTCACGAGCTTCCCGCAGCGGACCGATCCGGCGAACGCGATCGTGAACAAAGCGGTGAAGTCGCGCTTCACCGCTCCGGGAGTATCGGCCAGCCCGTGGCTGACCACCCAGACCCCGACCGCAGTTTCGGCCCAGAACGTTCAGCTCGATGCCTCGACCAGCTACTTCAAGGTCGGCGGCCACGCAACCGAGCGTTACTCGTTCGACTTCGGCACGGGGACCTTCGGCGCCTGGACCACGAACCCGGTCGCCAACTTCACCGCTCCGACCATTTCCGAAGGGTCACCGCCGATCACCCTGCCAATCCGGGTCCGGATCAAGGACACCGGGGGGGACATGGACATCGCTCAGCGCACCCTCCGCGTGGTGCCGGCGACGGACATCTCGCTCGATACCAAGGCCAGCAGCGTGGCGGGGGATGGCAAGCTCCGCGCCGGCTCGAGTGGACACGTGACGTTTGACGTCAAGAACAACTCGGCCAACGACGCGAGCTCGCTGCCACTGACCCTGACCGCATCGGTACCGACCGGTGTCTCGATCACCAGCTTCAACAGCCCCGGCGCCTGGAACTGCACCAACGACGCGTCGAACATCAGCTGCACCCTGCCCGCCAGCGGTCTCGCGGCAGGCGCCACCAGTCAGTTCGACGCCACGGTCGACGTTGCCACCAACGCGGCGAATCCCGCGCAGATCAATGCCAACGTCGCGATGGCCGGTGACCCCTCGCCCGCCAACAACACGGACAACCTCGCGGCCCCGGTAGTCAAGACCGACCTCGCGGTGGATGTCAGTCACAGCGACCAGCTGGTGGCCAACGGCTGGTTCCCCTACACCGTCGACGTCGAGAACGTCGGTGACGGAGTCACGGTTGGAGGATCCACGGTTGGCGTTTCACTGCCGTCCGGCTTCACCTACCGCAGCGAAGGCTCCGGCGGCTTCGGATGGAGCTGTGCCCCGTCCGATCCCCAGAACATTTCCTGCGGCCGCTCGGCGGAGATCGCCGGCAACGACAGCGCCCCGCCGATCACCATCTGGGCGCGGATCGACCGGACTACTCCGGCCGAGAACCGCACGGTGTCGGCCACGGTTTCGACCCAGGGTGACATCGGTGCCTTCAGCGGTGCCGACAACGATGATGACACCGACCTGGTCCACGTCCTCAACGATCTCGCCGCGGACGTCAGTGTCGCCGGCGCCTTCACGGTCGGGGACCCCGGGACGATCACCTACTCGGTGACCAATGAGTCGGTCGTACCCGGCACGGTTGCCACCAGCATCGACTCGGCCCTGCCGGCCGGCCTGACCGTGACCGCGGTCGACGGCGCCGGTTGGGATTGCTCGGCCACCGTGCTCGACAGCGACCAGATCCAGTGTGAGCACGCCGCCGGAATCAGTGACGGCGCCACCACCGGCGAAGTCACGGCTACCGTCGCCGTGGCCCAGGCCGCCTACCCTGGCGTTTCCGTTCCGGTCACCCTGACCAACACGGAGGATGCTTTCTCCCCGAACAACGAGGACGCGGCCGACGTTCCGGTCCGGCGGCTGGACCTGGCGATCGAGAAGATCGCCGTCAAGCCCTTCAACGTCGGAATCGAGGGCCGTTACCGGCTCAACGTGACCAACGTCGGAGATGCCATCACGGTCGGTGACATCACGGTCACCGACACGCTGCCTGCCGGACTCAAGCTCAAGGGCGTATCCGGAGCTGGCTGGGATTGCTCCGACTCCACGGTCGGCGGTGCCGACGTGATCTGCGTCATGGAGAACACGCTCGGCGGGGGTATTCAGGCCGCCCCGATCGAGGTCCGGGTGGATGTGCTCGACGAGGCTGCTGAAGCCGGAACGGTGATCAACACCGCTTACGTGGACACCGCCCGCGACACCCGTGGCGTCCCGGAGGACTCCGCGATCGAGGCGAACAACACCTCGAGCGTTTCGACGACTGCGGTCGCGGTCGACCTCTCGATCGAGTCCCGGCACCAGGGTGCCTTCCGGGTCGGAGCCGATGACGTCTACTCGCTCGACATCCGCAACGTCGGTTTCTTCGGAACCGATCCGGGCGAGTCGATCACGGTCACCGACAACCTGCCGGACGGAATCGTCCCGGACGTCGACAACATCGAAGCGACGCGGCCCGGCTGGGAATGCACCGAGAACGCCGGTGACGTGACCTGCACGCTCGAGGCCCCGGACGCTCTCAGCTCGGCGATGGAGCCCGAGTCATCGGTCACGATCGACATTCCCGTTCACATCACGGATGCGGCGGCCGACAATTCGGACAACATCGCTGAAGTCTCGACCGCGCGTGACGCGAACCCGGCGCTCAGCCCGAACAACATCGCGACCGACCCGACCGAAGTCAGGCGCATAGACGTCTCGGTCGCCGGTGAGGTTTCGATCGCCCCGCGGGCCGGCGGAATCGGTGAACTTTCGATCACCGTCCACAACGGAGGCAGCGCCCCGACGGTCGAACCGACCACGGTCGTCATGCCTCTCGCCACCGGAGTCTCGTTCCGTCCGACCGGTTCGACCACGGCGGGCTGGAGCTGCTCCTCGACCGGCGTGGCAACCCAGGTGACCTGTGTTCGCTCGCAGAGCATCGCCGCCGGTGCTGACGCTCCGGCGCTGAAGCTTCGAACCAACGTGGGCAATACGGCCCCGGCCAGTTGGGATACCGGTCTCGAAGTTGCGACCAACGGCGAGCCGGACACGCGGCTGGCCGACAATGAAGCCACGGTCGCGCCGACCCTCGAGACCATCGATCTCGCGATCACGAAGAGTCACGACCCGGCCGCGGTACGCGCCGGCAAGCGCGGCAGCTTCAAGATCCACGTCGAGAACGTCGGCAACCAGGCCTCAGTTGCCTCGTACAGGGTCCAGGACCCGGTCAACCCGACCTTCCAGAACGTGAGCGCGAGCGGGCCCGGCTGGACCTGCTCGGTGGCTGGCGATGCCGTTGACTGCACCCGCACCGCTTCGCTGCCCGCCGGTGCTCCGGCTCCGGACATCACGGTCGGTTTCGACATCCCGGGCACCGCCTCAGGCTCGAAGGACTCGGTCGCCACGGTCAGCAGCACCGACGATCCGTTCGCGGCAAACAATTCCGCCAGTGACCCGATCTCGGTCGTGGCCACGGCGGACGTCACCGTCTCGATCGACCAGCCGTCGACGATGCGGGTCGGCGACACGGTCGGCATCACCTACACGGTCCGGAACATCGGAACCGACTCGACCGCGGGCGCCCCGAGCGTCAAGCTGAACGTCAGCGTGAGCGAAGGTCTCGCCCCGGTCGGCAACGCCGGTGACGGTGACTGGAACTGTGACCCGGTCCCGGCGGTCGGGCTGAACCCGGCTTACCTCGATTGTGAGTACGGAGGAACCCTCGCCCCCGGGGCCGACACGACCATGGTCGGCGAGTTCGACGTCGTCCCGACCAGTGACAGCAACACCCAGTCGCTGGCCGTGGCCTCGACCCCGGGTGATGTGAACCCGTCGAACAACTACGCAAATGCGACCTCCAGCCTTTCCGGAGTCGACCTCGAAGCCACCGTGGCTGCGGCCGGCACTTCGACCGAGCACATGGAGGCCGGCATCACGGCAACCCGCGTGGTCACGGTCAAGAACGTCGGCACTTCGAGCACCACCGGCCCGACCAGCGTTTCGGTCGACCTCCCGGATGGAGTCCAGTGGGATTCCGAAGTCGGTCAGGGCACCAGTGGCTGGAACTGTGGTCAGATCATCCGCAAGGTCACCTGTGTCCGCGGTGAACAGCTGGCCGCCGAGCAGACCGCGCCGGCGCTCAACCTGGGCCTTCGCGCCAGTCGCTCGAACGCGCCCTCGGTCGGCATCAGCTATGTGGTCTCGACCACCGGTGACGAGAACCAGTCCAACGACAGCGCCAACCGGACCGAGGAGGTTCGCTTCAATCCGGAAACGGTGATCACTTCCGGTCCCGGCAACGGCACATCGAAGTCGGCTTCCGCCGAGTTCAACAGCCCGGACAGCGGAGTCACCTTCGAATGCCGCGTTGACA
>JAEYSQ010000222.1 GCA_023434465.1 Actinomycetes bacterium
GATCTGGGCGATGCGGAAGGCCTCGCTGATCCCGAGGATCGAGACCAGGGCGACGTCCTTCTGCAGCGAGATGAAGTCATTGAGCAGAGGCGGCCGGACCCGCCGGATCGCCTGCGGCACGATCACATGGCGCAGGGTCTGCATTCTGGTCAGGCCGGTCGCCAGACCGGCATCGAACTGGCTGGGATGAACCGACGCGATCCCGGCCCGGTAAACCTCGGCCACATATGAGCTGTAAGCGAGCGACAGCGCAACGCCCGCCAGAATCACCGGATCGGTCGGCATACCGGCAAGCCCCAGCGCCGGAATGCCGAAACCAATCAGGTAAACCAGGAGGATTACCGGCACGCCCCGGAAGAAGTCGCAGTACACCGCGGCAAGCACACGGATCGGGAAGAGAGCCGGGTTCTTGCTGGTCCGTACCACCGCGACGAGCAGGCCGAGGACCAGGACAATGACCTCGACCACGAGGAACAGCTTCACATCCAGCCAGAAACCACGAAGGATGTCGGGAAACGACGTCCGGAACGCTTCGGCGGAAAAGAAGGTTTCCCGCACGTCCGGCCATCCCTGACTGGTGAAAACGAGCGCGGCGAGCCCTCCGAGGACGAGGACCGAAGAAAGACCGGCGATCGCCTGACCGCGCCGCGCCTTGGCCTTCCTGGCTTTTTCGCGGGCGGCCCGGCGATCGCCGGGAATGCTTTGAACTGGAGCTTCCGAGATCTCCGCCAGATCTAGCTCAGCATCGGCGCCTTGGCCGAATCGCTCATCCACTGGTTGGTGATCTCCTCCATCGTGCCGTCCTCCTTGAGGGCACCGATGGCCTGATCGACGCAGCTCTTGAGGTCCGAATCCTTGGTCATCAAGGCGCCCCACTGGTCGCCGCCCTCCTGTTCGAACTGACCGGCAACCACGGTGCCGGAGAGTTCGGCGTCACGGAGGTAGATCGCGGTCGGCAGGTCGACCACGATCGCATCGACCTGGTCCTGCTTGAAGGCGGTGACCACGTCGTTCGAGTTGTTGAACACCTTCGGCTCATTTGCCGGCTCGATCTGCTCCTCGACGGCGTCGAGGCTGGTGGTGCCGACCTGAACGCCGATCGTCGCGTCCTCGAGCTCGGACAGGCTGGTGATCCCGTCGAAGTCACTGCCCTTCTTGACCAGGACGGCCTGATTGGCCGTGTAATAGGGCTCGGAGAAGGAAACTGCCTTCTCCCGGTCCGGGGTGATCGAGATCTGGTTCAGATCGAAGTCGAAATCCTTCGGGCCGGGACGGTAGGAAGCGTCGAAGGGCACGGTCGTCCACTCGACCTGCGAATCGTTGAAACCGAGCTGGGCGGCGATCGCGTAGCCGAGGGCGCTTTCGAAGCCTTTGCCGTTGGTCGGGTCGTCGTCTTCGAAGTAGGGCGGGTAGGCCGGTGAATCGGTGCCGATGGTCAGCACGCCGTCTTTGAAGGTGCTCAGATCTTCGGGGGTACAACTCGACGCGGTGGCGGTTTCCTCACCCGAGGATGAACTTTCGTCGGACGAATCATCGCTCGAACCGCAACCGACGAAAAGGGCCAGGGCGAAGACGGCGATCAGAAACAGGACAAGACGATTGCGACTCACGCGAATTCCTCCACAGGGTAGGGCGACTGACGGCAAGAGACTATGCCAATCCAGCGGGCCCGTGTCCCATCGCCGGGGTAGAATCGAACCTGGTTTGAATACCGAGCCGAAAAGCAGAGAATTCATCAGCGAGCCTGGCAACCACCCCTGTGTGGAGATGAGCGAAGGAGTCGCCCGGTACCTGATGGCTTTGTTCGACCTCGGCCAGGAAGGCACGCCGCCGACCCAGGCCAGGCTCGCCCGGGAACTCGAGGTTTCCCAGCCTTCCGCGCTTCAGATGGTGCGCCGCATCCGCGAGATGGGACTGATCAACGAAGCTGATCTCGGACTCAGCCCCGCCGGCATGAGTGCGGCGCTCGTGCTGACCTCCAGACGCACCGCCGCGACCGACCTGACCAGCGAGGTCCTCGGGCTAGACCCCGAAGAAGCGCGTACCGAAGCCGAGCATCTGGCTTCCAGCGCCACACCCGCCTTCGGCCGAAAACTCGTCGCCTGGCGCAAGTCCAGGACCTGATCACCCCAAGTGGACCTCCGTGATCTGACCGAGTTCTCCCTTTTCGCGGGGTTGGTGGTTCTGCTCCTCCTGATGTTGTTCGGGGCGCTCGGCGTCCGGCGGGGAGCCCTCAAAGGACTGAGCTGGACGGAGAAGTCGAAGCGGTTTGGAGGATTCGTAGCGGTCCGCCTTCCGCTTGCGCTTGGCTTCGCACTTGCGCTCTTCGTGCTCGGAGCGGCCGCCCTCACCCTGAACAGTCATCGTCCTCCGGCCGACAACAACCCGGTTTTCCTGGTTCCCCCAGGGACCAGGACGGCAACCGTGACGGTCGAATTGCCCGATTGCGGGCAGCCGGCGACGGGCACCGTCCGGCTCACCGGACCCAGGGGCCTCGCGGCCGGTCCGGCCCGCTTTTATTCCGACGGCAACGGTTGGGAGCGTCTGGAACTCAGCGCCAACGGCCGGCGCGCCCACACGACCTTCGAACAGGAGAACCCGACCCAGAAGCGAAGCCTGCTCTCCTGCTACCAGCAGTTGCCGGTGGTGAAGGGCGCATCCCGCGGGTACGAGATCA
>JAEYSQ010000234.1 GCA_023434465.1 Actinomycetes bacterium
CCTTTCCGACCAGCAGCACCCAGAACCACCGGTAGCTGCCGGGGCCGGAGCCCTCCGCCCAAAAAGTTTCCGGGTCGGGCTTCCTCTCGAGCGCTTCCCGTTCGGCCAGCTCGATCATTCGCCCACGGTTGATCGTCAACTCATCCGAATCCGGAAAGTTTCTGTCGGCCCGCTCTTCTGGGTTGGACAAGCGCATCTCCTTGGGGCAACACCTTGCCCCCCGAACCTAACAGTTGACTTCCCGGAAACGGCAACCGCGAAACCCGCTGACGGCCTGAATTCAGGCCGTAGCTTCCTCCGCTGCTTCACGGGCAATCCGGTCGGCTTCTTCCCACTCTGCGTGCAGCGAGGTTATCTTCGCTTTCGCCTCGTCGTGGCGACGGGTCGCAGCTTCGGTCTTCTCCGGAGTCGACCATGCCGCGGGGTCGGCCAGTTCGTCCTCGAGCTCAGCCAGCGATGACTCGGCCCTCTCGATCTTTTTCTCGAGGTTTTCGACCTTGCGCTTTGCTCTCGCCACTTCCTTGCCCTGCGATCCGCCCCGCCGGGCGTTCTCAGAACGCCGGGAGCGTTTCGAAGCACCCGCCTGGCGCTCAAGTTCCAGTTCCTTTTCCTCGTCGCGCTGCTTCTGGTACTCGGCCCAGCCCGTCAGGTGGTTGGTCAGCTCTCCGTTCTCACAAACCAGCGTCCGGTTGCCGACGGCTTCGAGCAGGGCCCGGTCGTGGGAGATCAGGATCAGCGCCCCGGGAAAGGCCAGCAGCGCGTCCTCAAGCGCCTCGCGGCTCTCGATGTCGAGATGGTTGGTCGGCTCGTCCAGTAACAGGAGGTTGGCTCCGGAAGCAACCAGGATCGCCAGCGAAAGCCGGCGCTGCTCGCCGCCGGAAATGTCGGTGAGCTGCTTGTTGACGTCCTCCCCGGAGAACAGGAAGGCGCCGAGCAGGTCGCGTTCCTTCTGCCCGGTTAGTCCGGTCTCCCGCGCGGCGGCTTCGAGCACGGTCCCGTCCCCGGAAGCGGTGTCCGCATGCTGAGACAGGTAGCCGATCTTGCCGTTGTGGCCGAGCTTCACATGGCCTGCCGCCGGCTTCCGCTCCCCGGCCAGGGTGGAAAGCAGGGTCGTCTTGCCAGCACCGTTCGGTCCCACCAGTACCACGTGCTCATCCCTTTCCAGGAGCAGGTTGGCGTCCTCGAGCAGAACCCGTCCGGGCACTTCAATTCGGCCACCGACCATCTTCAGCACGACGCGGCTGGCTCGCTCGGGCTGGGGAAACTCGAAGGCCAGCACCCGCCGGTCCTGGGGATCCACGGTCGCCGCGTTCTTCTTCACCCTCTCGATCTGTTTGACCCTGGACTGGGCCTGACGGGCCTTGGTCGCCTTGTAGCGGAAGCGTTCGACACACCGCTCCATGCGCGCGATCTCGGCCTGCTGCTTCTCGATCTGCTTGCCGAGGGCGACCTGGCGGGCGGCCTGTTCCTTGCGCCACGCATGCCAGGGACCGGAGAAGAACCTCGCCTTGCCGGCTTCGAGTTCGAGGACCGACGTGCCGACGGATTCCAGGAACCAGCGGTCATGGGCGACCAGAACCACGCTCGCGTCGAGATCTTTCAGGTACTCCTCGAGCCACTCGAGGGTCGGGATGTCGAGGTGGTTGGTCGGCTCGTCGAGGAGCAGGAGGTCGGCCCTCGCCCCGAGCGCGCGGGCCAGTGACGCGCGGGTAAGCTCGCCGCCCGAGAAGGATGAGAGGGGACGGGCAAACTCCTCATCACCAAAACCGAGTCCCCGGAGAACGACCAGCACTTCGTCCCGCCACCGGTAACCGCCGGCGAGTTCGAGCCGCTGCTGCGCGTCGGCGTAGGAACGCATCGTCTCGTCGGAGTGATCCCCGCCTGACATCGACTCCTCGAGCCGCTGCAGCTCCTGTTCGGTGGCGATCACATCGGCCCGCCCCGTGAACACGTAATCCTGAAGTGAGAGGCCCTGATCCCGAGGCGGACGCTGGTCGTGAAGCGCGATCCGGGCGCCCTTCTGGTAGCTGAGCGACCCCGAATCGTTCTCCGCCTCCCCGGCCAGAATCCTGAGCAGGGTCGATTTTCCGGCGCCGTTGCGGCCGGAAAGGGTCATGCGATCTCCTCGCATGAGTTTGAAAGAGACCTCGGAGAAAAGCGGGTCCCCGCCGACGTGAATGCCGATCGATGTTGCCGTTACCACTGCCATGGACAAGTGAGGCTACCCGGACAGACAATTCCCGGATTGCCACCCCGCAGAGCCCTCCCAACCATCCCCTGTTTCGAGTCGGAGGGACGGGTGATCTGTTGTCGCCCGGCGGAGGCCGGACGGCCCGGCTGACATTTGTGACAGCATTTTCGCTCCATGAGCAACGGCGGCTTCGACCCTCACCCGCACTCCGGACCCCAGTTCGGGCATTCCTTCGAGTCGCAGATCGCGACCCAGGAATCGGTGCCGGGTGTTTCTCCTTACCCGCCGATCGCCGACTACGGGTTTCTTTCCGACGGCGAGGTTTCCGCCTTGGTCGCACCTAGCGGAAACATCGAGTGGCTCTGCCTGCCCCGCTTCGATTCTCCCAGCATCTTCGGTTCGATCCTCGACCGGAGCGCCGGCAATTTTCGGCTCGGTCCGGCCGACATAAACGTCCCCAGCCACCGCCGGTACCTGCCAGGAACCAACGTGCTGGAGACCAGCTGGGGCACGGGCGATGGCTGGATCATCGTCCGTGACGTGCTCCTGATCGGGCCCTGGCACCACGAGAAAGACCGCTCCGGAACCCATCGTCGGGCCCCCACCGACTATGACGCCGATCACGTGCTGCTGCGCATGGTCCGCTGCGTCCACGGCGAAGTCCAGCTGACCCTCGACTGCAAGCCGGTCTTCGATTACGGCCAGGCACCAGCCCAGTGGCAGTACACCGGAGACGCCTATCACGAGGGTCTCGCGACCGCGCCCGGAGTCGACCTTCAATTACGGCTGAATACGGACATGAACCTCGGTTTCGAGGGACCACGGACGACCGCCCGGACCATGCTCAAGGAAGGCGACGTGCGCTTCGTCGCGCTGTCTTGGAGTGAGCATGCGGCGCCGCAGCATTACGACGAGGCCCACGACCGGCTGGTCTGGACGGCCCACCATTGGCAGAACTGGCTGGCCCGCGGCACCTTCCCGGACCACCCCTGGCGCGGGTACCTGGAACGCTCGGCCCTGACCTTGAAGGGCCTGACCTACGCGCCGACCGGTGCGCTGATCGCCGCCGCCACCACCTCGTTGCCTGAGACTCCCGGGGGAGAGCGGAACTGGGATTACCGTTTCTCCTGGATCCGCGATTCCACCTTCACTCTGTGGGGCCTTTACACGCTCGGATTCGACTGGGAAGCGAATGACTTCTTCTATTTCATCGCCGACGTTGCGGCCGGCGAAGACGACCTGCAGGTGATGTACGGCGTCGCGGGAGAAAAGAAACTCGAAGAGAAAATCCTCGAAAACCTTCACGGTTACGAGGGAGCCTCGCCGGTCCGGATCGGCAACGGCGCCTACGGCCAACGCCAGCATGACGTCTGGGGAGCCGTGCTCGACTCGTTCTACCTTCACACCAAGTCACGCGACGGGATGCCGGAGGAGATCTGGCCGATCCTCAAGAGGCAGGTCGATGCGGCGCTCGATCACTGGCGTGAAACCGACCACGGCATATGGGAGGTTCGCGGAAAGCCTCAGCACTTCACCTCCTCGAAGGTCATGTGCTGGGTTGCGGTCGATCGCGGCGCCCGCCTGGCCCGCTTGCGCGAGGAGCACGATCTCGCTGAAGCGTGGCAGTCCGTAGCCGACGAGATCCACCAGGACATCTGCGACAACGCGGTCGACGAGCGCGGAGTGTTCACGCAGCACTACGAATCCGATGCTCTCGACGCTTCCTGCCTGCTGCTGCCCCTGCTCCGCTTCCTGCCTCCCACCGACCCGCGGATCCGCAAGACGGTGCTGGCAATCGCCGACGAGCTGACCGAGGACGGGCTGGTCCTCAGGTACCGGGTCGACGAGACCGATGATGGGTTGCGAGGCGAGGAAGGTAGCTTCACGATCTGCTCCTTCTGGCTGGTCAGCGCCCTGGTCGAGATCGGGGAGCTGAAACGGGCCCGGGAGCTCTGTGAACGTCTGCTCGGCTTCGCCAGTTCGCTTCAGCTCTACGCGGAAGAGATCGATCCGCGCTCGGGCCGGCACCTGGGCAACTTTCCGCAGGCCTTTACCCATCTTGCCCTGATCAACGCGGTGATGCATGTGATCCGGGCCGAGCAGGAGACCACCGCCCCCCGGGACAAGACCACCTCGCCGCGGGCGACACCCTGACCGTAATTTTTCCTTCGCCCGCGGTTTTCTCGCAACTGTGAGGCATGTCCGGTGTTAGTTTCGGCACCATGAAATTTCGTCTCGTCACATTCGTCGCCCTGCTCGCCACCGGCTTCGCGCTCGCTTCCTCCCCCGCATCGGCTCAGCGTCCGATTCCCGGGATCAAGCAGACGGTCGCCTTCAAGAAGTTGAAGAACTACACCCAGTTCCTCTACTCGAAGCGCAACGTCGCCACCCCGGCCGCGAGGAAAGGCGTTTACCGCTCAAACCTGACCCAGCGCCGCCAGACGACCAACCGGAAAGTCCAGGCGCTCTTCCAGCAGAAGATCACGCGCATCAAGAAGCAGGACGACAACCAGGAACGACGGCAGATCAAGCAGATCCGCGTCAACCAGAAAAACCAGGTCCAGAACATCAAGCAGGACCTGGCCGAAAGGCTGGCTGACCTTCAGGCCGATCAGAATGCGGCTGTACAGAGGATCTACAACCGTTTCGCGCCGCAGATCAACAGCCGCGCCAACCAGCGCGACCGGCTCCGGCGCCAGCTGAACCGGACCACCAATCCGACCAGGCGGGCGAAACTGATCCGTCAGATCGACAAGCTGCAGACTCAGATCAACGGACTGGTCAGTGACCGGACCACCGCGGTCAACAACGTAAACAGCCGTTACTCCGCCCGCATCACCAGCGTCACCAACCTCTACAACTCGCGGATCGCCAACGCCAGGGCCAGTGCCCAGCGGCAGATCCAGCAGGCCCGCAACGCCTGGCGCCGGACCTTCCGCACACAGTTCGCTGCCGCCAAGACCCGCCGCACCGCCCAGAAGGATCTGGTCGGCACGGTCGCTTCTCGGGGGTTCGGGTACATCGAGCAGATGCCGCCGGTCAACGAATAACCGGTTCACTACTTGCCTTACAGCAAAAGGGCCCGCTAACCAGGCGGGCCCTTTTCTTTCTAACCGGAATGGAGACGGCGGGAATTGAACCCGCGTCCGCAGTCGCGTGTCGAAAGGCGTCTACAGGCTTAGCCGGCGCTTTGTTCTCGTCATCCGGGGTCCGCGCCGGCGGGCACTGCGGATGACCAAGCCTCTTGAATTTCCCCCTCCGGCCGAGGCACTCCTTTGGGGTAAGCCCGTTTCTGAAGCCGGGACTCCGCCCCACGGGCCGAGGGCGGGCCGACTCTCGTTACCTAGGTATCAGCTAGGCGGCGAGGGCGTACGAGTGTTCGTCGCCGTATATGGTTTTTTGCCGATTTTTTACGAGGCCATCGACATCCTCGACC
>JAEYSQ010000260.1 GCA_023434465.1 Actinomycetes bacterium
GGTCGCTCCATCTCGAAAAGGTCACGAAGGTCTCTCGGGAAGAGAACCTGGCGATGATCGGCGAATCGATCGCGTATCTGCGCAGCGAAGGCAAACGGGTCATGTATGACGCCGAGCATTTTTTCGACGCCCGGGCTGATGACCGTGACTATTCGCTCGAGTGCCTTCGCACCGCCCATGAGGCCGGTGCCGAGGTGCTCGTCCTCTGTGACACCAACGGAGCCCACCTGCCGCACCAGATTGGGGAAGCGGTGGCCGAGGTCCACGCGTCCCTTCCGGACTCGGAGCTCGGGATCCACTGCCACAACGATGCCGAGTGCGGTGTCGCCAACGCCCTCGCGGCCGTCGACGCCGGCGCCCGGCAGGTCCAGGGCACCATCAATGGCTATGGCGAGCGTTGTGGCAACTCGAACCTGATCTCGATCCTGCCCTCTCTTCAGCTGAAAATGGGCTACGAGGTCGTGCCCCCGGAAAAGATGAGCGAGCTTTCCTCGGTCTCCCACTTCGTCGCGGACCTGCTCAACGTGCCGGTCGACCCGGACCAGGCCTACGTTGGCCGGAACGCCTTCGCCCACAAGGGCGGCATGCATGTGGCTGGCATCGCCGCTGACGTCAGGACCTTCGAGCACATGGATCCGGAGGCGGTCGGCAACAGCCGGTCGGTGCTTCCGTCGGAGCTTTCGGGCAAGGCGACGGTGCTCGCGAGGGCCGAGGAGATCGGTCTCGAGCTCGACGACGAGGCGGCTCGCCAGGCGGTGCAGACCCTCAAACACAAGTAACACGACGGCTATCACTACGAGGCCGCCGAGGCCTCCTTCGACCTGCTGCTGAGGCGGCAGGCCGGGGAGTATCAGCCCCTGTTCACCTTCGAATCCTTCAAGGTCCAGACCGAACTTCGGGCCGGCGAGAAGGTTGAAACCGAGGCGATCGTGAAGATCCGGGTCGACGACCGTCGCTACGTCGAAGTGGCCGAGGGCAACGGGCCGGTGAACGCGCTGGACAAGGCGCTCCGTGCCGCCATCACCGGGCATTATCCGGAACTCGACGACATCGAACTGACCGGCTACCGGGTCCGCATCCTTGACACGGCCCACGGCACCGGTGCCGGAACCCGCGTCCTGCTGGATTCCAAGCGGGACGACGGAGGTGATTCCTGGGGCTCGATCGGAGTCTCCGAGAACATCATCGAAGCGTCCTGGGAGGCGCTGGTCGATTCGCTTGCCTATGCCTTCCAGAATGGTGGTTCCGGAGCCTCCGGTGACTGACGAATTGACGCCGCTCGACCTGGCCCGGCCCGAAGTGGGGCCGGAAGAGGAGCGGCTGGTGCTCGAGGTGCTGCGCTCCGGCCGGCTTTCGCTCGGCCCGGCGCTCGAGCGCTTCGAGCGGGATTTCGCGGCGTGGCTCGGAGTTGACGACGCGGTCGCGGTCTCCAGCGGCACGGCGGCGCTCCACCTGGGTGTCCGGGCGCTCGGGTGGGGCAAAGGCGACGAGGTGGTGTTGAGCCCGTTCACCTTCGTGGCCAGCGCCAACTGCCTGCTTTACGAAGGGGTCAAACCGGTCTTCGCCGACATCGATCCGCAGACCCTGAACCTCGACCCTGCCGCCGCAGAAGCCGCCATGACCGAAGCGACCTGCGGGGTCCTGCCGATCGACATCTTCGGCCTTGCCGCTGACCTGCCGGCCTTCGAGAGGATCGCCGCCAGTCGCGGGATCGGCCTGCTCGAGGATTCCTGCCAGGCCCTCGGCGCGGTTGACAGCGAGGGTCGAAAGGTCGGGAGCCGGGGAAACGTCTCGACCTTCGCTTTCTATGCGAACAAACAGATGACCACCGGCGAGGGGGGCATGATCATCCCGTCCGGCCCGACCATGGCCGAAGTTCTGCGGAGCGAGCGCAACCAGGGTCGGGCGATCGACATGGACTGGCTCGATCACGACCGGCTCGGTTTCAATTACCGGATGTCGGATGTGACCGCCGCGATCGGCACCGCCCAGGTCGCCAGGCTCGACCAGCTCCTGGCCGATCGGGCCCGGGTTTCTGCCATGTACCTCGAGCGTCTGGCCGGGCTGGCGGGCGACTCGCCTGGCTCCCTGACTTTGCCGGCTGCGGACGATCCTCCGGCTCGCCGCAGTTGGTTCGTCTTTCCGGTTCGCCTCCCCGTGGGCAGCGACCGGGACGGGATCATCCGAAAGCTGGGGGAGCGGGGCATCCCGGCCAAGGCATATCTGCCGGCGATCCACCTGTTCCCGCACCTGGCTGGATTTGGGTACCGCGAAGGCCAGTTCCCGGTCGCGGAGTCAGTGGCAGCCCGGTCGCTGGCCCTGCCCTTCCACGCCGGCCTTTCCGAGGGTGATCTCGACCGGGTCGTTGCCGCCCTGACTGAAGCGCTCGACGCAGGCTGATCCCGCCCGGGTAATAATCAGCGCCGTGGCAAGGCACACCGACAAATCGACCTCGCGTTTCCGTGAACCGCCGGACCCCCGATTCTGGCGGCTCAACCGGTCGATCGATTTCGACCGGAACCTGGCTCCGTATGACGTTGCCCAGTCCCGGGCCCCCGCCCGTGCCCTGAACCGGATCGGCGTGGTGGCCGACGACGAGATCGAGGTCATCGACGACGGACTCGCCAGCATCGCCGGAGAGCTCAAGGCCGGAGAGTTCGTCTTTGAACCGGGCGACGAGGACATCCACATGGCGGTCGAGCGCCGGCTCGGTGCGCTGATCGGTGAACTTGCCGGCAAGCTCCACACTGGGCGCTCTCGCAATGACCAGGTCGCTACCGATATCTGCATGGCTGTAATGGACGCTTCGGAGAGAGCCGGAGAGCGGCTCGCAACCGCGATGGCAGAGCTCTTGCGGTTGGCGGAGGCCCACCGTGACTGGACGATGCCCGGATACACCCACCTGCAGCGGGCCCAGCCGGTCTATCTGGGGCATCACCTGCTGTCCTGGTTCTGGATGCTTTCCAGGGATTACGAGCGTTTTGCTGCCGCCCGCAAGGCGGCGGCGGTGATGCCGCTGGGTGCCGGCGCCCTGGCCGGAGTGAACTGGGAAATTGACCGCCGGGCGGTGGCGGCCGACCTCGGGTTCGATTCGGTCACCGTCAACTCCCTGGACTCGACCTCCAACCGCGACATGGTGCTCGACTATCTCTCGGCCGGGTCGATCTGCCTTACCCATCTTTCACGGATCGGCTCTGAACTGGTCATCTGGTCGAGCAGCGAGTTCTCGTTCTGTCAGCTCAGTGAACCTTTCACCTCGGGGTCGAGCATCATGCCGCAGAAGCAGAATCCGGATTCGGCAGAGCTGCTGCGAGCCAAGGCACCGCGGGTGATCGGTGACTTCACGACCCTGCTCGGAGTGCTCCACGCATTGCCGCTCACCTACGGCAAGGACATGCAGGAGGACAAGGAACCGTTCTTCGACGCGGCGGAAACGGTCGAGGCTTCACTGGAGATGACCGCCGGGATCTTCGAAGGGATCGAGTTTGACCGGGAGCGCCTCGGTGAAGCGGCGAGCGACGAGATGCTGGCCGCAACCGAGATCGCCGACCTGCTGGTTCGTCGTGGCGTGCCCTTTCGGGAAGCCCACGGCATCGTCGGTGATCTCGTCCGTCAATGTGTCGCCGAGTCGAGGAACCTTTCGGACCTGACCCGCGACGAGCTCGCCGAACGGTCAGACCAGTTCGATGACGAGTACTACGAGGTGCTCGAGCAGGGCAGTTGGCTCGAGTCAAAGAAGAGCGAAGGTGGCACTTCCAGCGTCAGTCTTGACGCCCAGATCGAACTTGCCCGAAACCGGATCAGCGAGATCGGCTGACCGGGTACCTCTATTAGCCCGGTGAGGCTCCCCCGGAGGGAGCGATTCCCCCGCCTCCGGACGGTGGGGCCGGGGTCGTCGGGACCGGGGCGGGCGTGGTCTGCTCGGGTGCGGGGGCGGGTTCCGGGGTGGGCGCCGGAGCCGGAGTTGTCGTCTCGGGGGCCGGGGCCGAGTATTCCGGAGCGCTGTAATCGGTACCCGGATCCGTGTACCCGTAGTCGGTCGAGCCGGAATCGTCGGATTCTTCGCCGTCTTCCTCGAGGGACTCGGCCTCACGCTCGGCGGCGCGAGCCGCTTCGATCGACTGCCAGGCTTCGACGACGTTGGCCCAGATGAGTGCCGGGAAGGTGCCGCCGTCTACCGGGGCGCCCGAGTACTCGGTCAGCATCTGCACGTAGCCCTCGGGGTAGCCGACCCAGACACAGGCCGTGATCTCGGTGATCGCTCCGCAGTACCAGGCGTTCGTGTTGTCTTCGGTGGTACCGGTCTTGCCCCACTGGCTGTCGTCGCCGATGTACGCGTTCTTGCCGGTGCCCTGGGTGACAACAGAGTGGAGGATCTCCTTGGCCGTGGTCGCGACTTCAGGTTCCACCACCTTGGTGCTGATCACCTTGTTCTCGCCGCCCTTGATCGTCTTGCCGTCCTCGTCGGTCACCTTCGTGTAGGCGACCGGGGAATCACCCGGCACGGGGGCATTCGAGCCGCTGACCCGGCGTCCGTCATTGGCCAGGGTCGTGAAAGCGTAGGTCCATTGGTAAGGCGTGACCTCGGAAGTGCCGAGCACCATCGCCGGGTTGGTCTCGATCTTGTCCGAGACGCCCATCTTGTGGATCATTTTCGCGATCGCCTTCGGGCCACCATCGATCGCTTCGATGCCCAGCTGCGCGTAGACGGAGTTGTCCGAGTTGATGGTCGCCGAGACCAGGTCGCTCACTCCGGAGTAGGAGTCCCCGTAGTTGGCGACCGAGTAGGGCTCTCGGATCCACTTCTTTTTCTTCTTGTTGTAGACCTTGCGCCAGAAGACCTGGGGTGCGGACTCGAAGGTCGTGTAAGGGGAGATTCCCTGGGCCAGGGCCGTGGTCAGGATGAAGGGCTTGATCGTCGAGCCCGGCTGCCTGTAGCCCTGGGTAGCAAGGTTGAACGGCGTCGAGTCGTAGTCGGTGCCGCCGACCATGGCGTCGACGGTGGCGTCCTTGTTGTTGATGATCACCACCGAGGCGCTGGGACCGATCCCCCCGATCGTGTTGTAGATCGCATCTTCGGTCGCCTGCTGAACCTCGAGGTCAAGGGTGGTCTTGACTTTGAGCCCACCGAAGAAGGCACGACCGGCCCCGAAGCGGTCAACCAGCTGCTGGCGCATCCAGGAAGTGAAGTAAGGAGCGTTCGAATCCATGGTCGGAGGGTCGATGTCTCCCTCGGAGGGAAGCGCTTCGGCCTGCGCCTCGTCGAACTGCTCCTGGGTGATGTAGCCCTGCTCCAGCATCTTCTGGAGCACCGTGTCTCGCCGCAAGAGAGCGGCTTCGGGATTGATCTTCGGATCGTAACCCCAGGGGTTCTGGATGATGCCCGCCAGCAGCGCCGACTCGGCCGGGGTCAGGAGTGCCGCACAAGGTTCCTCGTCGGTTCCGCAGGAGGGATGGGCGTACCCGAAGTAGGTCCGGGCCGCCGCTTCGATGCCGTAGGCCCCGGATCCGAAATAGACGGTGTTGAGGTATTCCGTGAGGATCTTGTCCTTGGTCCACTGCTGTTCGATGTGGTAGGCAATCGACATTTCACGGACCTTCTGCAGGGGAGAACGGTCGTTCTGCGCTTCCAGCGCCTGTTTGACCAGCTGCTGGGTGATCGTCGACGCGCCCTGCTTGGCGCTGCGGGCGATGATGTCCTGCACCAGGGCGCGACCCAGTCCCCGCCAGTCAATCCCGCGATGTTCGTAGAAGCGCGCATCCTCGATCGAGACCACCGCGTTTTTCATGTTCGGCGAGATCTCTTCGGCGTCGAGAAGCATCTGGTTCTCGTTGTTGGAAAGGGTGCCGAGATACTGGCCCTGGCTGTCAGTCAGGACTGAATTCTTGGCCGTCCGGAACTGGGCGTAATTCTCGATCGACGGCAGATCCTGCGAGACGGCCATCACCATGCCGAAGAAAGCCGAACAGAAGCCCAGCAGGCTGAGCCCGAGCACGATGAAGAGGATCCTCAGCTTCTTGATCTTCGGCTTGGGAGGCTTGGGCGGGGGGACCGGAAGGCTCAACACTCCCGGCGGCAGCCCGTTGCCGTTCCCGTTGCCTCCGCCCAGTCCCGGAGCGGACGGGATCGAGAGCGGCTGGCCGTTACCGTTGCCGCTCCCGGGCGGTGCGGCGGACGCACCCGTCTCCGGTTTGGCGGGTTTGGCCTTGCTCCGCCCCAGTTTGGGCAGACCGAAGCGTCGCCCTGATTTCCCTGACTCCCGGACCTTGCCCTTTGCCGACGAACTGTACGGGCGCAGCACGCTTTCGCCAGCGTTTTTCTCGCTGGATTCGCCAGGCGCACGATCGGCGCGCCCGTTTTGCCGGGAAGTGGAGCCCGGCGGGTGCTCTGTCTTTCGGGGAGCCATCAGATGGCGAAGTGTTGGTAGGCGCCTTGGCAGAAAGCCGGTCACATCATGCGCCGTACGACTTCAGGTAACAACGCGGACACGACCAAGTAGCGCTGCTCAGTCTAGCATTGAGTCTCCCGTGTCCAACGTCACTGAAGAACCGCGTGAACCATCCGCTGATGCTCTGAACCAGGCAGGCGCGCTGACCGCGACCGCAGTCGAGTCGCTGCCCGAGGGCCGGCTCGCCCGGCAGATTGACCAGGGCCGTCCACTCCGGATCAAACTCGGTATCGATCCGACCGCTCCGGACATTCACCTCGGGCATACGGTCGTCCTGAACAAGTTGCGCGAGTTCCAGGAAGCGGGCCATCAGATCGTATTGATCATCGGTGACTTCACTGCCCGGGTCGGGGACCCCAGCGGACGATCCGACCAGCGTCCCATGCTGGAGGCGGATGCGATCGACTCCAACGCGGAGACCTTCATGGAACAGGCCTTCAAGGTGCTCGACCGGGAGAAGACCGAGGTCCGCTACAACAGCGAGTGGCTGCGGATGGAATCGGACCAGCTGTTCTCCCTGATGGCCAAAGCGACCGTAGCCAGACTGCTCGAACGGGATGACTTCACCAAGCGGATGGCGGCCAGCGAACCGATCTCCGCCCTTGAGCTCATGTACCCGTTGCTCCAGGGGTACGACTCGGTCGCCACCCACGCCGATGTCGAGATCGGCGGCACCGACCAGAAGTTCAACCTGCTCTTCGGGCGGGACATGCAGTCCGCCTTCGGTCAACCGTTGCAGTCGATCATGACGCTGCCGATCCTGGCCGGGATCGACGGGGTGAAGAAGATGTCGAAGTCTTCCGGCAACTACATCGGCGTGACCGACCCGCCGGAAGAGATGTTCGGCAAGATCATGCGGGTTCCTGACGCGAACCTGGAGGAGTACTGGGAACTCCTGCTGAGTGAGAGACCCCCGGCGGGGGCCAAGCCGAACGAGGCCAAGCGTGAGCTGGCGCGGCGACTGGTCGCCCGTTTCCACGGCGAAGCGGCCCCGGCGGCCGCCGAGGAGCACTTCAACCGGCTCTTCGTGCGCCACGAGGCACCGGACCAGGTCGACGAGTTCAGATTCGACGGCGATCCCGCTCACCTTCCGGGTTTGATCGCCGACGCTTTCGGCGTGAGCCGCAGCGAAGGCAGGAGGGCAATCACGCAGGGGGGAGTGAAACTCGATGGTGAGACGCTCCCGGCCGAGCCACTCGACTACCCGGCGGAGCAGCTCGACGGCAAGGTGCTGCAACTCGGGAAGCGGCGCTTTTGCCGCCTCGTCAACGACGCCTGATCTCGCTCTGTGACGGGATTTGGCTCCCCAGAGCCAAAACGGAAATCGATCTCCGCCTCCTGGCCCGAACCACTCGACACGTTTCCGGAAAACGTGTATAGTTCTCCGTCCGCTCAGTCGAGCAGGTTGCCCGGCTGAAGTGCTCCTTGCGGCGAAACCCGCCGCCCGGCGCATGCGGTCTTTGAAAACTGAGCAGCGTGCTTTACTCCGGACGGCTAGTCCGTTTGGAAGAAAGCATATGAGCCCGATTCGTTCAAGGCTTCGGCTTTGAACGATCATTAATTATCCCGTCATATCCGTTGTCGTATTTGTGTACTGACAACATCCCGATATGACACAGCTCTACGTTGAGTAAATAGTTTGAGGAACCCGGTTTTCGAACCGGTTGCCGGCTTCGGCCGGCATTTGATACCTCGCAACATTTTTCACGGAGAGTTTGATCCTGGCTCAGGACGAACGCTGGCGGTGTGCTTAACACATGCAAGTGGTGCGACGAACCAGGCTTCGGCCTGGGGCAAAGCCGCGAACG
>JAEYSQ010000017.1 GCA_023434465.1 Actinomycetes bacterium
GGGCGACCACCTGGGCAGCGGCGATCCCGGGTTCGGTCGCTCTGATCATCACTTCGATCGGCACTACCACTTTCGATGGCGCCTCGGAGGGTGTCTTCAAGGACGGCATCGGCTGGCTGATCGACCGTTTCGACGACCTCGGCTTCAGCGCCACCGCCGCAGCCAGGACTTCGAGCACCACCTTCATGCTGCTCAGCGTCGGCATCGTGGCCCTGGTCTACCTGGCCGGAGTGCGTGGCATGAGCACGATCCCGGGTGCGCCCGACCGCAAGACTCTCTGGCGGACTTTCGCTCACGCCCTGATCCCGATCGCCTTCGCCTACCTGATCGCCCACTACTTCAGCCTGTTCTTCTTTCAGGAGCAGGCTCAGTTCACTTATCTGCTCTCCGACCCGCTCGGAACCGGGAGCACCGACCTCTTCGGCACCGCCGGTCACGGGATCGACTACAACGCGATCAGCGACGAACTGGTCTGGTACGTCCAGGTGGGGGCCCTGGTCGCCGGACACGTCGCCGGGCTTGTTCTCGCCCACGACCGGGCGATCACGATCTGGAAGGACTACCGGACCGCCGCCCGTTCGCAGTACTGGATGCTGGCGGTTATGGTCGCCTTCACCTGCTTCGGCCTCTTCCTGCTCTCGATCTCCAACGCCTGAGGAGTCGGAACCGGTTGTCATAACCCCGGGCATCGGTTAGGTTCGGAGAATGCTGCGGGGGTCGACATTGGTCGGCGTGATCGCGGCGGCGTTATTTGTAGCGTTGTCGCATCAGTCGGCAGCGCAGCAGTTTGGCTTCGAGTTCGGCGGCAGCAACATGACCGGCCCGCCGGCAGCCCTGGAGGCAGGAGCAAATTCGGTGGCTGTCGATGCCGACGGCAACGTCTGGGTGGCCGACACCCAAAACGCCCGGCTGGTCAAGTACGACTACAACGGAGCCTTCATCGCGGCCTTCGATCGGGCGATCGGCGGCGGCCCGGCCTTCGGCCTGGTCCGGTCGGTTGCGGCAGATCGCAAAGGTAACGTGCTGGTCGTACCGGGGGGTTCACTGGTCAACCGGTTCATCGAGATGGATGTCGGCGGGAACTACGTCCGGACCATCGGGCCGAAAGGACCGGAAAAATCGAACT
The DNA here is from genome assembly GCA_023434465.1 of Actinomycetes bacterium. GTDB lineage: Bacteria > Actinomycetota > Thermoleophilia > Solirubrobacterales > 70-9 > 67-14. Next base: position 1,127 of record JAEYSQ010000017.1, read on the forward strand.
TGACCAACGTGACGTCGGTAGCAGTGGACAACACGGGCCGCATCATCGCGCTCGACCTCAATCGGGTGGCCGTCTACAGGCCGAACGGCACTCCGCTGAGGGAGTACAGGAATTTCTCCGGTGGGTCCGGTGTCGCCGGCCTCAACGGCTCCGTCTACATCGCCGGACGTACGGCTGCCGGCGAGTCCGAGATCACCCAGAACTTTCTGTCCGGGGGCACGGCCCGGAAGCAGCTGATCCCTGGATCGATCGAAGAGATCGCGGTGGACTCAACCGGGCGCGTGTACGGGGCTGACTTTTCACAGGGTGTGGTGCGGCGGATCGACCTGACCACCACCGGCATACTCACGATCGGTACGCAGGGACTGGGCACCGGAGAGATGAACGGGCCGACATCGGTTGCGGTGGACTGCCGCGGCAACGTTTATGCGCTCGAAGCGGCGGGACGGGATGAATCCGGAGAGCTTCCAAAGGCGATGTCGAAAGTCCTCAAGTTCGAGGAACCGGGAGCGCCGCCCCCGCCCTGTGAGCCCAGACCGCTGCCAAAGGGTGCGATCGACACCCAGATCAATGACATCGAGGTCAGTCAGGCAGTGCAGCCTGACCGGACCTGGACTGCGGGCCCGATCCTGCCGCCGGGACAGATGGCCTTCGACCTGCCGGAAACCGTTCCTCGTAAGCGGACCTGGGGTGAGGGCACGATCGATCCGGACGCGAAGACGGGTGAGGTTTCCCTGGCCGCGAGACACAAGACAGTGGTGCGGGTATACGCAAACCTTCGACAGGGACCGCCGGGAGGGCTGGGTGGAGTGCCGGCCACCCTGGAAGCCGTCACCGCGTCCGGCCGTCGCTTGGGCCCGATCCAGTCGGTGGCCGGTCCGACCGTTCTTCGGACCGGTGACCGGGTCGTCGACCGTACCGAGCGGTTGGATCCGGCGGGTGCGTACACCTTCGATCTGCCGGAACCGTGGACCACGGAGGGTCGACTCGATCTGGTTGCCCGGGTCAACCCGGCACGAATCGGTTGCGACGCACAATGCATTAACCGTTCAACTTTCACGCTCTCTGGCGTCCCGTTCGACCAGACTCGTTCGGTGGATGTCGCCACGATCGCGCTGACTGACGGGGGCGCGTTGCCGACGTCGAACCCCTGGCGGGTGTTTGACACCGCCAAGGTGGTCACCCCCCAGCACCTCGAGGTGTGGGGTTACCAGGGTATGGTCGAAGTCGGTGACCTCGTGAACGGGGACTCGGTCACGGTCGAAAGCTGCTTCCTGGGCATCTGGCCCTGCGAGGAAGACACTTATCAGAGGGGTTCCAAAGAGTTCCGGCAATATCTGCAACCCGAAATCATCGATCGAGTGGAACGAGTGATGGACGACCGCGGCCTGGATCGATGCGACATCGTCACCGTGGGCGTGCTGCGGGAGGGAACCCCCTTCCCCGGGTCGATGCGAGGTGAGTTCATGGCGGGGGGCCTGTTGCCGTGCGCGCGGGGCTACTTCGCGCTCGGCCGGCCCCTGGGGGCAGCTGCCCATGAGCTGCAGCATGCTTTCGGACGCCCTCACGCCGGCCAGAGCTGTCCGGACACCCGCCCGGGAGACTCCCAGGAAGGCGAACCCTGGCCACCGGAAGACATGGGGCGGCTTCACGGGATCGGCATTGACCCACGCACCGGCTCGGGCAAAGGCCGAGGCCCGCACGCGATCATCGCTGAAGGAGCGGTGGACCAGCCGACACAGCTTTTCGACCTGATGAGTTACTGCATGGGTCCCGAAGTAAACGGCTGGATTTCTCCCCGCGGTTGGGCCACTCTTCACAACTGGCGGCGTCCGGGCAACTCGTCGTCGCCCGCGTCCGGGCCGGTCGGGCCGCAGCAGCACTTGCAGGCCACAAACGGTCAGCGTCCTGCTGAGCCCGCCGCCACCGAGCGACGCCTGAAGGTCACGGCGACCGAAGGCGAAGACGGGATCCTCGGCATCGCGGCCGTATCGCCGACCGCAGCGCCACCAAGCAGCGGAGAATCGCCATACATCCTGGAGGCCCTCGATTCCCAGAATGAAGTTCTGGCCTCAGCCCCTGCCGCGGCCGACTCGGCTTCGACCGGCGACCTGATCATTTCCGGGGTCGTCCCGGCGCCACCGGGAACGACCCATGTGTACGTCCACCACGGAATTCGGGCCGCCGTCTGGTACGGCTCGGCGGCCGTCCCGAAACTGAAACTTCTCCGTCCTCGCAAAGGCGCCAGGGTTTCCTCCAGAAACGCGACGGTCCGCTGGCGAGCCTCAGACCCTGATGGCGGCGACTTGACTGCCAAGGTGGACTACTCAGCGAACGGAGGGCGCCGATGGCAGGCGATTTACATCGGCCCGGCGGCCTCCGGTCGCGCGGTCATCCCCCGAAAACTCCTGAGCGGATCGAGGCGAGCCAGAGTTCGGGTGACAGTCGACGACAGCTTCAACCAGAAATCAGTCACTTCGGGCCGTTTCGTGGTCAAGCCATCGCCGCCGACAGTGCGGATCTCGGATCCGCTGCCCGGGCTCAGGGTCGGCGCGGACGCGACCATTCAGTTGCGTGGAGAGGGCTTCGGTGCCGACGGCAGGCCGATACCAGGCAAGTTGCTCCAGTGGTCGCAGGGTCGCCGCAAACTCGGACGGGGCGAGGCGCTCACTGTCAAGGGGCTCCGGCCCGGCCGCCGCACAGTGATTCTCTCGGCAAGCAAGGGAGGAATGACCGCACGCAGTCGGGTCACGGTCAGGGTGAGGGCGGTTCGACCCGCCTTCCTCCAGCTGGTCGCTCCGACCAAACTAAGTCGCAAGGCCCGCAAGCTGAGCCTGCGGGTCGCCAGCACCGTCCCGGCGACCCTCAAGGTCCGAGGGCGACGATTCAGGGTGGGTCAGAAGCCAAGCAAGGTCACGATCCGGGTCAAACCCGGTCCCGGCACGGTCAAAGTGAAGCTCACCCTCGCTTCGGGTGGTCGCTCGACCGCTCGAACGCTCACCATCACCCGGTGATGCCGAGCAAGACCCGCGCGGCGGCGCTGGCAGTCTTTTCGGGACGCTTCTTTTCGTAGAGCTGGGTTTGCTGGTTGACGCCGGAGGCGAGCGATTCGATCGCCGTCACCGTTTCGCCCGGCGGCAGGGGAGGAGTGAGTTCGCCGGCCTTGATCGCGAGGTCGAGGTCGTTTCTGAGCACCTCGGTCCAGCGTCCCCACGCCTCGGCGATCGCTTCCCGCACCGGACCGGGACGACCGTCGAACTCGGTCGAAATCGAGGTCATCAGACAGCCGCCGCGGAACGGGCTGGATGCCGAGTACGCGTACCAGGTGTCAAGGCAGCCGAGCAGCCGCTCGCGACCGGGTTCAGTTTCCGAGTTCGGCGACCAGACGTTCGCGGTGAAATCCTCGACCCCGAACTCCAGCACCTCGAGCTGCAGCTCCTGCTTGCTCTTGAAGTGACCAGCGACGCCAGCCTTGCTCATGCCGAGACTGGAGGCGATCGAAGCGATCGAGATTCCCTCGAGGCCGATCTCTGATGCGCCCTCGGCCGCTTCGCGTACGATCGCATCGTGCGTACTTGCGGCTTCGACTCTCGACCGGCGCGGGCTCACGGGCTGACTATAGATCGAGTGTCTCACCTTCGGCCATGACCACCAGCTCGGTGACTTCATCGTCGCCCAGGGAACTCCGGAGACGGCCGAGGATGTCGTCGGTCTGCTGATAAAGCGGCGGTTCGTGAATGCCGTCGTAGTGAATCGGGACGAGCCGCTTCGCGCCGAGGATCCGGGCGGCGGCCACCGCCTGCTCAGGGTTCAACGATGCCTCGATTCCGCTTTCCGGCTGCCGGTGGGGGAAGGAAGTGAGCGCACCGTTGACCGGCAGGAAAGCGGCGTCGAAGGGGCCGAACCGCATCTGGATCAGCCACCAGGAGCCGTGAAAGAGAGTGTCTCCGGCGTGAAGGATCCGCTTGCCAGCGGCTTCGATCACCCAGGAGATCTGAGGGTCACCCAACCCGTCGACCGCCGGCACCGCGGTGGCGGTGAAGGGACCGACCTCGACGGTCTCCCATTCCTCCATCAGGACCTGGTCGACGCCGGCCTCGTCCAGTTCGATCTCGGCGACGGCGACACCCCCGGTTTCGAGCGGCTCGCCGACCATGACGCGAGGCCGGTGGACCGACCCATCGGCATTGATCGCGGAGGCGATCGCGGAGGCATCAGTGTGGTCGGTGTGAAGGTGGGTCACGAAGGCAGCCAGCGATTCACCGGGACTCCCTACCGGAAGGAGCGGGGTCCTGGGCGGGCCGATGTAGGGCTCGATCGATTTCCATCCGAGAATGTGATCGATCACCACGGTTGATCCCTCCGCTTGAACTTCGATCCCGGCCCAGCCAAGTCTCCTGACACGCATGTTCTTCCCTTCGATCGCAGATGCCGTGTTTTCGGCGCGGTACGCCTGCCCCAATAGATAGCATACGATCGTTCGTATTACAACGGGTTGGAATAATTATTCGGACCTGCGGTAAAACCGAAGTTGGAACCGGTCACCGGATCCCCTCCCTATGCTCTTCCCATGGGTTCTCCCGATCCCACGGTGGCTGGCAACGAGTCGAGCGCGGTTGAGTCCGCTCGCCCGGGGGTGCCGGATGCGCCGGCGGAGATTTCGGTTGTCGTGCTCACGGTTTCCGACCGCTCCGCGAGAGGCGAGCGGGAGGACAAGTCCGGTCCGGCGGCTTTCGAAGCGCTGAGTGGTGCCGGAATTCGATCAATCGCCGGAACAGTGATCCCGGACGGCCGTGAAGTGGTCGAGAGCGCGCTCGGTGACGCGATCGAAGCCGCCGCGGATCTCATTCTCACGCTGGGCGGGACCGGGGCCGGACCGCGCGACCAGACTCCCGAGGGGACCCGACCGCTGATCGAGGTCGACCTGCCCGGAATCGCCGAAGGCCTCCGGGCGAGCGGAGCCGCGAAAGTGCCGACGGCAGTCCTTTCACGCGGGCTCGCCGGGATCAGCCGTCCCTCGTCAACTGGCCATCGGGCGATGATCGTCAACCTGCCTGGCTCCACCGGAGGCACCCGGGACGGAGTCGAATATCTGATTCCGCTGTTGCCTCATCTGATCGACCAGCTTCATGGCGGTGACCACTGATGTCGCTGGTCGAGATAACCGATCAGGACCTTGACCTGAACCGGCACCTGGACGCGGTCCAGGGCCCGGAGTTCGGCGCGGTCGCCACCTTCATCGGTCAGATCCGCAACCATGATCCGGAAACCTCGGGGCAGATCGACCGGCTGGAGTACTCCGCCCATCCCGAAGCCGAAGACATCCTGCGAAGGATCGTTCGCGAACTGGACCGGCCGGGCCTGAACATCGCGGTCAGTCACCGGACCGGCTCGGTCGTGGTCGGCGAACCGGCCCTGATCGCCTGCGTCGCCGCCGCCCACCGGCAAGCTGCCCAGGATGTCAGTCGGGAACTGGTCGAAAGGGTCAAGGCGGAAGTGCCGATCTGGAAAAACCAGGTGGCGGTCGACGGAAGCCAGAACTGGCAGGGACTCAAGTGAATACCTCCGGCAGCTTCGAACCCGAAGGGCGAGGCGGACTGGTCGACAGCTTCGGCCGGGTCCACCGCGACCTGCGAATTTCCCTGACCGACAAGTGCTCGCTCCGTTGCACCTACTGCATGCCCGCCGAAGGCGTGCCCTGGATCCCGAAAAAGTCGGTGCTGACCCCGGACGAGATCGAGCGGGTCGTCCGGGTTGCAGCGTCGGAAGGCATCCAGTCGGTGCGGCTGACTGGAGGTGAGCCCCTGATCAGCCCGAACCTGATCGAGATCGTGCGCCGTCTCACCTCGATCGAGGGGCCGCAGGGCCCGGTCGAGGTGGCGATGACCACGAACGGGATTCGCCTGCCCGAGTTCATTCCCGGTCTCGAGGAGGCAGGTCTTTCCCGCCTCAACGTCAGCATCGACACGCTCGACCCCGACCGCTTTCTCGAACTGACCCGGCGTGACCGGCTGATCGACGTCCTGGCCGGAATCGAAGCGGCCAGGCGATCCGCTCTGCGGCCTCTCAAACTGAATGCGGTGGTGATGCGCGGGGTAAACGAGGACGAGGTCACGGACTTGGTCGACTTCGCGATCGAACACGAAGCCCAGATGCGCTTCATCGAGCACATGCCACTCGACATCGGCCACACCTGGGATCGCGGCGAGATGGTTCCGCGCGAGGAGATCCTCGGGGCACTCTCGAAGAAGTACGAGTTGACGCCGGTCCCGGGCCGGGCGGGGGCGCCAGCCGAACTTTTCTCGATCGACGGCGGTCCTCATGCAGTCGGCGTGATCGCCTCGGTGACGGCCCCTTTCTGCGCCAACTGTGACCGCTTGCGCCTGACCGCCGACGGGCAGATCCGCAACTGCCTTTTCGCCCGCGAGGAGCTTGATCTCAGGCTCGCACTCCGAAACGGATCCGGCGACGAGGCGATCCGGGAAATCCTCCGCGCTTCGGTCGCCGGAAAGCGGGCCGGTCACGGCATCGACAGCCCAGACTTCGTTCAGCCGGAACGAGGGATGAACGCGATCGGCGGCTAAGCCTCGGGCGGGCGCCGCTCAGCCACCCGCAAAAGGCGGCAGGACGTCCACGCGGCAGCCGTCCGGGAGGGAGGTCCCGAGCGATCTGTAGTGCTCGCCGTCGACGAAGAACGAGCACTGGTCCAGCACTTCGCGGAGACGCTCGGGGTCGGGGCTGCCACTCCGTTCGGCGCCCTCTCGGGAAAGCCACTCGACCATCCCGGCGAGGTCATCGACCGGGCCGGCTTCGACTTCCTGGGCGCCGAAGGCCGCGGCCGCGCCGCCGAAGAGCCTGACTGAGACCTGGCTCATTCCCGTTGCTCGGCCGCGAGTTCGGTGAGCTTCGCGTGCATGTCACGGAATTCCCGGTCGAATTCGGCTTCGGGACGGCGGCCGAGCGCGAGGCCGAGGGCGAAGGTGGTCAGCGGTGCGGCTGGCCGTGCGACATCGTGCGCGACATCCCGGGTCAGGTCGAGCACCGCGGCCACGTCGATGGCTTCCCCGATTCCGAGCAGTTCCGTGATCTTTTCGACCCAGTCGTCCAGCGCCTCGGGCGGAAGGTGCCGCGGTGTTTCCTGGCTCACAATTGGTCCTCTCCTTGAGTTAGTCGTTCGAGATCTTCGGGTGTGTCGACATCACGGGCGAGACCTTCCGGATCCTGAACCTCCCGGAGTGCCATTCCACCGAAGAGGTCCCGCAGGGAAGCTCCGTCGACGGCGTCCAGGCTGGTCAGCGAGCGCTCGATCGAAGTCCGCCGGTAGATGCCGGCCAGCCACTGAACCCGGCCGTCGGTCAGAGCGACGAGACCGTCGGTCTCCGGAGCCACATCCCGGAAAGATTCGGCCAGCAGGCGACAAAGGAGCCCGGCGTGCGGAAGGTCGCAGCCGAGCAGCATGATCCAGTTCGTCTTCACTTCGGGCAAGGCGGCGGCCAGTCCGGCCACCGGTCCGCCGAAGGGCGGATCCTCCCGAACCGAGGTTGAATCGTCGGCGGTGACGTCACCGGCAACGATCGCGCGTTCGCACCCGGAGGCCAGGGCGGCAGTCACGACCAGGTCGATGAGCCGTCGGCCAGCGATCTGGATTTCTCCCTTCTCCCGGCCACCGAGCCGGGATCCCCGGCCCCCGGCCAGCACCACCGCGGTGGCCGGTTCCGGGATCAGCTCTGCCTCCGCCAGGTACCGGACTTGCCGCCGGTCTTTTCCTCGAGCTGGACCGATTCGATTGTCACGCCCTTGTCGATGCCCTTGAACATGTCGACCAGCGTGAGGGCGGCGACCGAAACCGCGGTCAATGCTTCCATTTCGACGCCGGTCCGATCAGCCGTGCGTACGGTCGCGCTGACGGTCACCCCCTGGTCACCGGTCTCGAAAGAGACCGCGGCGCCATGCACGCCGATCACATGCGCCAGCGGCAAGAGCTCCGCGCACTTCTTTGCTCCCTGAATGCCGGCAACCCGGGCGACTGCGAGCGCATCGCCCTTGGGCAACTCGTCGTCCCGGAGGGCGGCGATCACGGCTGGAGGGCAGCGTACGAAGCCGGAAGCTGTGGCCGAACGCACGGTGGGCTCCTTCGCGGTGACGTCGACCATCCGGGCCTGGCCGCTCTCGTCAAGATGAGTGAAGGTCAAGGGTCTCTCCTCGGGGTGTGGTTGAACTGTTCCGGATCGCGCAGGCGGACGGTCGGCACCAGGTCACCGGCCCGGATTGCCCTGACTTCCGGGTCGACCAGGGCGTACCCGTCGGCTGCGGCAAGGCAGGCTACCAGATGGGATCCGGAGCCGCCGGTCGCGGCCGGCAACACGCGCCGCTCGCCCTCGTCGCCGATCCGCACCGGAATCACCTGCATCCGGCCCCGCGGAGTATCCCAGTCCCCGGCCGCCCGGGCCGGGACCGGAGCCGGGAAGAGGCTGGCGGCACCCTGCATTTTGCGCAGGGCCGGCCGAACGAACATCTGAAAGGAAACCCAGGCACTTACGGGATTGCCCGGCAGGCCGAAGATGAGCGGGCCGTCTTCCCCCAGGCGGCCGAACGCCTGGGGCTTGCCCGGCTGCATCGCGACCCGGTCGAAGCGAACCGACTCGTTTTCCTCGAAGAGAGACTTGACCGGATCAAAGGCACCGACGCTGACGCCGCCGGTGAGGATCAGGGCATCGCAATCGAGGTGGCGATTCACCGCCGCGGCCAGCTCGCCGGAACCGTCGCCGGCGTGATCGCTTT
>JAEYSQ010000019.1 GCA_023434465.1 Actinomycetes bacterium
CCACCGGGACGGCGCCGGGTCGGGCCGGGGCCGGGGGGGGGGTGGCCCCCAAAAACCTCCGGATTGAGGCCCGCCGCGAGGGTTTTGGGGGCACACCACCGTCCCCGGACCCCTCGAACTGTCAGTCCGGGTCGGAGGCGAGCCCTACCTGACCTTGCCGTTTCGCTTGATCGTCAGCCGGGTGGTCTTCGGTCCGTTCCAGCCACGCACGGTCACCTTGGCACCGGTCTTCTTCAGTCCCTTGACCTTGACCTTCTTCACGCGCTTCTTGCCCCGCTTGCGGACGACCTTGCGTTTCTTCTTGTCCTTGAAGGCATTGCGGGCCTTCCTGGTGAGCTTGAAGGTGACCACGCCCTGCTTCTCGGCGTTGACCTTCACCCCGGTCTTCTTTGCGATCGTGACGTTCTTCAGGGGCTTCTTCGTACCCTTGATGACGAGGTTCACCGGACGGCAGAGGTTTACCCGGCGGCAGTCGAGGTTGAGCCTCAGGCTGGTGCCCTTGACGGTTGCCTTCGCGGCCGGCCTCGGTGCTCCGTCGGGAGCCACGGATCCGATCGAGCTGTAGTCACCGGAAAGTTCGTATCCGGGGGGCAGGACCTTCCTGGCCGGGGATTTGACCAGACCGCCGAGCGAACCGGGAGCTTCCCGGACCGGCAGCCGGACCTCGACGTTGCTGACCGTGACGTCGCGCTGATCGTTCGAGGGCCGGACGTAGGAAAGAGCCGAAGCGATGCCGGTCTGACCGTCCTTCGGCAGCAGCTGCAGTCGAGCCTGCGTGCCAGGTTCGAAGTGGTAGACGTTGCCGTGAAGCTGGATCACCTGGCGACCGCTCTTGTCGGGACGGTAGACGCCGCGGGCGACGATCCGCTGCTGGCTGCCGCTGATCTCGAGCAGGCGGGCCGCGATCTGGGACTCGCCGCCGTTCTCGACCGAAACGTCGGCGATCACGGTCGGAGCTCCGGCGAGGGTGAAACCACCCGCCGGAGTGACCGGGAAGTCGTACTGGACGACGCCGGACTCGTCGGTCTTCGGCTGCTGGTTGCAGGCCGGGACCAGGGTCGTGAAGCCGCCGGCGATCACCGGGTCACCGCCGTCCCGGGCGATCACGCGGGAAGCGGGGTCGCTGATTCGCAGCTCGCCCGGTGAGAACTCCGCCCAGGTGGCCGCCGTGTAGGGACCACCGGAAGGCTGTTCGTACGGACAGACCTGCGATTTGACCATGACGCCGTCGAACGGCTTGGTACCCTCGTCCATCAGGTAGTGCTGGAACCACTGCTTGACGATCTCGTAGCCCATCTCCTTGTCGACTTCACGGCCCTGGGCGTTAGCGCCGCTGACCGGAGCCCGTGGGTGGCCGATGTCGGCAAACAGCATGCTGACCGTGGAACCCGGGTGCCTCGCCTTGGTCCGGTTGTAGAACCGGATCGCTTCGTCGATCGGGAAGAGGTCGTCGGTGAGGCCCTCGGCGATGACCAGCGGGGCCGGGGGAATGCTGTCGTCGATGTAGTACGAAGAGTGGTGGGTGGTCATCTCGGAGACCATGGTCTCGCCGGCCGGGGTGTTGTATGGCTCGCCGGCGCTCATCAGGGTGCGCCAGCCGACGATGTCGAATAGGGGATCGAAGCTGGTCCCGTTCTCGCCGCTGAAGCTGTCGCCGGCGCCGAAGAGCGCGTTGATGATCGCGGCCTTCATGACGCCGTAGGGCGCCTTGCCGTCAGGGCCGAGGTACGGAGCATCGGTGACGTAATCGAGGGTGCGACCGTTCGGTACCAGCGAGTAGGCGAAATCGGTGGGCGGGACGATCGGAGCCGAGACCGCGATCTCCATGTCCTTGCCACCCGGGCTCTGCCAGGGGGCCAGGTCGCCGCCGGGGAGCATCACCCGGTTTTTCAGTGCGGCCAGCGACATCGACTTGGCGCCGCCGTAGGAAGCGCCGACCGTGCCGATCCGCTTCGGCAGGACGAGATTCTCGTCGGCCAGCACTCCGACCAGGTGCTGGGCGTCACGAACCTCGTAGCGGCTGTCCATCAGGTGGATGTAGCCGTCGTCACAGACCCCTGGATCGGCGGCGTTGAGGGTTGCGATTGCGTTCGCCTTGCCGCAGGAGAACTTGAAACCGCGTTCGGTCATCGAGAAGGCTGCCATGCCGGCGTCGGTGAACCGCTTGAGGTCACCATCGGGGCCTTCCTTGCCACCTCCGAAGCCATGGAAGTACATGGCGAGCGGGTAAGGGCCGGGGCCGAAATCGTCCTCGTTGGGGAGGACCACGTTGATGTCGATCGGCGTGCCGTCGAAGCTCGGAACCGTGTTGGCGACAGCGTCGTTCACGCCAGGAGCCGCGTTCGGATCGCCGCCGGGACCGCGGCAGATGGTGCGGCCGTCGGGCTGGGCGAGCGTGACGCAAGGGATCTCCCCACCGAAGATCGAGGCTGGCGGTGCCGCCTGGGCCTGCTGGACGACGACGAACATGAACAACGCAACAAGCGCTACCGCGAACTTACGCATCTGATCCCTGGTTCTCCCTATTTGGTTGGTGCCGCTCCCTGCGGCTTCCCTTTGAAACACGGGCCAGAGCCGATCGGCTCACCCGCTGCTCGTTCAGAGTACCCCAAAGAACGAAGGCGGGTGCAACGAAAAGGGCCCCGCGCCAGCGGGGCCCTTCTCGCTTCAGAGGAGGTGCTTCCCCTGGACGGGACTATCTGACTTTCCCAACCCGCTTCACGTTCACGAAGCCGGAGTTCTTTCCGCCGATCACGACCCGGGTCCTGAGCTTCCTCAGGCCCTTGACCTTGACCACCTTGACGCGCTTCTTGCCGCGCTTGCGAACGACCTTCCGCTTCCTCGTGTCCTTGAACAGCTTGCGGGCCTTGTTGGTCAGCTTGAAGCGGACCGTCACGGTCTTGCCGGCCTTGCTCCGGACGTTGCCCTTGGCGGCGAGCTTGACGCCCTTGCCCTTGCCGCGCTTCGGGGCGCCCTTGAAGACGACCCTGGCGCGAGCGCAACGATCGTTCGCCGCCGCGCAGAACACGCGGGCGGTCAGGAACTTGCCCTTGACCGTGGCCTTGGCGATCTTGATCTTGCCGACAACCGGGATCGGGGTGCAGTCGCCTCCACCCGGTCCGGTCGTGCCCGCGGGGCAAGGGTAACCCTCCGCCACATACTCGGCGATCGTCTGCGAGCCGATCGCCTCGTTGCCGGGTGCGATCTCGACGCCCGGACGATCCGGCAGGACCCGTTTGGCCGGGGCGGTCACCAGTCCACCGAGCGAACCGGGAGCCTCCTGGACCGGGATCCTCAGGGTCAGATCTTCGATCGTCGCCGGCTGCTGGTTGTTCGACGGACGGCCGAAGTTGGCCAGAAGTCCGGCTACCGGATCGGCGTTACCGCCGTCGAAGGGCAAAAGCTCCAGACGCAGCTTGTGGCCTTCTTCGACATGCCAGCCGTTCGGGTTGAGTTGGAAGACCTGGAAGCCGCTGCTGGCGGGACGCCAGATAGCGCGGTTGATCAGGATCTTCGTGCTGCCGTCAGCCGAGACGTCGACCAAACGGGCGGCCAGTTGCGAATCGTCGCCGGCCTGGGTGATCTTGGCGATCACGGTCGGCGAGCCCATCACGGTGTAGCCGCCGGCCGGGGCCGGGTCTGTTTCGTAGTTGGCGGTGCCCGGTTCCTGGGCGCCAGCCGGAGCGGCGCAGGCGACTCCAGCCGGGGCCGGGTTGAAGGCGGCGCCGACGGCACGGTCGCCACCGTCCGGCTGGACAGTCTGGGCATCGTCACCCTTGACCAGGATCTCGCCCGGCGACTGGTTGACCCAGTTGTCGGTCACGAACGGGCCGCCGTCCGGATCCGCGTTCGGGCAGACCTGGGTGAAGGTGGTCACGTTCGAGTCGGGCTGTGTGCCTTCGTCGGCGAGGTAGAAGTCGACCCACTGGTTCTCGAGAGTGGTCAGTGCGCCGGTGACCTCGGAACCGTTCTGGCCTCGCATGTGACCGAACGAACCGAAGAAGAGTCCGATCGGGCTGCTGGGGTGTTCGGCCCGGGTCCGGTTGTAGTACCGGGTTGCCTCGTTGGCCGGGAACAGGTCATCGGTGAAACCGGAGCTGATCAGCAGGGGGGCCGGAGCCTGGCTGTGATCGATGTAGTACGACGAGTGGTGCGAGGTGACCTCGTCCAGCATCTGCTCGGCAGCAGGTTCACCGTCGTAGGGCTCACCACCGTCCATGAAGGCCTTCCAGCCCGCCAGGTCGGCTTCTGGCTGCTCGCCGGCCGGGGTGTAGTAACCGGGGGCGGTCAGTCCGGAGAGGTATAGGCCGTTCACGTAGGACTGCTTCATGACTCCGAAGCGGCCGTAGTAGGAGGCGTCCTCGATGTAGTCGATGTTCGATCCGTTGGGGACCAGCGAGTAAGCCAGGTCCGTCCACGGGATGTTCGGAGTGGCGACCGCGAGGCTCATCGGGGTGCCTTCGGGGCTGGTCCAGGCATCGTAGGTCCCGTCGGGGAGCATGATGCGATCCTTGAGCGCTGCGAGCGCCATCGACATTCCACCGCCGTAGCTGCCGCCAGTCGCGGCGATCCGGGTCGGGAGCACGAGGTTCTCGTCGACCAGGACGCCGGCGAAGATCTGGGCGTCACGGACTTCGTAGCGCGAGTCGTCGAGCCGGACGAAACCCTTGGTTTCGCAGTCCGGGTCCGCCGCCTTGGAAGTCGCGGTGCCGCAGGATTCATGGAATCCGCGGTTGGTCTGGGAGAGCACTGCGTAGCCGCGACTCAACCACCGGTTCATCGTCGGGAAGTTGATCTTGCCACCGCCGTAGCCGTGAAACATGTAGACCAGCGGGTACGGGCCGGCACCATGTTCGCCCTCGTCAGGGAAGGCCACGTTGACGTCGATCGGCACGCCGTCGAACGACTCGACCGTGCTCCGCACGTCGGCGTTCTGGTTGTGCTGGCCGGTGCCGCACCAGGTCTGGCCGTCGGCGGCGCCGCCAACCTGGGTGGTGCAGGCGATGTCTCCGTCAAAGACCGAGGTGGGTGGTGCCGCCTGGGCGGTCGAAGCAATGAAAAGGCCGCCCAGAAGGGCAAAAAGCACTGCGAGCTTGCGCATCGGTTCTCCGGTTCTCTCCTGTTAAGTTCCCTGCCTCGGGCCGTTCCCGGGGCGGGGTCACTCTATAGAACGCCCCGGTACCGGACAAGTTGCGAAACGCAGCTACCGGACGCGTTCACCAGAGAACCGGACGTCGGGTTAGCGCTTGCGGGCGATCTTCACGACCCGCCTCACCGTCTTCTTCGAAAGACCCTTCGGCTTGACCGTCACCTTGACCGCGAGCCTTCGACCGCGAGTCCTCTTGAGAACCTTCCTGGCCCGTCTGGTCAGGCGGGTCCCGGCGAACCGCGCCTTGCCCGGTTTCACCTTTACGCGGGCGAACCGGGCGAGAGTCCCGCGGTTCTTTCGCGCTGCGCCGCTCACGGTGATCTGGGCCTTCGGGCAGTTCGTCGCCACTTTCGGGCACCGGACCCTGATCCGGAGGCGCTGACCCCTGATTAGCAACTTGCCGATCGCGATCCGCTTCTTCTTTACGGTCGGCTTCGGCTGCTCGACCGGCGGCTCGTAATCGTCGATCGGGACCTTGGGCCCGTACCCCGGAGCGAGCTTCACGCCGGGACGGTCGGGGAGCACCCTGGCGGCCGGTTTCTTGACCATGCCCCCGGCCGACCCCGGCCGGTCGGCGACCGGGATCCGGAGGTCGAGGTCGGTGATCGTGGCATCGGTCTGACCGTTCGAGGGCCGACCGTAGTTGAGGATTCCGCCGGCGGGAAGCGAGGCGTCCCGGGCCAGCAGCTCCAGCCGCAGGACATGCCCTTGCTCGACCTTCCAGGCGTTGGGGTGGAGCTGGAAGACTTGGAAGCCGCTTCCCTGGGGGCGCCAGAGCCCCCGGGCGACCAGCAGCTTCGTGTTGCCGCCGGGCGCCACGTCGACGAGCCGGGCGGCGATCTGTGAATTGGTGCCTTGCTGGCTGATCTTCGCAACCACGGTCGGGGAACCGAGCACCGTGAAGCCGCCGGCCGGTGCCGGTTCGGTTTCGTAGTTGGCCGTGCCGGCCTCCTGCGCGCCCGGTGCGGTGGAGCAGGCCTGGCCGGTCGGAGCCGGGTTGAAGATGCCGCCGGTCAGTGGATTACCGCTCGTGGCCGAGACGGTCCGGGCCGACCCGGACAGCAGACGGATCTCGCCAGGTGAGATCGATGCCCAGTCGCCGGCCACATGGGCATCACCGGCCGGGGCGTTTGCCGGGCAGGTCTGCCGCAGCGCCCGTACGTCGGAGGCTGGCGGCGCTCCTTCGCTCTTGAGATAGAAGTCGACCCACTGGTTCTCGAGGTTCTGCTGGTAGGTGGCGGCGTCGGCCTTGTTCATCCCGCGCATGTGTCCGGAATTCGGACCGAAGAGCAGCCCGATCTTCGCGTCCGGGTGTTCGGCCCGGGTGCGGTTGTAGAACCGGATCGCTTCGTCGGCCGGGAACAGGTCGTCGGTGAACCCCGAGTAGATGAGCAGTGGGGCCGGCTCGACGCTGTGGTCGATGTAGTAGGACGAGTGGTTGGTCTTGATCTCGTCGAGGATTGCCTGCGCCTCAGCCTTGCCGTCGTACGGTTCGCCGGCGTCGAGTAGTCCCTTCCAGCCCGTCAGGTCGGCACCGGGGTCCTCGCCTGGGAGCACGTAGAAGCCTTCGCCGGCGGTGTTGCCGAGCGTGTAGAGCAGGTTGACCCAGGATTCCTTCATCACACCGAACCGGCCGAAGTAGGATGAATCCTCGATGTAGTCGAGGGTGCTGCCGTTTGGTACCAGTGAGTAGGCGAGGTCGGTCCAGGGAATGCTCGGGATCGCGACGGCGAGGCTCATCGGCTCACCACCCGGGCTTTCCCATCCGGTCAGGGAGCCGTCCGGCAGCATGACCCGATTCTTGAGAGCCGCGAGCGCCATCGAGAGGCCGCCTCCGTAGGAGCCGCCGCTGGAAGCGATCCCGTCCGGCTCGACCAGACCGTCGTCGACCAGGAGTCCGGCGAGGTGCTGCGCGTCTCGCACCTCGTAGCGGGTGTCGAGCAGGTGGATGTAGCCGTTCTCGCAGGCCGAACCTCCGGCCAGCCGTGAGGCGAGGCTGCCGCAGGATTCGTGGAAGCCGCGATCGGTCATCGAGAAGACCGCATAGCCCCGGCTCAGCCAGCGCTGCATGTTCTGGAAGGTCGACTTGGACCCGGCCCAGCCGTGGAAGATCGTCATCGCGGGATAGGGGCCGTCGGGACCGGATTCCGGTTCGGGTGGAAGGGCGAAGTTGACGTCGATCGGGGTCCCGTCCCAGGAGGCGACGGTGCTCCGCGAGAGTGCCGACGAGGTTCCCGTGCCGCACCAGCGCTGGCCGGCGTACTCGCTGCCCGCCGCCTGGGTCGTACAGGTCACGGCGCCGTCAAAGGCTTCACTGACTGCCGCCTGAGCCTGGACTCCCGAGAAAAGACAGGCGGTGACGAGTACTGCGACGGCGACGGCCAACTTGCGCATCGATTCCCTCCGGATGGTTTCCCTGATGCCTGAAACGAGACTGCCACCCATATAACCGAATGAGCCGATCGTCAAACCTGAATGGTTGGCTGGCTCCGCCGGCTGGCGATTCCGGCCTAGCGCGGAGCGGGTGGAACTGGGAGGGCGGGTCGACCCCGCCCGACTCCTGTCAAGCCCAGCTCCGGAGGGAGGACTCGAACCTCCACTGCCGGGACCAAAACCCGGTGTGCTACCGATTACACCACCCCGGAATCGCGCCTGACTCTACCTCCGACGGCCGGGATAGGCTCTCTTCATGACCTATGAAGAGGAAGTCCAGAAGGATGTGAAGCGCGCGGCCGGGCTCTATACCGGCATCGGGGTCCTGATGATCCTGCTCGGCGCATTCGCTGTTCTGATCCCGAATGTCGCTTCCTGGGGGATGACCGTGCTGATCGGCTGGATCCTCGTGATCGGGGCGGCTTTCCTGTTCGCCTGGTCTTTCACCGCGCCGGGCGCGCTCAATGTGATCGTCCGGGTCGCCTGGTCCATCCTGACCCTGGCAGCGGGTCTCTTCCTCCTGATCAACCCCGACAAGGGCGCCAAGGCCCTGACTCTGATCCTGATCATCTACTTCCTTGCCTCCGGTGTGATCCGGCTCGCCGCCGCCTTCGCGCAGCGGGGAATCCGCGGCGCCGGATGGCTGGGTCTGAGCGGTGCTCTCTCGGTGATCATCGGCCTGATCTTCCTTGTCGATTACCCGCAGTCGGCCGATTGGGCGATCGGCCTGCTGGTCGGCATCGACCTGATATTCGGAGGCTGGACCCTGATCCTCCTCTCGCAGGAAGCCAAGGACGAAGCCCTGGCCAGCTGACGTTCTGCCCGGGGGTTGGCTGGGAGGCG
This sequence comes from Actinomycetes bacterium, assembly GCA_023434465.1. Taxonomy (GTDB): domain Bacteria; phylum Actinomycetota; class Thermoleophilia; order Solirubrobacterales; family 70-9; genus 67-14. The sequence continues at coordinate 8,426 of JAEYSQ010000019.1, forward strand.
GGGCGCAGCGAAGCAAGCATTGCGGAGCCGGCCCGACCATTTTTGGGTGTCGCGGGCCGGCGGGTTTGCCTGGGAGGGCGGGTTGGACCCCGCCCGACTTATTATGTCCCTGTGACCGGGGCTCCCGTAACAGCGCTGATCATGGCCGCCGGTCAGGGCACCCGCATGCGGTCGGCCCTGCCCAAGGTGCTCCACCCTGTCTGCGGCCGCCCGATGATCGCCTGGCCGGTGCTGGCCGCCCGCGACGCCGGAGCCGACCGGGTCGCCGTGATCGTCTCGCCCGACCGGGACCTTTCCGAGGTCTTGCCGGATGGGGTCGAGACTGTCGAGCAGGCCGAGTCGAACGGGACCGGGGGTGCCGTTCGGTCGGCGATCGACATCGTCGAAGGCTCCGAACGGGTCCTCGTCCTTTCCGGAGACGTACCTTTGATCTCCTCCGAGGTGATCACCGGCCTGCTCACATCCCAGGAGGAGAGTGGCGCCTCGGCCACGGTGATGACCGCGATCCTCGAGGACCCCGGTTCATACGGCCGCATCGTCCGGGGTGGCGACGGCACGATCCGCAAGATCGTCGAAGCGAAAGCCGACGGTGATGCAACCCGGGAAGAACTCGCGATTCGCGAGATCAACTCAGGCACCTACGTCTTCAACGGCAAGTCACTGGCCTCGGCGCTCGGTCAGCTCTCCAGCGACAACGCCCAGGGCGAGTATTACCTGACCGATGTGATCGCAGTGATGCGTTCCCGCGGCGAGCTGGTAACCGCGCATGTCTCGAAGGACCAGGCGATCAACCTCGGGGTGAACAACCGCGCCGATCTCGCGGTGGTCGAAACCGAGGCCCGCAAACGCATCCTCGAACGGCACATGCTCGACGGGGTGACCATCGTCGATCCCGCCACCACCTGGATCGACGCTGGCGTCACGATCGGTCAGGACGCGCGGATCGAACCCGGCACTTCGCTGCGTGGTGCGACCGAAATCGGAGAGGACGCGGTGATCGGCCCGCACGCGACGATCATCGATTCCGGCATCGGCAAGGGCTGCGAAGTGATCCAGTCGTACTTGAATCTGTGCGAACTGGCCGAAGGCTGCTCGGTGGGCCCCTTCGCCTACCTGCGTCCGGGGGCGAAGCTGGAGGACGGCGCCAAGGCCGGAACCTTCGTCGAGATCAAGAACTCGACCCTCGGTGCGAACACGAAGGTCCCGCATCTCTCTTACATAGGAGACGCCGAGGTCGGTTCCGGTTCCAATCTCGGGGCCGGCACGATCACCGCCAATTACGACGGCAAGAACAAGCACCGAACGAAGATCGGCTCGGACGTACGGATCGGGGTCGACACGATGCTGGTCGCGCCGGTGGAAGTCGGCGATGGTGCGTACACTGGCGCCGGCGCGGTGATCCGCGACAACATTCCGCCCGGCGCTCTGTCGGTCAGCGAGAACGATCAGAGAAACGTTGATGATTACGCCGAGCGACTTGCCGCGCGCGAGGCAGAAGGGGAAAGCAGTCAGTGACCATTACCGAGGCTTCAGCCACCACGACCATCCCGCACGACTATTCGAAGCGGGCGATGGTCTTCGGCGGCCGCTCGTCCCAGGATCTGGCGGCGAAGATCGCCGGCAAGCTTTCACTTTCGGTCGGTGACGTGACCCTCAAGACCTTCTCCGACGGCGAGATCTACGGGCGCTACGAAGAGTCGATTCGCGGCGCGGATGTCTTTCTCGTTCAGTCGACCTGCGCAAACGTCGAGACCGGCATGACCCCGAACGACGCCCTGATGGAGCTGATGATCATGGCTGACGCGGCCCAGGGTGCTTCGGCCCACCGGATCATCGCGGTGATGCCGTGGTTTGGCTACGCCCGCCAGGACAAGAAGTCGGCCCCGCGCGAACCGATCACTTCCCGGGTGGTGGCCAAGTCGCTGGAAGCGGTCGGCATCGACCGGGTCCTGACCATGGACCTCCACGCCGGTCAGATCCAGGGTTTCTTCACGATTCCGGTCGACCACATGACCGCCCAGCCGATGCTGACCCAGTGGTTCGCCGACCAGTACGAACCGGAAGAGCTGGTGATCGTCTCCCCGGATGCCGGTCGCGCCAAGGCCGCCCGTAACTTCGCCCGCAAGGTGGGAACCGAGTGGGCGATCATGGAAAAGGAACGGCCCAAGCAGCAGGTCGCCGAGATCGGTTACGTGGTCGGAGACGTGAAGGACAAGGTCGCGATCATCTCCGACGACATGATCGACACGGCCGGCACCCTCTGCGCCGCCGCCCGCACCGTCCTTGACGAGGGCGCCAAGTCGGTTATCGCCTGCGCCACCCACGGAGTTTTCTCCGGACCGGCCTTCGAACGCCTTCCCTACGAGAAATCGGGCCTCGAGAAGATCGTCGTCACCGACACGATCCCGCTCCGGCCCGGCGCCCCGGACAACATCCACGTCCTCAGCACCGCCGGAACCCTCGCCGACTCGATCCGCCGCATCTTCACAGCCGACTCGGTCTCCGAGATCTTCGCCGGCGAAAACCAGCTCTTCTAGGGCTCAACTGCAAGTCGGGCGGGGTCCGACCCGCCCTCCCAATCGAACCCGCCCCGCCCACTCGCGAGGTTGAAGTTACGGGCACATAGCGCTCTTAACTTCAACCTCGTGGGATTTGCCGGCTCTGAGCTGGGGGTTCAGGCTCGGATTCCTCGGAGGACCAGGTCGGCGAAGCGGTGGGCCTGGTCTGCTCCTACCGAGCTGAACTCGCGGAGAGCGAAGAAGAGGAGGCGGAGGTCCTCGGGTGAGGCGCCGTCGGTGATCCGGCCGGCCTCGCGGGCACGCTCGAACATTCGGGCGAGCGAGTCGGTCGCCTGCTGGCGAGCCTCGCGGACCTCGTCGGAGACGATCGCCGCCTGATCCCAGGCGGACTGGGAGAGGGCGTCGCGCAGGCAGTCGTCGACCGTCTCGTGGACCGCCTTCTCTAGCGCTCCCCACCGGTCGGGATCTTCGAGCGTGGCGTCGAAGCGCCGGCTCAGGGTCTTCGCCCGCTCAATCACCAGGGCACCGATCAGTTCGTCCTTGGTCCCGACCTGCCGGTAGATGCTGCCGACTCCGATCCCCAGCGCTTCGGCCAGGGCGGGCATCGGGGCGTCGAGGCCCTGGCGGGCAAACAGCCGATCGGCCGCGGCCAGAGTCCGTTCGCGCTTCTCGTCGCCCGAAAGTGAAGCCCATTCTTGCGCCGGAATGACCATTCCGCTATTCTAGCCAACGTGACCGGAATGACCATTCCGGGTCAGCGATACCGTTGTTGCTCCGATCGGGCGGCGACGGGAGTATTTTCCGGCCCAACCAGAAACCGAGGAGAGACCAATGCCGCCACTGAGATCCAAGACCGTCACCCACGGACGCAACATGGCCGGGGCCCGGGCGCTGCTGCGCGCCACCGGGGTGGCCGGTGAGGATTTCGGAAAGCCGATCGTGGCGGTGGCGAACTCCTACACCCAGTTCGTGCCCGGCCACACCCACCTGAAGCCGGTCGGCGAGGTGGTCTCGGCGGCGATCAAGGAAGCCGGCGGAATCCCGCTCGAGTTCAACTCGATCGCGGTCGACGACGGCATCGCGATGGGCCACGGCGGCATGCTCTACTCGCTGCCGTCCCGCGACCTGATCGCCGACAGCGTCGAGTACATGGTCAACGCCCACTGCGCCGACGCGATGGTCTGCATCTCGAACTGCGACAAGATCACCCCGGGCATGCTGAACGCGGCGCTCCGCCTCAACATTCCGACCGTCTTCGTGTCGGGCGGTCCGATGGAGGGGGGCGAGGCGACCCTGGTCGACGGCACCGTCCGCAAGCGGGTCAACCTGATCTCGGCGATCGCCGACGCGGTCGCCGACGAGGTCTCCGACGAGGACATCGCGATCATCGAAGAGAACGCCTGCCCGACCTGCGGTTCATGCTCGGGCATGTTCACCGCCAACTCGATGAACTGCCTGACCGAGGCGCTCGGCCTCTCGCTGCCCGGCAACGGGTCCACGCTGGCGACCCACACCGCCCGCAAGGAGCTCTACGAGTCGGCCGGTCGAACCGCAGTCGAGATTGCGCACAAGTACTACGACGAGGACGACGAGACCGTCCTGCCGCGTTCGATCGCCACCCGGGACGCCTTCGAGAACGCGATGACCCTGGACATCGCGATGGGCGGCTCGACCAACACCGTGCTTCACCTGCTGGCCGCCGCCCGCGAGGCCGGGGTCGACTTCGAGATGTCCGACATCGACGAACTCTCGAAGCGGGTGCCGTGCATCTGCAAGGTCGCACCGAACGGGCATTTCCTGATGGAGGACGTCCACCGGGCCGGCGGCATCCCCGCGATCCTCGGCGAGCTTCGCCGGGGCGGCCTGCTCCACGAGGACGTCCACACGGTCCACTCGCCCGACATCGACACCTGGCTTGGGAGCTGGGACATCCGCGGGCCCAAACCCTCGGAGGTCGCCGTCGAACTGTTCCACGCCGCTCCTGGCTGCGTGCGATCGGCCAAGGCCTTCTCCCAGTCGGAACGCTGGGAATCGCTCGACACCGACGCGGCCGAGGGCTGCATCCACGACGTCGAGCACGCCTACTCGAAGGACGGCGGCCTGGCGATCCTCTACGGCAACATCGCCGAGCGCGGCTGCGTGGTCAAGACCGCCGGGGTCGACGAATCGATCCTCAAGTTCAGCGGGCCGGCCTTCGTCGTCGAGTCGCAGGACGACGCGGTCGACGCGATCCTCAGCGGCCGGGTCAAGTCCGGCGACGTGGTCGTGATCCGCTACGAAGGTCCGCGTGGCGGCCCCGGCATGCAGGAGATGCTCTACCCGACCTCCTATCTGAAGGGTCTCGGCCTCGGCAAGGAATGCGCGCTCCTGACCGACGGGCGTTTCTCCGGCGGAACCTCCGGGCTCTCGATCGGCCACGTTTCACCGGAAGCCGCGGCCGGCGGCGCGATCGCCCTGGTCGAGACCGGGGACCAGATCGCGATCGACATCCCCAACCGCACGATCTCGCTCGAAGTCGGAGAAGAGACGCTGGCGGTCCGTCGGGAAGCGATCGAGGCCTCCGGCGGCTACCAGCCGGTCGACCGGGACCGGGTCGTCTCACCAGCCTTGAGGGCGTACGCGATGATGGCCACCTCGGCCGACACCGGCGCGGTCCGCGACGTGGACGGCGTCGAGCGCCTGATGAACGCCGCGCGACTGCTCGATTCGGAGCAGATCGGAACCTGACCGAGCGTCCCCGGAGCGTGGGTATGTGATCCGCCCATATAGCGGATTACATGCCCAACTCATTCGGGGGTGCGGGGGTCTCGTAGGGTGGGGCCATGCTGCGGATAGGTCACAAGGGAGCCGACGCCCTGGTTCCCGGCAACACCATCGCCTCATTCGAGAAGGCGGTCGAGATCGGGGTGGACCTGATCGAGCTCGACGTACTCTGGACCGAGGACGGACATCCGTCGATTGAGCCGGCGAAGCGCAGTGACCTCGTGGTCGCCCATGACTGGGCCGCCGCGGCCGAGTGCGAGGAGCGGGGTGAAAGGTTGACCCTGGACGCGACGCTCGATGCCTTCACCCGGCCTCCACTCGATCGGGTGGTCATCAATCTCGATATCAAGCTGCCGGGCCGGGACGATGAGGTGTTAGAGGCGGTCAGGAAGTACGGATTGCTCGAACGGACTTCGATCTCGACCATGGAAGTCTCGACCGTGAAGCGGCTGGGAACCCTGAAGGAGGAGCAAGGCATCGAGACGGGATTCAGTCTCGGCTGGACCGTCCCGAAGGTGACCAGGGACTGGCTCGGCATGCCGAAGATGATCCGACCCGCCCTGGCGATGGGCCTGGCTTCAGTCAGGGTGCGGATGCCTGGCCAGGTCCGGCGCGGCCTGTCGGAATTCGAAATCGACTCGGTCTGGGCGTTCTTCGGCGTGGTCACCCCGCGGCTGGTTGAAACGATTCATGACGCCGACAAGAAACTCAACGTCTGGACCGTCGATGACCCGGCCAGGATCGAGGCACTGCGTGAACTCGGGGTTGACGGAATCTGCTCGAACGACCCCAGGATCCTCCAGTAGGAGGACTCGCCCTATTTCTTGAAGTAGTCGGCGTTCAGTTCGATGAAGCGCTGCCACTCCGGCGGGACCATGTCTTCCGGGGTGATCGCATCGACCGGGCAGGCCTCGACACAGGCGTCGCAGTCGATGCACTCGTCGGGATCGATGAAGAGCTGGTCGACGTTCTCGTAGTCGGGTTCGTCCGGGGTGGGGTGAATGCAGTCGACCGGACAAACTTCGACGCAGGAGTTGTCCTTGACGGCGATGCAGGGTTCATTGATTACGTAGGCCATGCTTTTTCCTGAAGGAGGGGTGCGAGAATTTACACAGTATCACCTGTGTAAAATGGCGGCCATGAACGAACAGTCGATGCGACCGACCGACCTCGCTCTCGCATTCCTGGTCGCTGCCGTGGTCGTCGCGGCAAGCGCTGGGGTGACCGCTGTGGCCGGGCATGCGGCCGGCTGGAGCGGAGCGGGATGGGCGGCGCTCCATCTCGTCCTCCTGGGCGGGGTGTCGCTGCTGGTGATCGGGATCAGCCAGTTCTTCGTCACCGCCTTTCTCGCCACGACACCGCCGTCCCGGCGGCTGGTCTTCTCCCAGATCTCCTGCTGGGTAGCCGGTTCAGTCGCGGTCGTGACCGGCGTCTCACTCGAGGTCGATTTCCTGACCGTGGCCGGGGTGGCCTCGCTTCTTGCCGCTCTCCTGCTCTACGCCAGGTCACTGGCGACACTTCATTCCCGCTCGCTGCAGAGTGCCCCGTGGGCTAGCCGCTGGTACGTGGCCTGTGGAATCTGGCTTCTCGGCGGGATCGCGCTCGGCCTGATGCTGGCGTTGCAGGTGACCTGGAGTCACGGTTCGCTGCTCGGTGCCCACCTGGCCCTCAACCTCGGCGGCTGGCTGGGCGGAGCGATCGTCGGCACCCTTCACACCTTCGCTCCGTCCTTGACCCAGACCATGCTCCGGTTCCCGCGCCTGCAGCCGGTCACCTTCGGATTCTGGTCCGGAGGCATCGGATCCCTGGCGCTCGGCTACGCCATCGGCAGCGGTGACCTGGCCATCGCCGGCTGGGCATCGCTGACCCTCGGGGCTGGCCTGCTGGCCGTCAACCTCCTGGCTTCGGCGCTCGCCGCCGAGCAGCCGCTTTCGCTTCCGGCCCGACTGGTCGTCTGGTCCCAGGTCTTCCTGCCGCTCGGCCTCGGGTTCGGTCTCGTCTCTTCATTCGATCATCCGCTGGCACCGCTGTTCGGCAGCGACCGCACCGTGCTCGCGGTGCTGCTGCTGGTCGGGTGGGTCGGTCTGACCGTGATCGGTTCCATGCTCCATCTGCTTTCCGTGGTCGTCCGGGTGCGGGACCTGACCCGTCCGGTCGCCGCTCCGAAACGGTTTCGCGAGGGCCTTCTCGCGGCGGTTGCCCTGGGTGCGGTCGCCCTGCTTGCGGTGGCGGAGGTCGCCGAAGCCGGACGACTCGCCGAACTCGCGAGGGGGATCATGCTGCTGGTCGCCGTCGCCCTGGCCAGCCTGGTCGTTCGCTCGGTGGCGCTTGCGCTTCGGATGGGTCCGCAAAAGAGGCCCGGTTGACCATGGCCCGTGAACGCGCGGAGGTTCCGGCCGAGGAGCCGTCCTCACCCCGGTGCGAGACTGGCAGCGTGGAATCCGACACCGACCACCTGGCGCTCGCCCAGCCGACCCGGGCCCGGCTCTTCGCGCTGCTCCGTGATTCAGCCGAGCCTCTCTCCACGGCGGAGCTTGCCAGTCAGGCCGGAATGCACCCGAACGGAGTTCGCAACCATCTCGAACGCCTGCGCCGGGCTGGCATGCTCGAGCGAGGCCGCAGCAGCCATGGACGGGGCAGGCCGCGTGATCAGTGGTCCGTGACAACTGCTGGAATCGCCGCCGAATCGGCCCTGACCGGCGGCGCCGATCCCGGGGTCGCCGCGGTGGCTGCCTGGCTGGCTCGCGCCTACCCCTCCGGTGAATCCAACCGGCGCCGGATCGAGTCGGTCGGCCGGGAGGCCGGTCTCTCGATACCGGTCGCGGCGGGGAGCAATCCGAAGGAGACCTTTCTCGGAGCTCTCAACCGGCTCGGCTTCGACGCCGTCGCCGAGGATGCCGCCGGCGGGTTCACCTGCACCCTCGGACGCTGCCCCTACCGCGAAGCGGCACGCGAAAACCGGGAAGCGGTCTGTGCGCTCCATCTCGGTATCACCCGGGGCCTGCTGGAGTCGGTCGACACCGGACTTCAGTTGCGGGAGTTCGTGGCCAAGGATCCGGACCGGGCCGGCTGCCTGATCGGGGTTGGCGTCGAAGAACCGGGCTAGCGGCTCCGGGCGCTACCGGGGGCCTGACTCATTTAATACACAACTAGTGTGTAAAATGAACGGGGAATCTGATCCCGTACGAAGGAAACCAGCATGAGCATTCAGAGCGTCGCCATAGGCACCCGTGAAACCAAGCGGCCTCCGGTCCGTGACGCTCCGGTGGTGGAGCTGCTGCTGGGAGGGGACGGAGAACTCGCCTCCGCGGTGGCGAGCATCACCATCCCGCCCGGTGGTGGCATGCCCGAACATGACCACGGCGGATCGCTCACGGTGCTCACGCCGATCGAAGGGTCGGCCCGGTTGATCGACTCCGAGGCCGACGAGGTAATCGAACTGAAGCCCGGCACCGTGACCGCGATACCGGTCGGGCACCGGGTTGCAGTCGAGAACCCCGGTGAAGGAAATGCACGTTTGATCGCGACCTTCACGCCGCCGGACTTCGTCCGGCAGCTCAAGTCCTGGCCTGGCGACGCCTGACCGGGACGCCCGGTCACGCCCGGCTCAGATCGTGGCCGGCTGGGCTCCCCGCTTGAGGCGCACGGCGCTCTGAAGTTCCTGCTCGGTGAAGCCGCCGACCGCCTCCTGGCCGGCGACGTACCGGTAAAGCGCCACCCCGAAAATGGTCGAGAGCGACTGCTGGATCAACGCCGCGATGATCAGGATCACGACGCCGAAGGCGATCAGGATGGCGCCGCCGACTCCGGAGGTGGCCCAGACCGCGACTCCGGCCACGATCAGGAGCACGGCTGGCAGGAAGCCGACCAGGAAGACGATGCCCCCGATCGCGATCGTACCGGCGATCTGTTCGCCCCAGCGGCTCTTGACCAGGTGGGCGCACCGTTTGATGGTGGCGATCGGTCCCGTCCCTTCGAGGGCGATGACCGGGATCGCCAGGAAAGTGAGAATTCCCCAGGCGGCCCCGGCGAGCCCGCCGATGATCGCACCGGCGATCCCGAAGCGTTCCTGGATCGCCCGGATGATCGTCATCACGACCGTCGAGACGAAAGCCCAGCCAGCGATCGGCCCCATGCGGCTCGAGGCGAGAGCCATGCCCTCACCGAAAGTCGGCGACTGGCCGTGCATCTGCTGGTCTGCGTTGTGGGCCAGGCCGACCGCGAAATAGAAGACGGCGAAGGCGCAGAGGTAGGTCCCGATAGCGACCAGGATCACCCCGGGAACGGTCTGATCCTCCTCGATCAGGTAGAGACCGGGGCCGATCACGACGACCGCGATCAGCAAGGCGAGGAAACCGCCAATCAGCGGGAACCGCACCAGTCCGGGCGAGTCCGAGAGAACCCGCCAGCTCTTCTTGGTCAACTGCCACCCAGCCTTGATCCGCTTCATGCCCCCAACCTACCGCCTCGAGTCGGCGTTTTCGCGGGCGCTAGCTTTCGATGCCGGGCACCTGGAAGATGCCGCGCTCCTCGAAATAGGCCCATTCTTCCTGGCCGAGTTCGGTTGCCGGCGGATCGGCGTAAACCCACTCGCGCATGATCCGGTGCCAGTTGCGTTTGGCCCCCAGCCGGCCGAGCACAGCGAGAACTCCGAACTCCATCCGTCGGCCCATCAGCTCGTCGGCCGGAATCGACTCGCGGCGCATCAGGTCGAAGTACTCGGAGCGGGGGTCATGGGTCGATTCGATCACCTTCATCACCCGGTCACCGTCGATCTCGATTTCGCGATCTTCCATGTACCAGCCACCGATCGCTTTGACGTGGTTCATCAGATGCTCGGCGTCGAGCTTCGACGGGTTCTTGACGAAACCAAGATTGTGAAGCGCCTCGCGCAGGCCGTCAGGATCGTTGCGGCCGGCGGCGTCGACGGCCCGTTGTTCCAGTTCGATCTGCTCCCGGTCGAGTTTCTTGGTCATCCCGAAATCGAGGAAGGCGACCCGGCCGTCCTTCATCAGCAGGTAATTGCCCGGGTGAGGATCGGCGTTGAAATGCTGCAGGTGGTAGATCGAGCCGAAGCTGCCGCGGAAGATGATCTCGCCGAACCGGCTGCGCGCCTCCTGGTCCATTTCCAGGATCTCGTCGAAGTTGACGCCCTCGACGAACTCGGTGACCAGGACCCGTCGACGGGAAAGCCGGGTGATCACGTCCGGCACGTAGATGAACGGATGGTCCCGGTAGGCACGGGCAAAGGACCGCTGGTTCTGGGCTTCGTACTCGTAGTCGAGTTCTTCCAGCACCCGCTCGCGCAACTCGCGGGTGACTTCGCGTGCGTCGAGGCCGGGGGCGAGGGCCCTGGCCATCCGGACGAGCATTCCGGCGTTCTTCAGGTCGGCCTCGAGCGCTTCCGCGATGCCCGGGTACTGGATCTTTACGGCGACCTCTCGGCCGTCGATCAGCCGGGCCCGGTGAACCTGACCGATCGAGGCCGCGGCGAAAGCTTCGTGTTCGATCGAGTCGAAGAGACTCTCCACCGGTTCCCCGTCGTACTCCTCTTCGAGCACCGAGACCACGTCTTCCCAGGGCATCGCAGGTGCGTCGTTTCTCAACCGGGCAAGTTGTTCCTGGTAGATCTCGCGGTACTCCTCGGGGATGAAGTCGATGTCGATGAAAGACGCGAACTGGCCGATCTTCATCGCCGCACCCTTCATCTGGCCCAGCGTCGCGACCATCTTGGCGGCCGTTTCGGCGTGCCGCTCGTCCAGCTTTTCCTGGCTGGATTCCTCGCCGCGAAACACGCTTGAAGCCTTGGTTCCAGCGTACTTTGCCCCCTGTGAACCGATCGCCGTCCCCAACTTGGCCGAACGGCGGAGACGTCCTTTGGGAATCTTCGAATCATCCGCCACGCCTCAAGCGTACGGGTTTCCCTATCCTGTTCTGTCCAATGTCTTCTGAACGCGCAACTCTTACCGCTACTCCCCGCACCGAATTTGGCACCCGAACCTCCCGTCGCCTCCGCCGCGACGGCAAGGTTCCCGGGGTCGTCTACTCGGATGGCAAGGACGCGACCTCCTTCCAGGTCGAAAGCCGCGACGCCCGGGTGATCCTGGGCGAAGGGCATGCGCTGTTCGATCTCCACATCGAAGGTGCCGACGCGGTTCCGGTCGTGATCAAGGAGCAGCAGCACCATCCGGTGCGCGGTGACCTTCAGCACCTCGACCTTCAGCAGGTCGACCTCAAACAGGCGATCCAGGCCGAGGTTCTGGTCGAGCTCACTGGCGACGACGTCAGCCCCGGCGTCAAGCAGGGTGGCGTGCTCGAGCATGTGACCCGCGAAGTCACCGTCGAGGCGCTGCCGACCGACATTCCCGACCTGCTCACGCTCGACGTATCCGGCATGGAGATCAACGACGTGCTCACGCTCGAGGATCTGACCGCCCCCGAAGGCGTCGAGCTGATCGCCGACGACCCCGCCGAGGTCACCATCGTCACGCTCTCCCCGCCGCGCGTGGAGGAAGAGCCGGAAGAGGATCTCGAAGCCGAACCGGAAGTGGTCGGCGAAGGCGAAGAGGGCGGCGAGGAAGCAGCCGACTCCGAGGGATCCGGCGGCGAAGACTCCTCCGACGAGGAGTAGGCCCTGTCCTTCCTGCGTCGCTCTGGCCCCGAAGACGGGTCTGACGCCCCGATCCTGATCGTCGGGCTCGGCAACCCGGGCCGGGAGTACGAGCGCAGCCGTCACAACGCCGGTTTCATGGTCGCGGCAGCGCTCGCCGAGCGCTGGGACCTCCCGCGGGCCAAGGACAAGTACAACGCCCGGATCACCGAGGGGAGGATCCGGCCCGGCGGCCCGCGGGTCGTGCTGATCACCCCGCTCACCTTCATGAACGAGTCCGGCAAGTCGGCCGGCCCGGCGCGGGGCTCGAAGAAGATCCCGCTCGAGCGGGTGATCGCGGTCTACGACGAGATCGATCTGCCCTTCGGCGAGATCCGAACCCGGATGGGCGGCGGCGCGGCCGGCCACAACGGAGTCAAGAGCCTGAAGCAGGGGTTCGGCAGCGCCGACTTCTGGCGGGTGCGGGTCGGGGTCGACCGGCCCGACAGCACCGAACCCGAACGGGTTGCGGCGTATGTGCTGGGAAAGTTTTCGGAAAGCCGGGAGCAGGTCGAGGGGCTGATCGATGACGCGGCCCGCGAGACCGAAAGACTTGTCGAGCGAATTGCCGCCGGGGAAACCGGCGAGGAACAAGAGAACTGAGGAGAAAATGAGCCTGACCACCTACGACGTCGACGACCGCGGGGTTGCGCTGATCCAGCTCGACCGACCCAAGGCCCTGAACGCGATCAACACCGAACTGCTGGCCGAACTGATCGAGCACGTGGCGGTTGCCCGGCAGGATGAGGAAGTCAAGGTCGTCGTCTTCTCGTCCACCGATTACATGGCCTTCTCGGCCGGCGCCGACATCAAGGAGGACATCGACGACGAAGCCAAGGTCAACAAGATGCAGCTCTTCGCCGACCTCTACGACGCGGTCGTCCAGTTCCCCAAACCGACGATCGCAGCCTGTCACGGGTACACGGTCGGCGGCGGCGCCGAGATCGCAGTCGCCTGTGACATCCGGATCGGGGGCGCGAACCTTCAAATGCGCTTCCCCGGCGCAGCCCTGGGTGTTCCGGTGGGTCCGGCCCGACTGGTCACACTCTGCGGGCTCAGCCACGCCAAGTACCTGTTGCTCAGCTCGAACACGGTCAAGATCGACGAGGCCCTGAGGATCGGCCTGGTCAATCAGGCGGCTCCCGGCGCGGCGACCGAGAACACGGCGTTGGAGCTGGCCGGGCGGATCGCCGCCCACGACCCCGAAGGGGTCGCCCGCCTGAAACGGATGCTTCACCAGTGGGACGACATCGAAGGCCGCTCGGAAGCAGAAGGCAAAGCCCAGGTCGAGTGGCAAAGAACCGGTCCCGGCCTCCATTAATTCGTGTGAGGGACGGGACCGGGCCTGGTCCTGATGCTTCCGGTCCCGGCCTCCATTGAGGAGTCGGGCGGGGTCCGACCCGCCCTCCCAGGCAAACCCGCCGGCCCCCGAGATTCAAGAATGGTTGGGCCGGTTCTGGTTTTCGGTTATTCGTAGCGGTTTAGGAGGGGGGTCATTTCCAGGTTCCTTGCGATCTCGAGGCCGCTTTCCCTGAGCTTCGTCGGGCGTTCTTTTCCGTCCGGGTTGCCGATCCGGTTCAGGGCTTCGGCGAGACCGAGCCAGGAGCGGGCGAGGAAGGGCCGGGCGTTCATCGCCTCGCTGGAGATCACCGCGTTCTCGAAGGCCGTGGCGGCTTCGCGGTCGCGTTCCTGAATCAGCAGCAGCTCCCCGCGCAACAGGGTCACCGGTCCGAAGGTCGGTGCGCCGGGTCCGAAGATCGTCCAGACGTCATCCACGTCCGCCATCAGGTCGGTGATGATCCGGGCCCGGTCCGCATCAACCATCGCCACGGCAAGCATTGCCGCCACCGAACAGAAAACGGGTTTGATCAGGGCCATGCGGGTGATCAACCGGGCCGCTTCGTAGTCGACCGTCTCCAGTTGCTTGACGGCCCGCTCTTCGTCACCGGACTGCCAGTAGCCGAAGGCGAGTCCGACTTCCCAGGCCGGCCAGGTGCTCCAGCTCTTGGCTACCGAAGCTTCGAGTTCGAGGATCTCGGTGACCTCCCCGAGCTTGCCGCGCTGGGCGTAGTCCATGTAATGGAGGGCGTCGATCATTGCGATCCTGGCCGAAGGTGGCATGTGATCGCCGGCCAGCGCCCGCTCGGTGATCCGCTCGCCGTCGAGCCAACGGCCCTCGAGGAAGGCGCGGGCGGCCTGGAGCGAGTAGTTGGTGTTCCGGATCTGGGGGAGGGTTTCACTGAGGGCTTCGTGCCGGGCGATGTCGGCGGCCGAATCCGCACCCCGGCCGGACCTGGTCAGCATCACCGCCCTCAGGGCCAGCGCCTCGGCCAGGTCCTCGCGGTCGGCGGATTCTTCGGCGATTCGCACCACCCGGTTAGCGGCCGCCAGCCGGTACTCCGGGGTGGTGCTCTGAAGCAGATAGAAGTGAAGCGAGATCATGACGAGGAAGTAGGTTTCGTCGCCGAGCTGCTCGGCCATCGCGATCGCGTCGGCGGCCAACCCGGTCGCATCATCGTCCGGGTCTCCGCTGAAGAACTTGAGATGACTCAGGTTCGCCATGGTCTCGGCCCGCAGGGAGCTCTCGCCCGGCGGCAGGATTTCGAGCGCTTCGGTCAGCAGTGAGATAGGGGTGTCCCGGACGTTGTCGAAAGCCTCCCAGCTGCCCCAGCTGACCCCGTTTGCGGCGCGCGTGAAGAGCTCGGGGATGCCCGATTCGCGGGCCGCTTCGGCCGCTTCGGAGAAAGTCGCGACCGACTGGGGCAGCCGCGCCATGCGCCACTCGGCCTCGGCCCGGCTCAGCAGCAGTTCGGCCAGCAGGGGATGGTCGACCGGTTCGTCGGCCCGGCAGGCGGCAACCGCACCGTCATAAAAGCCGACCGCTTCGTCGTAGGCGAGGCGTTCCTCGGCCTGTCTTGCGGCCCGGGTCGCGTAATTGATCGCCCGGTCGGCCTCGACTGGACCGGCCTGGGTGAAATGCCAGGCCAGGGCGGGGATGTCCTCGTCCCGCTGACTGCCGAAGCGGTGCTGATTTCGCAGCTCGAGCGCTTCCCCGATCCGGCGGTGGACCGCGGCGCGCCGGGTCAGGCTGAACTCGTCTCCGAGCGAACTCCGGACCAGAGCGTGAACGAACGAATACCGCCCCGGTACCGACCCGGACTCGTCCAGCAGGCCGGCTGTGACGGCGGCGTCGAGCAGCTCGATGATCCGGTCCTCGCCGTCGCTGGTGGTTCCCTGAAGAATCTCGAGATCGAAATCCCGGCCGATCAAAGCCGCCCTGCCGAGCAGCCCGGCGCCTCCTTCGGGCAGGCGGGCGACCCGCTGGGAGATGATCTCGCGGATCTCCGGCGGGACCGAAGATGGGTGCTCCTCGCCCGATTCCTCCAGGTTGCGGACCAGCTGCTCGATGAAGAAAGGGTTGCCGCCGGTCTGGTCACGAATGATCGGGGCCAGGCTCTCGTCGAGGCGACCGGAGATCATCGTCCTCACCTCGTCCTCGTCGAGGGCCTCCACGTTCAGACGGGTAGTCGGCAACCTTCGCTGGAGCTGACCGAGGGTCTCCGGCAGTCGGCTGTCGGCCGGCAGCTCTGTGTCCCGGTAGATCCCCAGCGCGAGAATGCTGCGTAGAGGGTTGTCGCCGGCCATGCTGGCCAGCAGGCGCAGAGTCGACTGATCGGCCCACTGCAGGTCATCGAGGATGATCAGCATCGGGCGTTGAGCCGAGAACCGGCCAATCATCCGCATTACTGCTCCGAACAGGGCCTGTCGTTCCGATTCGAGATCAGAGGTCGGACCGGGCGCCGGCAGGTTCATGCGCCGGGCCAGGTCCGGCAAAAGTCGCGAGAGGGTGGGTCCGTCGCCGCCGACGATGCCGGCCGGGTCGACGTCCCCCAGTTGCCGGACGGCCGACTGAAGGAGGCCGGACCAGATCCGGAACGGTCTCACCTCGTCCGGTTCGGAGCGGCCGTAAAGAACCGTGATGTCATCCCGGCTGGCCGCAAGCTCGGCCGCGAGCCGGGTCTTGCCGACGCCACCCTCGCCGACCAGCAAAGCGATTCTGAGCTCGCCTCCGGTTGCCAGATCGAGCTCACCTTTCAGCTGGTCGAGGATGCGTTGCCGGCCGACCAAGAACCGGTCCTCGATCCGGGGGTCGATCTCGAGGCCGATCTTGACCGGTGGGGCGACCGGCGCCGAGGCTGACACCGGGGCAGGCTTGCCGGAAGTTGCCGAGGTCGACGCCGGGCCCTCGTGGGCGTTCAGCAGCCGTTCGTGGATCAGACCGAGCTCGGGCGCGGGAAAGGTGCCGAGTTCGTCCCTGAGCAGCACCCGAAGCTCTTCGTAGGCCCGCAAAGCTTCAGCGATATTGCCTTGCGCCTCGAGCAGCTCTATGAGCGCCGCCCGGGCGGATTCCCGAAACGGTGAGGCCTCGACCGCGTTGCGGGCTGCCCGCTCGGCCCGGGCCTGTTCGGCGGAGCCGAGGCGCGACCCGATCCGGGCGACCGTTTCCAGCGACTTGAGCCGCAACTCTTCGAAATAGAAGCGGTGTTCCTCGATCCAGCGCGCTTCCAGGCCGGGCAGAAGCCCACCCTCGAAGATCCGGGCCGCCTCCAGCGCGTCCTCCCAGTCCTGCCCGGGACCGTCGTCACTTTCCGAACCGCCGGCCCCCGCCTGGGCGCTGGCCAGCTTTTCCTGGGCCACCTCAAAGTCGATCCAGG
This sequence comes from Actinomycetes bacterium, assembly GCA_023434465.1. Lineage (GTDB taxonomy): Bacteria > Actinomycetota > Thermoleophilia > Solirubrobacterales > 70-9 > 67-14. The sequence continues at coordinate 25,072 of JAEYSQ010000019.1, forward strand.
CGTTATCGCCGAGCTCGAGGCTGAGCTCGGTCCTGCCTTTGAGCCGGTCCTTGCCGAGCGCCTTGCGCAACCGGGAAAGGGGAGGAGCGAGCAGAGCTTCGCCGCCGCTGGGGAGACCCTCATCGGCCCACAGCGCCTCGACCAGTTCGTCGCGCCGGACCGGCCGGGAACGGTTCAGGACCATGTAAGCGAAGATCAGGCGACCTTGACGGCCCGGAAGATCAGCTTCGAGCTGCTTGCCGTCCCAGGTCAGGGTGAGCCGGCCGCAAACCGTTATCTCGGGATTCGCCACCGGGGCAAACTACCCGAGTGAGAAGCGTCGGGGAACGGCTCAGGGGGCCAGGTGCCGTTTGAGGATCGCCTGCATGTCTAGGCGCCGGGCGACTTCCTCGCCTTCGTGTCGCAAGCGGAGCCGCCGCTCCTGGCCGTCCGGGTCACCGAGTGCTTCGAGCGCATTGGCAAGGGCGAGCCGGGTGCGGGCGAGGTAGGGGATTGCGTCCATTGCCTCGCAGCTAACCAGCGCCCGCTCCAGCGCGGTCGCCGCTTCGCGATGCTCCCCGGTGAGGAGGTAGAGCTCTCCGAGGTGCATGTCACTCGGGCCGAGAGTCGAACCGATCCGGCCGATGATGATCCACTCCCCGCTGTAGGGACCGAGAAGTTCGATCAGCTTGGCCGCACCCCTCTTGTCGTCGAGTTCGCCGGCCAGCAGGTTGCCGACCGCGCAGAACGGCAGCAGCGTGTTGTTGAAATCCCGGGTTTCGTCGAGTCCGTCGTATCCCATCTTCGAGACCGCTTCCCGCACCTCGTCGGTCTGTCCGGCCTGCGCCTTGGCGAGCAGCAGCCCGAGGCGCCAGGTCGGCCACATTTCCCAGCCCTTTGCCCCGGCCTCGAACAGCTCGAGCCGGCCGAGGTGCTCGGCCAGGGCGCCCTGCTGTGCCCGGACCATGAAACGGAGGGCATCCTCGACCAGCAGGGCGGCACCCCTGGGCATGCCCTCGGCCTCCAGTTCACGGACCAGGTCCTCGCCGTCCTGCCAGTCACCGGTCATGAACCACGAGCAGGCGCGCATCGCCTTCGAGATCGTCCGGATCTGGGGCAGGGTTTCGCTCATCGCGTAATGTCGGCTCCGGTCGGCTTCCGCTTCGGCACCGCGTCCGAGGTTGACCAGTGAAAGCGACCGCGAGACGAGAGCCTGGCCGATCAGTTCGGCGTCGTCGAGTCTTTCGCCCAGTTCGAGCATCCGCTCGGAGGCGGCCAGACGCTCGGACAGTCGCAAAGGTTCCCAGCGGCGGTAGGAGGTTGCCTGGATCACGCCGAACTCGGCTTCGTCGTCGTCGCAGCGACCGATCATCGCCAGGGCCTGATCAGCGAGTTCCCGCGCTTCGGCGGCCTGACCGCTGCCGTAATAGAGCCCGTGGCCGAGCATCGCCATCAGCTCAGCCCGGAGCGGACTGTCATCGGCCGGCAGGCCTTCGAGTGCCTCCCGCATCAGGGTCAGGTGCTCGGCCAGGTCGGCGTCGAAGGCATCCCAGCCGCCCCAGCGACTGCCGATCGCCGCTTCGGCGGCCAATTCCGGCAGCCCGGATTCCCGGGCCGCTCTGGCCGCCTCCAGGAATGTGTCCCCGGCGTCCTGCAGCGCGCCGTTCTTCCATTTCGCCTTGGCCTGGCTAAGCATCAGCCGGGCGAGCAGGGCCTGGTCGACCGGCTGGTCGGCCCGGGCCGCACTGATCGCTCCGTCGTAGAAATCAACTGCTTCGTCGTAGGCAAGCCGGGCTTCCGCCTGTTCGGCCGCCTGGGTCGACCAGTGGATCGCCCGGTCGGCTTCGGCCGGTCCTGCCTGAGCGAAATGCCACGCTTTCTCGCCGACCCGGCTTTCGGGCCGGCCGCCGGTCTGCCGTTCGATCGCCTCGCCGATTTCGCGGTGCACCATCGCCTTCCGGGTCAGGCCGAGCTCATCCTCGAGGGTGCTGCGCAGGAGTGCGTGGACGAAGGAGAAGCGGCCGGGCACGGTCGGTGATTCATCCAGCAGGCCGGCCGAGACCGCCGCGTCAAGCAGGTCGATGACTTCGTCTTCGTCGCGGGTGGTGGTCGCCATCAGGATCTGGAGGTCGAATTCCCGGCCGATCAGGGCGGCCCGCCGCAACAGGTCGGGGCCCCCGTCGGGCAGGCGGTTCACCCGATGGGAGATGATCTGGCGAAGCTCGGCCGGGGCGTCATCGGGATCGCCGGCCCTGGTCTCTTCCAGGTGCCGGACCAGTTGCTCGATCAGGAATGGATTGCCGCCGGTCTGGTCGCGCAGCGACGCGGCCAACCCGCCTTCGAGGCGCTCCCCGACCAACTCTCCGACCTGGTCGGTGTTCAGCGCCTCGACCTCGATCTTCAGGGTGGGGAGACGACGCTGAAGGTTGATCAGCGTTTCCGGCAGCAGGCTGTCTTCGGGCAGTTCGGTCTGGCGGTAGATACCGAGCGCGAGGATCCCGCCGGGCGGGTTGTCACCGGCCAGGCTGGCCAGCAGCATCAGGGTGGAACGGTCGGCCCAGTGGAGGTCATCGAGCACGATCAGCATCGGCTGGCGGGCGGAGAACCGTCCGATCATTCGCAGCACGGCACCAAAGAGCGCCCGGCGTTCCGACTCGAGATCGCCGGCCGGCCCGGGGGCCGGGAGCTCCATGCTGCGGACCAGTTCGGGCAGGATCCGGGCCAGGGTGGGGCCGTCACCCCCGACGATCTCGGCCGGTGAAATCTCACCGGCCTGTCGCATCGCCGAGCGGAGCAGTCCGGACCAGAGACGAAAAGGCCGGATCTCATCCGGCTCGGAGCGGCCGTAGAGCACGGTTATGTCGTCGCGGGAAGCCGCCAGCTCGGCCGCGATCCTGGTCTTGCCGATGCCGCCTTCCCCGGCCAGCAGGGCGATCCTGAGATCTCCGCCCACCGCCAGGTCCAGTTCCGCGCTCAGCTGCTCGAGAATCGGTGCTCGGCCGACCAGGGCGATTTCGCCGATCCTCGGATCGATCAACCGGCCGATCTCCTCCGGACTCGCCTGGCGTCCGGCCGCCTGACCGGTCTGTTCCGGGGGGGCGCCGGCCGGATCGGCGCCGGGGTCCGGCCTGTCCGTCGGATCGGCAGTCCCTGCGGCGGGGCCTTCCTGGCCGTCTCGTTCGTGAGCGTTGAGCAGCCGATCGTGGATTGCGTTCAGCTCCGGAGCCGGGAAGGTGCCAAGCTCGTCTCGAAGCAGGATCCGGAACTCGTCGAAGGCCCGGAGCGCCTCGGCGATGTTTCCTTGCGCTTCGATCACGCCGATCAGGGCGGCGCGAGCCGACTCCCGGAACGGGGCGGTCTCGACCGCGATCCGGGCGGAGCGTTCCGCGCGGGCCCGTTCGGCCTCGCCGAGCTGGCCGCCCGACCGGGCGATGAGTTCGAGCGCCTGCAGACGAAAGTCTTCCAGTTCGTTGCGGTAATCGTCGATCCAGGAGGCCTCCAGTCCCGGCAAGAGGCCCCCGGAGAGAATTTCTTCGGCCGCGACCGCTTCGTCGAATGCCTCCCGGAACTCTCCGGCTTCCTCGAGCCCGCGGGCCTTCTCGATGCCCTCCTGGGCTGCCTCCCAGTCGATCCAGACGTTTTCCCCGAAGGTCAGGCCGAGATCGGATCGACCCTCGAGGCGACCCGGGCCGAGCGCCTTGCGAAGTCTCGAAAGGGGCGGTGCCAGCAGGGCGTCGCCGCCGCTCGGCAGGCCCTCGTCGGCCCAGAGCGCCTCGACCAGCTCGTCCCTTCTGACCGGTCGCCGGCGATTCAGGGCGAGATAGGCGAAAAGCAGCCTGCCCTGGCGGCCGGGCAGGGATTCCCCGATCTCTTCCCCATCCCAGTTCACGCTGAGGCGACCGCAAAGCGTGATCCGGGGGTCAGGTGTATCGGTCAAGACTTCTTCTCATCGCAAGGTGCCTGTCATATCGCCGCAACCCGGGGGCAACGTACCAACGGAATTCTGCCAGCCATGTCAACGCCTTCACTACTGAACATCCTTCCCGCGGCGGCCCGTGTGGCGCCGGAAACCCCCGAAGACATCGTGCTCGCCCTGCAGGAAGCGGACCGCCGTAACCGCAAGGTGGTCCTCTTCTCGACCGGACACGGCATCCCCCCGATCGGGGACACCTCGGAGCGCGTGCTGCTGGATCTGAGCGCCTTCGACAAGGTCGAGATCGATCCCGCCACCCGGACCGCCCGGATCGGTGGCGCGACCAAGTGGATGGAACTGGTCGCGGCAGCCGGCGAGCACGGTCTGACCGCCCCTTTCGGTTCAGCCGCGACGGTCGGCGTCACCGGTTACATGATGGGGGGCGGGGTCGGTTTCATGTCCCGGCATCTCGGACTGGGGAGCAGTGCGATCCGCTCGGCTGAGCTGGTAACCCCCGACGGACGGATTCGCCGTATCGACGCAGGTTCCGACCCGGACCTGTTCTGGGCCCTGAGAGGCGGCGGCGGTGGCTTCGGCGTGATCACCGAACTCGAAATCGACCTCGCTCCGGTACCCCGGATGGCGGGCGGAGTGCTCGTCTGGGGCATCGAGGATGCCGAACGCGTGCTCGGCGCCTGGTCCGACTGGACCGCCCAGGTCGAGGATGACGTGACCAGCGCGATTCGTTTCATGCGCCCGCCGGAAGGGCCGGCCATGACGGTGATCGTCGTAACCGCGCCTCGCCCGGTCGAGGATCTGGCCCGGGCGCTCAGGCCTCTGACCGACCTGGACCCGATGCTGAACACGGTTCGTGACACCGACCCCGAAGCGTTTCTGAGGGAGTACACGGACCCCGAGATCGACCCGGCCGAGCCGCCGCATGCTTACGAGCATGTCCTGCTCGACCAGCTTCCCCGGGAGGCGGTCCAACTCGCGGCCGAGTTCGCCCAGCCGGAGACTGGCTGCGGCGCGATGATGGTCGAAATCCGCCACATGGGCGGAGCTCTGGGCCGGCCGGCCGCCGGTGGCGGCGCCTCGAACCGGATCGACGGCGAGTACCTGTTCTTCGTGGTCGGCTTTCCCGATCAGGCGGCGAACATGGGCCACGCCGTGGACGTTCTCTCGGATTTCGGTCGCGGCCGGACCTACTTCAACTTCATGCCACGCCGGACCGGCCGAGAGACCGCATACGACCGGGAAGCGGTCTCCCGCCTCGCCGATCTCTATGAAGCCGTCGATCCGAAGGGTCTGATCGACCATCCCCACCCGATTTCCCGCACCGCCAGCGTCGTCGACGAAACCGCCACGACCCAGGTCCTGGCAGCAATCCACGGCTGACAGCAGCCCGGCGGGGCAACCACACAGCACCCCTCCAGCCATTCCGGGGGCGTTCACCCACCAAATCGGTGGTTGATCGCCCCCGGAATGCGTTGGCGACCCCTTCCGAACCGATTCCGAACTTGTTCCGGGGGCGTCCACCGACACAATCGGTCGTTGATCGCCCCCGGTTTGCCTGAGCGATCCGTTCTGCCCCCGGTTTGCCTGAGCGATCCGTCCTACCCCCGGTTTGCCTTAGCGATCTGTTTTGCCCCCGGTTTGCGATTGGTGATCGTTCGGACTCCGCTCCGGGGGCGTTCGTCCACACAATCGGTGGGTGTTCGCCCCCGGATTTGTTGTTTGATTGTTGGCCGTGTCTCTTCGCCCGACAATTGACCTGCTGCTCGAGGACGAGCAGATCACCCGGCTCTCGGCCGAGGTTCTGGAGGCGATCACCGCCAGGGAATCCGGGGCCGGGGAAACCCGGGGGCCGGTGCGAGCCGAAGTCTCGGCCACGCTCAGGCCGGCCCTCGTCGCCGCCATGCTCGAAGACGAATTCGGTCTCGAGGAACGGCCGGCGCTGATCGTCACCCCGGACGACCGGTCGGCCCGCGAGATGGCCGCGGCGCTCGGCGCCTACCTCGGAGACCGGGTCGTCCGTTCCTACCCCTCACGGGGAACCGGGTACGCCTCGCAGGTCACGCCGCCCCCGCACCTGACCGGGCTGCGGATCGACGCGCTGGATTCGTTCGGCCGCGAGGAGGAACGCCCGCCCGTGGTCGTCGCCAGCGCCATCGCCCTGGCCGAGTCGGTACCGGACGCTTCGCTTCGCCCGGCCGGCTTCCGGCTCAAGGTCGGGGAGGAGCGGGAGCCCGGTCAGATCGCCGCTGACCTCGTCGCGGCCGGCTACGAACGAGTCGACCAGGTTCAGGAGCGCGGGCAGTTCGCGGTTCGCGGAGGCATCCTCGACGTTTTCTCGGCGACCGAGGACCGGGCGACCCGGATCGATTTCTTCGGTGATGAGATCGAGTCGATGCGCTGGTTTTCCACCTTCACGCAGCGCTCGCTCGGGGCGGCCGAGACGATCGAGCTGGCCCCGGCCGCCGAACTCAACGCCGATCACCGCGAGCTGGCCGAGATGACGATCGCCGAAGCCCGCGAGAACGAAACCGACATCGACCTGACCGAAGCGTTGCCACTCGATCACTTCCGGGCTCCACTCGACCTGATCCCGGCATCGGCGGCGGTGATCCTGACCGCCGACGAGGAGATCGAACCGGCCCTGAAGGACCACTGGGAAGACGTGACCACGGCAATACACGCCGATGACGCCCGCCATCTCTACGAGGACGTGGCCGGCCCCCTGAACCAGCGCGCCGCCCTGATCCTGACCCGTCCGGGTGAAGGCGAAGGGGCGCTCAGGGCGATGAGTGCCGAGACTCCGGCCCGCAATCTGAAGGAAGCCGAGGCTGAACTCCGCAAGCTGGTCGAGGCCGGATACCGGACCGTCGTCGCCTTCGATTCCCGTGGGGAAGCCGAGCGCGCCCGCTACGGCTTCGACCGGCTCGAAACGAAGATCGTCGACCGGGGCACGGTCCCGGCCGAACCGGCGGTAAGCCTGGTCGAGGCCCGCCTGAGTGAGGGTTTCGTCTCACCACGGACCAAGGTCGCCGTGCTGCCGTTCCGGCGTCTGCTCAACCGCCGCCGCCGCGCCGATGAGCGGGCCCCGGAAGCGGTGCGGGGCCGGCTCACCTTCTCCGAGCTCCGGGTCGGGGACCATGTGGTCCACGAGGATCACGGCGTCGCCCGTTTCGCCGGCTTCGAGACCCGCGAGGTCGGCGGCATCACCAGGGATTACCTGTACCTCGAGTACAAGGGCGAGGACCGGGTCTATGTCCCGACCGACCAGTTCGCCAAGCTTTCGCGCTACTCGGGCGGTGCCGGCACCCCGACCCTTTCCGCGCTGGGTGGCAAAAAGTGGTTGAACATGCGGGCCCGCGCCCGGGACGCGGCCTCCGAGATCGCCGGTGAACTGGTCAACCTCTACGCCGAGCGCCGGACCCGCAAGGGCCACGCCTTCGCTCCCGATTCCGAGTGGCAGATGGAGCTCGAGGCGAACTTTCCCTGGCGAGAAACGGCCGACCAGGTCGAGGCGATCGAAGCGGTCAAGGCCGACATGGAGTCGGAGCAGCCGATGGACCGGCTGGTCTGTGGAGACGTCGGGTACGGCAAGACCGAGGTCGCGATCCGGGCCGCGGTCAAGGCGGCGTCGGACGGCAAGCAGGTGATGATCCTGGCCCCGACGACGATTCTCGCCCAGCAGCATCTCGGCACCTTCCGCGAACGCCTGGCCGACCTGCCGTTCCGGGTCGACGGGGTCAGCCGGCTCCGCAAGCCGGCCGAGGTCAAACGGGTGATCGGAGAGTGGGGGGAAGGGAAGGTCGACGTCCTGATCGGCACCCACCGCCTGCTCTCACGCGACGTCCGGGCGAAGGAGCTCGGGCTCATCGTGGTCGACGAGGAGCAGCGATTCGGGGTCAAGCAGAAGGAACTCCTGCGCCAGATGAAGCTCAAGGTGGACGTGCTTTCGATGTCGGCGACGCCGATCCCGCGCACCCTGCAGATGTCGATGTCCGGCCTGCGTGACATCTCGGTGATCGAGACTCCCCCTGAGGGCCGCCGTCCGGTCCGCACCTACGTCGGGCCGTGGGACGAGCAGCTGGTCGAGCGCGCGATCAAGCGTGAGATCAGCCGCAAGGGCCAGATCTTCTTCCTCCACAACCGGGTCGAGAGCCTGGACGACGCTGCCGAGCAGCTCCGGGCGCTGGTTCCCGGGGTGCGGGTTCAGGTTGCCCACGGCCAGATGGAAGACGAGCAGCTCGAGGCGGCGATGCTGACTTTCCTGCGCGGTGACGCCGACGTCCTGGTCGCGACCACGATCATCGAGTCGGGCATCGACATTCCGGCGGCCAACACCCTGATCGTCGACCGGGCCGACCATCTCGGTCTGGCCCAGGCGTACCAGATCCGCGGCCGGGTCGGGCGATCCCGGGAGCGGGCCTTCGCCTATCTGCTCTATCCCTCCGAGGAATCGTTGACCCAGGAGGCGTCGACCAGGCTCGCCACCCTCGCCGATCACACCGAACTCGGCTCCGGCTTCCGGATCGCGATGCGCGACCTCGACATCCGCGGGGCGGGCAACCTGCTCGGCGACGAGCAGTCCGGGCACGTCGCGGCGGTCGGCTTCGAGCTCTACTGCCAGTTGATCGACGAAGCGGTCGCCGAGATGGCCGGCCGCGACGAATCGGCGGCCGAACGGGACCCGGTCCGCTTCGACATCGGGGTCGACGCCTTCCTGCCGGCCGCCTACGTGCCGTTCGAGGCCGCGAAGATCGATATCCACCGCCGGATTGCCGCCGCCAGGCGCTCGGGCGACCTCCGTCAGATCACCGACGAGATGATCGACCGATTCGGCCCGTTGCCGCCCGAGGTGGAGAATCTGCTCACGCTTCAGCAGGCCCGGATCGACCTCGGTCAGGTCGGTGCCGAACAGGTCCAGTTCCGCGGCGGAAAGCTGACCGCCACCGGGATCGAACTCGATTCCGAAGCGGTCGCGAAACTGCGCGAGATGATCCCGGGGACCGTCTACGAATGGCGATCACACGAACTTTCCGTCCGGGTCGACAACGACCCGGCCAGGCGGCTCGCAGCGGTGGCTGAGCTCGGTCGTTCGCTTGCCGATATGGATATGCTCCGCGAGTCGCAGACCTGACTGGTTTGTGCGACTAGCCACTTGAACTTCTAGGAGGAGTCACTGCATGAGCGGGGCACGCAAATTCGGGTTGATCATTTTCGGGGCCATTCTCGTGGTTCTCTTCGCGGGCATTGCAATTGCGCAGGGCATCAGCAAGCCGGGCGTTGACAGTGGCGACATCATCACCGTGCACGAAGTCCCCGACGGACGGGGCAACATCACCGCCGAGGACTACCAGCGCTCCTTCGTCCAGACCTGGAAGCGTGGCGGTCTCCAGGCAGCCCCGAAGCAGGGTGACGCCCAATTCGACCAGGTGCGGGAAGCGGCGATCAACGATCTGCTCGACCAGGCCTGGCTGACCGGCGAGGCCGCCGAACTCGGCGTGACCGCTTCCGATCGCGAGATCGACAGCGAACTGGAAACGATCCGCAAGGACCAGTTCCCGACCGCGAAGGCTTTCCAGGAGTTCCTCAAGACCAGCGGATTCACGATCGAGGAAGTCCGCGAACGGGTGGAGCTCCAGGTGCTGAGCCGCAAGATCCAGGATCAGATCACCAAGTCCGTGACCGAAGTTCCGGATTCAGAACTCGAGGAGTTCTACGAGACGTCCAAGGACAGCTTCACCACCCCGGAGTCGCGTGACATCCGCTTGATCGTCACCGACAACAAGAACAAGGCCGAACAGGCGGTCGAGCAACTTGGTGACGACCCCTCGGACGAGGACTTCGCCAAGGTCGCGAAGAAGCTCTCGGTTCACGCCAGCAAGGGAGAAGGTGGCAAGACGGTCGCTACCGAAGGTGCCTTCCCTGACCCGGCCGGTGCCGAGATCATGAGCGCCGAAGTCGGTGCGATCGAGGGTCCGGTCGAGGCCGGCAAGCAGTTCTACGTCTACCGGGTGACCAAGGTGACCCCGGAAGAGACCAAGCCGCTCGACGAGGTCCAGGAGCAGATCCAGCAGCAGCTCCTGCCGACCCTGCAGCAGCAGGCGATGACCGATTTCGTGGCCGACTACAACTCGAAGTGGACCTCGCGGACGTTCTGCAGCGAGGACTACACGGTCGCGCGCTGCGACAATTTCGAAAGCGACGGCCGCCTCGAATCGGCCGACCCGAAGTGCTACGAGGCCGGGGCCGGCAAGAATCCGGATCTCAGTTGCCCGGCGCCGATCGAGCTGCCGAAGCCGATGTCGCCCGGTGGTAGCGCCGCCGCCGCGGGCGCCGCCGCCCTGGGTCAGCCCCAGAACCTGCCGCAGCGGCCGGTTCAGCCTGCCGACGCCAACGCTGACGAAGCGGCCGGCGGTCCCGGCCAGCAAGTCGATCTGAGCCAGCTTCAGGGCGCGGCCGGCCAGTAAGGGCCCAGCCGTGGGTGACACGGAAGCCGGCGATCTCGCCGGGGCCCTCGAGCGGCTCGACCGGGTAACGCGGGAACTCCGTGAGAAGTGCCCGTGGGACCGCGAGCAGGACGCTCGCTCGATCGTCCCGCACACGGTCGAGGAGGCGTACGAGCTGGCCGAGGCGGCCCGCGAAGGGGATGAAGCGGCGATGCGCGACGAGCTCGGTGACGTGCTCTTCCAGGTCGTCTTTCTTTCGCTTCTGCTCGAAGAGCGGGGTGAGGGCGACCTTGCCCGGGTCGCAAGCCAGCTCACCGACAAGCTGATTCGCCGCCACCCCCACGTCTACCCTCCGCAGCAGGAACAAGCCGGCGGGGAGATCGAAACCGCCGACGACGTGCGTCGCCAGTGGGACGAGATCAAGCGTGACGTGGAAGGCCGCAAGTCCGAGAAGGACTGGCGAAAGCCCGCCCTGCCGGCCCTGATCTACGCCAACAAGGTCCAGTGGAAGCTCGACCCGGAGGAACGCCCGGCCAACGCAGGCGCGGCAAACCCGGACCGGGATCAGGCCGAAGCGGAGGTCGGTCGCCTGCTCTGGGAGGCGGTCGCCGAGGCCCGCCGGGTCGGAGTCGATCCCGAACTGGCACTCCGGGCGGAGGCCGAACGGCACGCGGAGGCGCTTCAAAAGTAGAATCGACGGCCAAATGAGCACCATCGAAGCCGTCCACGCACGCCAGATCCTCGACTCCCGGGGCAATCCCACTATCGAAGTCGAGGTCAGCCTCGACAGCGAGTTCACCGGCCGGGCCGCCGTGCCTTCCGGCGCTTCGACCGGTGAGTTCGAAGCGGTCGAGCTGCGCGACGGTGGCGAGGCGTATCTCGGCAAGGGCGTGACCCAGGCGGTCGTCAACGTCAACGAGGTGATCCGCCCCGAGCTTCTCGGCTTCGACGTATCCGACCAGGCCGGTCTCGACAAGCTGATGATCGAGCTTGACGGCACCGAAAACAAGGGCCGGCTCGGAGCCAACGCGATACTCGGGGTTTCGCTGGCCGCCGCCCACGCCGCCGCGGCGGTCGAGAAGCGTTCGCTTTACAGCTACCTCGGTGACCTCTACGGCGAGTCCGACCCATCGCTTCTGCCGGTACCGATGATGAACGTCCTGAACGGCGGCGCCCACGCCGACAACTCGGTCGACTTCCAGGAGTTCATGGTCATGCCGGCCGGCACCTCGAGTTTCTCCGAATGCCTGCGGGTCGGGACCGAGGTCTTTCACTCGCTGAAGAAGATCCTCACCGGCCACGGCCTGGCCACCGCGGTCGGGGACGAGGGTGGCTTCGCCCCCGACCTTTCCTCGAACGAGGCAGCTCTGGAGATGCTGATCGAAGGCATCGAGGCCGCCGGTTACAAGCCGGGAGAGGAAGTCTTCATCGCGCTCGATCCGGCCACCTCGGAGATCTACTCGGAGGGCGTCTACCGGCTCGAGCACGAAGACCGGAGCCTCAGCCCGGAGCAGATGGCGAGCTACTGGCAGTCTGCGGCCGAGCGTTTCCCGATCGTCTCGATCGAGGACGGAATGGACGAGGAAGACTGGGACGGATGGAAGCTGCTCACCGAGAAGCTCGGCGATTCGGTCCAGCTGGTCGGTGACGATCTCTTCGTGACCAACCCGGCCCGACTTTCGCGCGGCATCGAGCTCGGGGTCGGCAACTCGATCCTGGTCAAGGTCAACCAGATCGGCACCCTGACCGAGACCCTGGAGGCGATCCGGATGGCCGCCGACGCCGGATACACCGCCGTGATCTCCCACCGTTCGGGAGAGACCGAGGACACCACGATCGCCGATCTCGCGGTCGCCACCGGTGCCGGCCAGATCAAGACCGGCGCACCGTCACGATCCGATCGGGTTGCCAAGTACAACCGGTTGCTCCGGATCGAGGAGGAACTGGGCGAGAAGGCCCGCTTCGGCGGCGTCTCGGTTCTCAAACGGGGTAGTTGAAGGGAATGACCATCCGGCCTAGAAAGGTCGGATGTGTCAGCCCGTGCCCAGAGTTATGGCGATTCACGGCGGCCGCCGCGCCGCCGGCCCGCCGCCCGCCGCAATGCCGGACAGTCCGATGCGGGCCGGATCCAGTGGGATCGGCTGGGCCGGATGATCTTCGCCCTGGTCGTCGTACTGCTCCTCCTGGCGATGATCAAACCGGCCTGGGACGCGGTTCAGAGCTACCGGCTGGCGGGGCAGACCAAGGCCCGCCTCCACCAGGCCCAGGCCGAGCATTCGGTCCTCGAACGAAAGGTTCAGCGGGCCCGCAGCGAGTCCACCCTTCAGCGCGAGGCGCGGCGGCAGGGCATGATCAGGCCGGAGGAACAGGCCTGGGTCATAAACGGCATCAAGTGACCGGAGGGGGCGGCGGCCTCTGATGGATCTCACCGAGTTCACAGCTGGATTCGTCAACCTGCTCCTGGTTGGTTCGTTCATCGGCTTCGTCGCCTGGCGGTTGCGGGCGAGGCTGATGCCCGGCTGGAGTGGTGCTCCGGCCCGGCTGGTCGAACTGGTTGCCGCGACCGGGCTGCTGGTTCTGGGGGCCGAACTGCTCGGGCTGTTTGGCCTGCTTGAGGCTTTGCCTCTGGTCGTCCTGTTCGGCCTGCTTGCGCTCGCAAGCTGGCTCTGGCTGCTCCCCCGACCGGCCGGGCCGGGCGACTCGACGCCCCCGGTGCCCGCGGTGCCGCTCGGGGCCCAACTCCTGGCCGGACTCGCCGCTTTCGCCGTGGTCGCCCAGTGGGGTGCCTTCACCTCCTACAACCTCGATCACGGCATCACCAACTTCGATTCGGTCTGGTACCACATGCCATTCGCGGCCGAGATCGCCCGCAGCGGCTCGGTGACTGCCTTCTTTCACCCCGAGACGGTCTTCGTCAACTGGTTCTACCCCCAGAACTCGGAGCTGATCCACGCCGTCGGCATCGTCCTCACCGACCGCGACTTCATCTCGATATTCGTCAACCTCGGCTGGCTCGCGGTCGGGCTGCTGGCCGGCTGGTGCGTAGGCCGGCCCTACGGTCGTCCCCATCTGACCATGCTGGGCGTGGCGGTGCTGATGGCCACCCACACCCTGGTCGTCCGGGAGCCCGGCACCGGCAAGAACGACGTGATGGCCGCAGCCCTGATCCTGGCTGCGGTCGCGATCATGCTGAACCGCTCTTCGAGCCGTCCCGACCCGACCGGACGCGTTTCTCCGGACTGGGCGATGGCGGCCGGCGGTCTCGCGGTCGGCCTCGCGGCGGGCACCAAGGTGACCGCCCTGGCTCCGGCCCTGCTCGTCACCTGCGCGGTGATCTACGCCACCATCCCGGACCGCCGTCTGAAGGCCGCCGGGGTCTGGCTCGGGGCGGCCTTCGTCGGGGGAGGCTGGTGGTACCTGCGCAACACGATTGCATCCGGCAACCCGTTGCCGCAGATCAGGTCGATCGGCCCGATCGATCTTCCCGGTCCCGACCGGCTCCAGATCGGCCGCCCGGACTTCACGGTCTTCCATTACCTGACCGACACGGGTGTCTGGAAGGACTACTTCATGCCCGGTCTCGACCAGGGTTTCGGTTTCGCCTGGCCGGCACTGTTTTTCCTGGTGATCGCCGGCCTCGTCCTGGTCATGGTGACCGCACCCGGCCGCCTGACCCGAACCCACGGCGCCGTGGCGTTGCTGGCGATCGTGGCCTACCTGGTCACGCCGCTGAGTGCCGCCGGTCCGGAGGGCAACCCGAGCGGGTTTGCGATCAATCTGCGCTTCCTGATTCCGGCGCTCGGACTGTCAGTCGTCCTGATCCCGCTCTCGGGCTGGTTTGACCGGGGCTGGCGGCGGTTCGCGCTGGGACTGCTTCTGGTCGGGCTCTTCGTCGGCACCAGCGCTTCGGATCCGGTCGTCTCGGCCCCGGGAAGGACTTTCGGCCTGGCCATCGCGCTGCTGTTCGTGGCGCTGCCCTTCGTTTTCTGGATGAACCGCGAGCGGCTTGCCGGCATGCTTCCTGTGCCGCCGCTCGCCTACGGTCTCGGCTTGGCCCTGATCGTGTTCGCGTTCTTCGCCTGGCCGATGCAGAAGAGCTATTTCGAGAACCGTTACCAGTCGTTCGAGTCCGGGCAGGGCTCCGGGATGACCGACCCCTACCGCTGGGCCGACTCGACAAGTGGCTCGAAGATCGCGCTGGCGGGGACCACCGCGGGCTTCAAGCAGTACGGCTTCTAGGGTCCGGACCTTTCCAACGATGTGGTCTATGTCGGCCGCGACGCTGCCCGGGGCGGATTCGAAGCGATCGACAGCTGTGAGGAGTTCGCCCGCACGGTGAACGCGCTCGATCCCGACTACCTGGTCACCTCTCCCTACCTCAACTTCAACGAGTACGAGAATCCGGTCCGCTCTCCGGAGACGCTCTGGGCGCTGAACGACCGCTCGCTGGAGGTGGTCGTCCAGCCGGTGCTCGACGCTGAGCGGCCGGTGATCGTCTGGGCAGTTCCCGAGCCGATGGATCCTCGACGTCGCCGTGCGCTGGAAGCCGAAGACGATTACATTCCCGGGCTCAAGTGAGTTACCCGCTCGAAAATGCTCTCTTCAACTGGGAGGCCGGAATCGATCGGTTGCGTCAGCTCGAGCGCTCCGGCCAGCTTCGCGGCGACGATGTGACCGTCCCGGTCCGGGAGGAACTGCGGCGACGGCTCGGAGCGAGCTTCACGGCCTCGGACCTGGCCGATCTTTACGGCGAAGGGACTGACTGGGCAATGCTGCTGCCGGGCGTCGATCCGGGCCTCTCCGACGTCCAGGACCTGGTCGACGCCGCTTTCTGGCTCCACCTCCAGACCGCCGGCGATTATGCCGGGGGCAAGCTGGTCGACCTCGAACTCGAGTAGTTCGAGACGCTACGCGTCGCGCCTTTGCGGTCGGCCCGGCCGACCGGGTACCTACTCCTCGTCGGGCTGGTCTGAGGTCCGGCGAATGATGATCTGGTCGGCTTCGACGGTCACCGTGACGTCACGCTGGCCGGCCCAGTTGTCGCTGTAAGCCTGGATGTCCTGGATCGAGGGATCGAACCAGAGGCCGTAGCCCTCGTCGCCGTGGTCGAAGGTGCCTTCAAGCTTGTTGTTCGAACCGCGACCTCGGCGCCCGCGACGGCCGCGCCGGCGACGCCGGGGGCGTCCTTCGGCTTCAGCACCGTCGGTCTCGTCGGAAGACTCCTCACCGGCGTCGGCATCATCGGATTCGCTGTCGTCTTCGCCGCTGGCTTCCCTTTCGGCAGCGGCGGCGGCAGCTTCCTCTTCGGCCTTGGCCCGGGCGGCCTCCTCCTCCGCGGCAGCCGCTTCAATCTCGGCTTCGATTTCGTCGCGAAGGTCGACCTCGGCGGTCGCGTCAGCGTCATCGCTGGGCGCAAGGTCGTGCTGGCGACGGAACTCACGGAGCTCCGAGGCGCTTACTTCGAGCTGATGGGCGATCCAGGCGTCGGTGCGTCCTTGTTGGACCCAAGCCCTGATCTGGTTCAGTTGGGGGCGTAGTGATCGGCGAGCCATACGGTCACCGAGTCTATTCAACGCGCTTGGAACCGCGCTTTGCGGGTAGTCTCAGAAAGTTTCCGCACCTTGACAGCCCGAGTACCTATTATTAGGTATCGAAACGGCCAAATGATTCGAATGGAGTCAAATGCTGGTACTCACCAGAAAAAAAGAACAGAGCATCGTCATTGGCGAGAACGTGGAGATCATGGTTCTCGGCGTTTCCGGTGACAAGGTGCGTCTGGGCATCACCGCACCACGGGAAGTCGACGTATTTCGCAAGGAAGTGATCGACGAGCGCGGCGCACAGGTCGAGACTGAAAGCGCCTGAAGCAACACCAACCCCGGGGGCTGTGGGGAGCCTCCGGAGTGAAGTGGGCGCTAGCTCATAACCAGGAGCAGGGCCTCGAACATGGCGATGGTCACGACGACCACGGTCACGATCAGGCACACGGCAAGCACGCTGAAGCGGACTTTGCCCTGCTGCTGGGAGCGCGTCACCTTGCGGGCACGCGAGCGGTTCACAGCGCGGTTGCGGAGCTGCTCCCGCCGACGCTGTTCGAGGACTTTCTGCTGTTCGAAGGCGACTTCGAACTGATTTGCGCTTTGACGCATTCTCATGGTGGTTCGGCCGGAAGAAAGCGAACTTTCAAAAACAGGCCGTCCAGTCACCGTAGCAAATGATTGGGCGATCTCAAGTCTTCGCTCACATTTCTGTGAGGGAGTTCACAGAAGGTTTACGAAGCGCTGCAACGAAGACGCCGGCCAGGCTGCCGGGAAAGCTTCTCCCGCGGCCCAGCCGGCGCCGGAAAAATGAATCTGTCCGCAGCGCTACGGAGTGCGCTTCACGTTGGCGAGCAGGGTCTCCTTGATCTGGGCGATGATCTCGAGGGCCTCGCTCCGCTCGCGCTGCCACACGTTGCGGCCGAAGATCACACCGGAACCACCGGCATCCATCACCGACTTGGTGTGGCCGAGCACGGTTTCGTCATCGGCCTTCGAACCACCTGAAAGCACGACCAGGGAGCGGCCGGCCGACTCGACGCAGGCCCGCATCGCTTCGTCGGCGGTCACGTCCATCTCGTTGTACGGAGGCTGGGCGTTCTTGTCGTTCTCCGGGTCGATCTTCGGGTAGTT
>JAEYSQ010000037.1 GCA_023434465.1 Actinomycetes bacterium
GACCAGGCATGACGCATGTGAAGACGAGTCCCTTGTCGTCAAATTCGTAACGCATCGACTCGGTGAAACCGACCACGCCGAACTTGGACGCGGCATAGGCGCCCAGACCGGCCACGCCGATCACGCCGGCCAGCGAAGCGACATTGACGACGTGTCCGCGGCCACGCGGTTCCATCAGGCGGATCGCCTCGATGCTGCCGTTCATCACTCCCTTGAGGTTGATGTCGATGATGCGGTCGGTCATCGCCGGATCCTGGGCGAGAATGGTGGGCGAAGCCGAGGCGATTCCGGCGTTGTTGACCAGAACGTCGATCGGCCCGAACTTGGACTCTGCCATCTCGAGGTGCGCCCGGAATGCGTCGCGATCAGTCACGTCGAGCCTGTGGCCGACCACGGTATCCCCCAGCTTCTCAGCCTGTTCGGCCGCCAGTTCGCCGTCGATGTCCGACATGACGATCCGATTGCCCCGCCCGGCGAGGATGGTCGCAGTCGCGAGGCCGATCCCTCGTGCGGCTCCGGTGATCACGATCGTCTTCGGTCCGCCCTGTTGCGTGCTCATGTGGTGATTGTCCCATACATGACACGAAGCTTTGTCAGTTGAGCCGGGCTACTCGAGGAGCTGCCCGGCGACCGCCGAGAAGGCCGCGATCTGGTTCTCGATCAGGTCTTCGAGCGAAATGTCGAGGTGGCCGAGGACGTAGGCGATCAGCTGCTCGTTGACTGAGCCAACCAGACCCAGGGCGATGACGTCGAGACGTAACGGTCCGATCCGTTCCTTGCCACCGAGTTCCCTGGTGCGGTCGGCGACGATCGCGGCAAACGCATGGATCGAATCGCGTCGTTTGCGTTCCAGGGCCAGGCTGACTCCGACCACCTCGATCTCCTGGATCCGGGCGCGGCGGGGGTCCCGGGTCAGCTCGTGGGCAAACGCCGAAAGCCCGGCTCGCATCGAAGTCTCAAGGTCGTCGCCGGAATCCCGGATGGCGTCGAGGGTTGCCTGGCGGCAGTCGGTCAGCACGATCGAGAAGATCTCGTCGAGCAGGTGCTCGCGATCCTCGAAGGCCTCGTAGAAGTAACGCTCGGTCAGGCCGGCCTCTTCGCAGATCGCCTTGACCGGGGTGTTGGCGTAACCGCGGGTTCCGAACAGTTCGATCCCGGCCTCGATCAGCCGTTGCCTTCTTTCCGCCTGACGCTCTTCGGTCGTCTGGCCACGCCAGGTCCTTCCGCTATCGGTCGTGGGGTCGGTCATCAGCCTGCGTTTCTCAATTCCACCAGATCAGCCAGATCCTCATTCGAAAGTTCGGTCAGGGCCGCTTCTCCCGTGCTGACTATCGCGTCGGCGAGTTCACGCTTGGTTTCATGAATCGATGCGATCCGGTCTTCGATGGTGCCCTCCGCGATCAAGCGGTGGACCTGGACGGAGTTCTCCTGCCCGATCCGGTGGGCCCGGTCCGTGGCCTGCTCCTCGACCGCGGGATTCCACCAGCGGTCGAAGTGGATCACATGGTCGGCCTTGGTCAGGTTGAGCCCGGTGCCGGCCGCCTTCAGCGAGAGCAGGAAGACCGGTACCTCGCCGTCCTGAAAGCGCTCGACCATTCGTTCACGCTGCCGGACAGCGGTGCCGCCGTGGAGCAGCATCGCGTCGATCTCGCGTTCCCGCAGATGGCGGGCAAGAAGCCGGGCCATCGCCACGTACTGCGTAAACACCAGGACCGAACTTTCCTCACTGAGGATCGTGTCGAGCAACTCGTCCAACAGCTCCAGCTTGCCGGAACGCTCGTCGAGCTTCCCGTCAGCTTCACCGAGATACTGGGCCGGGTGATTGCAGATCTGCTTCAGTGAGGTCAGCAGCTTGAGCACAAGACCGCGCCGGTTGATTCCTTCGGCGGTGCGGATCTGGAGCATGTTCTCCCTGACGGCCTGCTCGTAAAGTTTCACCTGTTCCGGGCTGAGCTCCACCGGCTGATCGGTGATCGTCTTCGGCGGCAGCTCGGGGGCGATCCCGGGGTCGGATTTGCGGCGGCGAAGCAGGAAGGGCCGGACCAGCCGGTTGAGCAGGCGAGTGGCCGACTGGCTGGCTTCGATCTCGATCGGATCCGCCCACTTCTTGCGGAAGTCACCGAGGCTGCCGAGCAGTCCCGGGGTCGTCCAGTCCAGGATCGCCCAGAGCTCGCTCAGATTGTTCTCGACCGGGGTGCCGGTCAGGGCAACTCTCGAGCGAGCCGGAATCGTCCGCAGAGCCTTGGCTCCGGCTGACCGGGGGTTCTTGACGTGCTGGGCTTCGTCGGCGACCAGCAGGCCCCACGGGACGGCTTCAAAGAGTTCGGCGTCAAGGCGCATCGTGCCATAGGTGGTCAGCACGAAGCCGCCGGTGATCTGGTCCAGGTTGCGGTTCGGGCCGTGGTAGCGCCGCACCGTCTCGGTCGGGGCAAAGCGGTGGATCTCGCGTTCCCAGTTGCCGAGCAGAGAGGCCGGACAGACGACCAGGGTCGGACCTGCGGTCTGGGGGTTGAGACGGCGATGCAGGTGAAGCGAGATCAGCATCACCGTCTTGCCGAGGCCCATGTCGTCGGCGAGACAGCCGCCGAGGCCCAACGATGTCATGCGATGGAGCCAACGAAGTCCTTCGACCTGATACTCGCGCAGGGTTGCCCTGAGAGCCTCGGGAGGTTCGATTTCATCGTGCCCGTCGTCGCCGGTCACCTCCTCGCGCAGCTGCGCCACCCACCCTTTGGCTTCGACCTCTACCCGTTGGCCGTCGACAACGGTGCTGCCGGTGAGGGCGACGCTCAGCGCGTCGATGGCGGTCAGGGGCTTGAGGTCCGGGTCACGGGCCCGGTCCGACATGACCTTCGACACCAGGACCCACTTCTCGCGCAGTCGTACGACCGGGCCGTCGGCGTCGGCTATCAGCGCCATTTCATCGTCCGAAAGGGGGATGCCATCGAGCGAGAGCTGCCAGGAAAATCCCTGCAGGGCATTCTGGTCAAAGACGTCGGGCACGCTCTGGCTGAGCCTGCCGCTGCTGCCGACCACGACCTTGCCTTCGAGGTTCTGCTCGAGTTCGGGATCCCATT
>JAEYSQ010000044.1 GCA_023434465.1 Actinomycetes bacterium
CTGCGCTCTCGCGCGGCGGCCGCATCGCCGTGGCCGGACGTGGGTTCCTGAGAACCGCGCCCGCCTCAACCCCGAACCCGTATTTTCACCGGCTTCGAAGCCGCCCCGCTGTAGGGGAAGCGGGACGAGGGGACGAGGAGCGCCCTGAGCCGGATCCGGGCCACCCCGGTGATGTAACGGAACCGGTAGCTGGATCGGTAGCGCCCGTGACGATCGGTTCGCGTCAGGGCGACCGGTCGCCAGCGGCGGGCCGACTCCTCGAAGTACTGGATCTGGACGATGTTTCCGCGGACCGGGTGCCAGGCGCCCCGGGCCAGGACCCGGCCCCGGAAGAACACCCGCTGTCCGGTCCGCAGCCGCTTCGGGCGCGCCCGGAACTTCAGCTGGCCCCGGACTCTCAGCTCGAGCACTCCCGAGCTGGATTCCTGGAGTCGCTTCGTGCCGGCGAATTTCACGTTGACCCGGCGGCTGGTTCCGGGGGCCAGCCAGAGGTCGAAGTAACCCCGGCTGTCGGTCCGCACCGTCCGGCTTCTGGGGGCAGACCGGGAGCCGGGAAACGGAGTCTCGCTGACCGTCAGTCCGACCCGTCCGATTCCGCCGCTTTCGACCCCGGTCAGCCGTCCCGTGAGGTGCGCCCGCTTTCCGTACCCGACCTCCAGTTGCCCGTGACGGTCCCGCATCCGGCTGCCCAGCCCCGCAGTTATTCGCGTCTCGTCCAGAAGCGGCGTCCTGACGGTGGCCTTGGATCCGTTGGCCCGGCGGTCGGTCACGGTCAGGTTGCCGGCCCGGTCGACGATTGCCGCCCTGAGCAACCAGTCGCCGCGGGGCAGGTCATCGGGGAACCGGGCCAGGAGCTTCTGCTCGCCGGCGGCAAGAAACCGGGTTGGCATCGTCGTCCACTTTCCCCCGGAAGCCGGCCGCCAACCGATGCTGCCTCCGATCACCCCTGAGAACCGGTCGGCGACCGGCACCTCGACAAGTCCGGGGTCTCCCTCGGGAGGGTTGGTGAAATATCCGGTCGGTGGCACGTTGTCGAGCCGCAGGGTGGTTTCCGCAGAGTGGGACTCGTTCGTGTTGCCAGCCTGATCGACCAGCCAGACCCGCGCCCGATACTCGCCCGGTCCGGGCAACTGGATCCGGTCGATTCGGCCCGACGCATCGCGCCACCAGGGTCCGGCCGAGTATCCCTCCGGCCCGGAGAGCCGGAACAGAGTGGCGGCGATCGGCGATGCGACTCCCTGTTCCGGATTGGTCCAGCTCAGGCTGAAGTCGTTGACCCGGTGCCAGCCTTCGCCCCCGTCGACGGTCAGGGCCTTGGGGGCGGCCGGAGGGTTGTTGTCGACCCGGATCGTCCGCGCCACCGTGCAGGCTGAACTGCTGGCGAAATCGACGGCGCAGTGATGGAGGGCATGGGGACCGTCGGCGATCACCCGGGTGTCGACCACGTGGCTCCCGGTCGCCGCGGTCGGGCAGGGCTGCATTTTCGTGCCCCGCCACTGACCGGAGATCATCGTCTTGGCGCAGCTCATCTCGGTGCTGGCCCGGAGGGCACCATCAACCGAAGTCTGGGCGAAGCGGAGCCCCGAGCCGGTGTCACGGTTGCTGAAGGTGAGCGACTGCGAACCTCGAAGCCAGCCGGTGCCGGTCAGACCGCCGCTGATCTGCGTGGTGGGTTTGACCGAATCGTCGATCGAGATCGTCAACGAGCGGACCCCGGTGAGGATCGTTCCGTTGGCGAGACAGTTCCGGTCCGACGGCCGGTAACAGACCAGCCGGGTCTCGAAAGCCCTGGCGTACGGAGAGAACCCCTGCCAGAAGTCGCGCTTGGTGCCGTCGCTGGTATCCAGCTCGAGAAAGGGAGAAAACGTGCCGTTCGGCGGGACCCCGCCGATCCGGTGCTGAAAGCCTTCGCGGAGGTACTGCCAGCGCTGTCCGTGGACGTTGACGATGCCGGTCCCGGCCGGAGCCTGCCAGCGCCAGGATGCGAACTTCGTGCCGCCCACCCCCGCTGTCGAGTTCTTGACCTGGTTGATCAGGTGGACGCCGTCGAAGGGATCGGCCGAGGCCGGCGTCTGGCAGTAGGAACTCTTGCCGAACTTGTCGGCGCTCGAGTCGAACCAGTTCGCGTCCTGGCCGACGTGCCAGCCGCACTGGGCGACCACATATCTCGCACCGGAGGCGCCATCGGTGGCGGCCACAGCCGAGATCACGAAGAAGGTCACTGCGAGCAGGAACACCGCGAGAGCGGCGAAACGGTTCCGGAATGCCATTGTGGGCTCCTCGGTCGGGGTCATCTGCCCGCTCTAAGAAGCGGACGCCGCAAACTCGCCCCCCTGCGCCCGCCGACCCGGCTCTGCCAGAATCAGGGCATGTCCCTACCGACCGAAGAGCAGATAAGAGAGAAGCTGACTGCGGTCATCGACCCTGAGCTTCGACGCAACATCGTCGAACTCGGCATGGTCCGCAGCATCGAGATCAAGGACGACGGCCAGATCAACGTGACCGTCTCCCTGACCACACCGGGCTGTCCGATCCGTTCCCACTTCCAGGACGCGGTCGTCCAGCAGGTCTCGTCGCTGGACGGCGTGACCGGCGTCGGCGTCGGCTTCGACGTCCTCTCCGACGAGGAAAAGTCCGGGCTCATGCAGACCCTCGGCCGCGGCAAGCTGCCGCAGGGGGCGCTGGCCCAGGTCAAGAACGTGATCGGGATCGCCTCCGGCAAGGGCGGGGTGGGCAAGTCGACCCTGACCGCCAACCTCGCCGCTGCGATTCAGGCCGAGGGCCACTCGGTCGGGGTCCTCGACTGCGACGTGTACGGCTACTCGATCCCCCGCATGCTCGGCGTCGACAAGAAGCCCGAGGTCAACGCCGAACGGAAGATCCTGCCGCCGGTGTCCGAGTCGGGCGTCGTCACAATGTCGATGGGCTACTTCGTCAATGACAACGCCGCCGTCGTCTGGCGCGGCGCGATGCTCCACAAGGCCCTGCAGCAGTTCCTTGAGGATGTCGCCTGGGGCGAGCTCGATTACCTGCTGCTCGACCTTCCGCCCGGCACCGGTGATGTCGCCATGTCGATGGCCCAGCTCCTGCCGCAAGCGAAGATCGCGATCGTCACCACGCCGCAGCCCGCCGCCCAGTCGGTGGCCGCCCGTTCGGCCGAGATGTCGGCCAAGGTCGACGTCGAGGTGATGGGCGTTATCGAGAACATGTCCGGCTTCACCACTCCGACCGGCGAGAACTTCTCGATCTTCGGTGAGGGCGGCGGGAAACTTCTCGCGGACGAGCTCGAAGTCTCACTGTTCGGCAACGTTCCCCTTTCGGAGGAGCTGCGTGAGCACGCCGACACGGGCAACCCGCTGGCACTCGAAAAGCCGGATTCCCCGGCCGCTCAGGCGATCATCGAAATCGCCCGCAAGATCATCGCCCGGACCCCGAAAGAGCTGCCGATGCTCCAGACCATCGAGACCGCACCTCCGGAGATCGCCCCGAAACTTGGCAAGAACGCACGAGAACTACCGGTCCTTTAGCAGGAGCACCACGCTCGCATAACCACGGGCAGAGTCTCACCCAACCATCATTTGCTTCGAATGGTGAGGCGGGTTCTACTGGGAGGGCGGGTTGGCCCCCGCCCGACTCCCGTTAAGAGGCGTTCTGGAAGTAGGCCGCGTTCTTCTCGGTGAAGTGAGCCCATTCGGCCGGGAGCTGGTCCTCGGCGAAGCAGGCGTCCACCGGACAGGCTTCGACGCAGGCGTCGCAGTCGATGCACTCGTCGGGGTCGATGTAAAGCATGTCGACCTGGTCATAGCCGGGCTCGTCCGGGGTGGGATGGATGCAGTCGACCGGACAGACTTCCACGCAGGAATTGTCTTTTTGACCGATGCAGGGCTCAGCGATGACGTAACTCATGGCCCCCATATTAGACATCAACGCCGCCGGACCTCCCTCTCGCCGCGGCCCGGAATGCCTACCTGACCGCACGGAGATTGCCCGGAATCGCGCCACTCTAGACTGCTTGCCGTGATCCTCCTAACCGGTGCCACAGGTTCAATCGGATCGAGACTCCTGCCCCGCCTGATCGCGGACGGCCATCAGGTGCGAGTTCTGCTCCGCGAACCCCGCAAGCTGGGCGACCGTCGGGTCGACGTCCAGATCACCATGGGCGACCTGCGTGAACTGCGCGATCCGTACAAACTGCGCCAGGCGATGCGCGGGGTCGACACGGTGATCCACCTCGCAGCCTCGATCCGTGACCAGCCGCCCCATCCGGTCGAAGAACTGAACGGCCTCGCTACCGTGCGGCTGCTCGAAGCGGCCGAACGGGCCGGCGTCAAGCGCTTCGTCTTTTTCAGCGCGCTGAACGCTTCGGCCGTCCAGCGAACCCGGTTCTTCCGGGCGAAATGGGTGGCCGAACAGGCGGTGGCCAATTCGAAGCTCGATTCGACGATCTTCCGGCCATCGATCGTGTTCGACCATTCCGATCCCTGGATCACCCTGCTGCGTCGTTTCTCGTTCCTGCCGGCGATCCCGATCTCCGGCAACGGCAAGTCCCGGTACCAGCCGGTATGGGCCGACGATGTAGCCCGCGCCGTCGAACACTCGCTGAAGGAGGACGGCCCGGGTGACCATCTCTACGAGCTGGCCGGGCCTCAGACCATGACCTACGCGGAGATGTCGGAGCTGGTCGGACTGCTGGCCGGGCGGCCCCGCCCGGTGATCCGCATTCCGCTCCAGCTGGTCCATCTCGGGCTGACCGCCATTCACAGGCTGGTCGGCGAGAACGCCTTCGCGACCTGGCAGGAGGCGGAACTCATGCGGGTCTCGATGACCACCCGTCGTGGTACGGCCGACCTCGAGCGGCTCGGCGTGCAACCCCGCACCATGGAAGCGGTACTCGGCGAAGGCTGAACCGGCCGAACCACCCGGCCTGTTACAGATTTGGCATGCCCCCCGTTCTCAAATGGG
The DNA here is from genome assembly GCA_023434465.1 of Actinomycetes bacterium. GTDB lineage: Bacteria > Actinomycetota > Thermoleophilia > Solirubrobacterales > 70-9 > 67-14. Next base: position 4,963 of record JAEYSQ010000044.1, read on the forward strand.
CAGTCGTGATCGTGCTGGCCGCGGTGATCGTGGTCGTCGCGGCCTTTCTCGGTCCCCGGCTGGCTGGAACCACCGAGGTCGAGACCGACCTCGGGCGGGTGTCGCTCCGGATCGAACCTTCGCTGTCGGGGGGACTGGAGGGCTATGTGCCGGTCGCCGACTGGGGGCTGCGTTTCGAGGGCCCGAACGTGCCGTTCCGGGCGCGGGCCGAACTTCGCACCCTGAACCGGGACGCCCTGCTGCGGGCAGCCGATGGAGAGTCGGCCGTGATCGAGTCCACCAGATCCGAGCTGAGAAACGGCGCAGTCGAGACGGCCCTCGCGGCCCTCGCCTGGTCGCTGGCGATCCTGATCCTCCTCCTGGTTCTCGCTGCTCTGGCCCTCAGGCCGATTCGCCCGCGCTGGGTTCTGCCCGCGACTGGAATCGCCATCTTCGCGATCGGGGCCACGGTCATCGGGCTCATCGCCCGATCCTCGCTGGAGCGCAGTTCGTTCGAGAATCCGACCTACTTCGCTTCTGGAGCCGAGCTGCAGAGAATTCTCGAAGTCATCGACCGGGTTGACGTCGACAGCCCCTACGGCAGCGAGTTCGAGAGCGTGGTCCGGAGCCTCGGCGCCGTACTGGCAACCGGTCGCGCCCCGCCGGCGCCCGGCCGCCCCCTCTACCTCGG
>JAEYSQ010000113.1 GCA_023434465.1 Actinomycetes bacterium
CCCCCCCCCCTCGAACCCCGCCCCCCCGGGCCCCCCCCCCCCCCCCCCCGCCGCCGGGACCAGCTTCGAATGGCGTCTCGAATGGGGGCCGGGGCAGGCGCCGACGTCCTGGAACGAGATCGGGTCAGGTACCTCGAGCGGGGCCGGGATCACCGATCTCGGGTCGCTCGACATGGCCGAAGTGCGCGAGGCGATGGAGAATTTCGACGCACCGGTCGACCCGGCCGGGCCGACTTTCTCGATCTCCGGCACCGATCCGCATGACCACGAGTTCACTGTCCGGCTGGTCGTCGAAGGCGACGGGCTTGCCACCCCTGGGATCGACCGTCGGGTCTTCGCCCTGGCTGACGATCCCGATCTGCGCGAAGGGTTCCCGCGGCGGATGGGCACCGGTGGCGAGGCTCCGGTGCGCTACGCGGACCTCGACCAGGACGGGGTACAGGAACTGATCGTCCCGCTGATGGACGGCACCGTGCACGCGTACACGCCGGAAGGTGACGAACTGCCGGGCTGGCCGGTCCAGACCCTGCCGATGCGAAACGCCGACGGACACCACCACGCGGCCGGCTTTGCGGCCCTGGCCGAGGAGACTCCGCCGCGGGAGACTCCGCGGGGGCCGGTCGGCGCCGACATCGACGGCGACGGTGAACCCGAGGTCGTGACCACGGCCGGGGTCCGCATTTACGCCTGGGAGGCGAGCGGAGAGCCGGTCGTTGGATTCCCGGTCACCTCCGGGCTCGACCGTTGCGGACCGGAGCTGCAGCGGCCGCAGATCTCGCATCCGAAGTGCGGCTTCATGGCGAGTCCGGCGGTGGGGCGCCTGCGCGGTCCCGATGCGCCGCTCGACATCGTTGCCCCGGGCCTCGACGGCTACCTCTACGCCTTCACCGGCGAGGGCGAACCGGTGCCGGGCTACCCGGTCAGGCTGGTCGACCCGGAGATTCCGGCCAACGAGCAGATGCTGGCCGAGTCAATCAACTCGCCGGCGATCGGTGACCTGAACGGGGACGGGCGGGACGACGTCGTGGTCGCGACTAACGAGACCTACGCGGCACAGCCGCCGGACTTCGAGAGCATCTCCGGGGGCCTGGTCGGGTCAGCCCTGACCGAGATCCTGGCCAACGCCGCCGGCGGTTCGAACCGCGTCTACGCGGTCGACTCGCGCGGCAACGGGTTCGATGGCAACGGCGGCAGCCCGTACCTCGGCGGCTGGCCGATCAAAATCAACGGCGCGATCCAGACGACGCTGCCGCTGATCGGGCCCGGACAGGATCCCTCGATCACCAGCGTGAACGGCGAGCCGAGGATCATCGCCTCGGCCACCGGTTCGGCGACGATCGGGATCTACCGGCCGGACGGCAGCCTTGCCACCAACGTTGAACAGGCGGTGCCCGGGCCGGCCTCCGTGACCGACGGGGCCCTCGCGGTCGGCGCGGTCAACCTGTTCGAGTCCGCCTCGCTCGGCAAGCTGACCACCGGCGCGGCGAACCCCAGCATCGTCAAGTACGGGCTCGGTCTTCCCGGCGTGCTCAACCTGTTGCTGGTCGGCCAGAACCTGCCCTACAACCATCTGATCGGCGCCTACGATCCGGTGACCGGGCTGTCCGCCCCGGCCTATCCGCGGGTGACCGAGGATTTCCAGTTCCTCTCCTCTTCGACGATCGCCAACGTGAACGGCAGCACCGTCTCCAACCAGGTCCTGGCCGGGACCGGCCTCGGCCTGATCAACGCCTACGACGGCCTGACCGGGCTCAACGCCGAAGGGTTTCCCAAGGTGACGGGCGGCTGGCTGTTTGCTCCGCCCACGGTTTCCGACGACGGCCGGATGGCGGCGATCACCCGCGAGGGCTATCTCTTCGAGTGGTCGCTGCCGGACCTCCCGCAATGCCAGTCCGAGTGGCCGTCCTTCCGGCACGACCCGCAGCAGAGCGGCAACTATGACCGCGACGGCTCGCCGCCCGGTGGTCTCGGCGCGGTAGCCGAGGAGGACGGAAGCCTGAGCTTCACGGCAACCGGCGACGATGGCGAGTGCGGCGTCGCCGGACGGTACGAGGTCGTGTCGTCGGACTCCGAAATCACCGGAGCCACCTTCGGGGAGGGAACGCCGGTCGCCGGAGCGCCGGCCCCGGGCGCTGCCGGTACTGCCCAGTCATTCGTGCTTCCGCAGACCTCGCGGTACGTGGGAATCAGGGCAGTCGACGAAGCCGGAAACCCCGGTGCGCTCAGCGTTATCGACCGCGGGGAAACCGGACCGACCGGCCCCACCGGGCCCACCGACCCGACGGGACCGACCGGGCCTACTTCACCGACCGGACCGACCGGACCAACATCTCCGACCGGCCCAACCGGCCCGACGAACCCGACTGGCCCGACCGGTCCGACCCAGCCGACCGGACCCACGGGACCAACTGAGCCCACCGGACCGACTGGACCCACCGGGCCGACTGGACCGGTAGGACCCGGCAAGCCGCCGAAAAACATCGCGCCCGGTCTCGGCTTCGTTCACAAGGGGCGCCTCTACGTCCGGGTTCACTGCCCGCCGAGGTTCAGGCCGGCCTGCCGCGTCAGGGCCGTGGTCGTGACCAAGCGCAAGCGCGGCAAGCCGATGACCAGGGCGATCAACATCCGGGTTCCTTCCGGCAAGTGGAAGCGGGGTGCCCTGAAGATCCGGCCCCGGTACAAGGCCCGCTTCCAGCGCCTCTCGAAGATCAAGCGGAGGACCGTGACCCTGAAGATGCGGGTCAGGGCGAAGCGGATCACCCGCGCCAAGCACCGCCGGGTGATCTACCACCGCCTCCGCGTCAGAAAGCGCTAAGAAAAGAAAGGGGCCCGCAGTGGGGCCCCTTTCTCAGTTTCGTGTGGCGGTACGAATCAGGTGTACATGCCGCCGAACTGACCGCCGGTTACGTTCAGGACCTGGCCGTGGACGTAGTCGGAGAGGTTCGAGCCGAGGAAGAGAACCGGGCCGGCTGCTTCTTCCGGTGAAGCGGGGCGGCCGAGCGGGATGATCATCGAAGCCATGGCACGCATCTGCTCCGGGATCCCGAGCTGGATCTCCTCGCCGTCGGGTGACTTGATCGTCTCGGAGTCACCTTCCTTGGCGGCGGTGAGACGAGTCTCGACGAAGCCGAACGCGACCGCATTGACGTTGATCTTGAACTGGCCCCACTCCTTTGCGAGGGTCTTGGTCAGACCGACCACGGCCGACTTGGCCGCGCTGTAGTTGGCCTGGCCCGCATTTCCCATGGTTCCGGAGACGGAACTGACGTTGATCAGCTTGCGGAAATACTCATTGCCTTCGGCCGCTTCAGCCTTGGCGGCTTCGCGCCATGCGGGAGCTAGCGCGCGAGCGACCCGGAAAGGCACGATCGTGTGGATGTCGAGCATCGCCTGGAACTGGTCGTCACTCATCTTGTGGGCAACACCGTCCCAGGTGTAGCCGGCGTTGTTGACGACGATGTCGACCGACCCGAACGCGTCCTGGGCCGTCGCGACGAGCTTCTCGCAGGCGTCGCCCTTGGTCAAATCTCCGCCGAAGACGGCAGTATCGCCGTTGATCTCCGAAGCCGTCTGCTCGGCTACGTCGGCATCCAGGTCATTGATCAGAACCCTGGCGCCCTGAGCGGCGAAAAGTTCGGCAGTGGCCCGACCGATGCCACGGGCGGAGCCGGTGACGATCGCGTTCTTGCCTTCAAGTAGTCCCATCTAAAAGAAACGCTCCTTGGATTGGTTGCAAGCCGCACTATAGGGCGAGATCAGGGGTCGCAACCCTGTCGCAAAGTCCCCGCAAGGGCGGAAGTGGAAGCTGCGGCCATGAAGAAAGCCATTCTCGTTCCCCTGATCGTTCTCGCCACGTCTCTCCTGGTCGTGAGTGCCTCCCAGGCCGCCAACGTTTCCTTTGTCGGCAACGACGGCAACGTGTACCGGACCTCCCCGGACGGGACCCTCACCCAGAAGGTGACCAGTGACGCGACCGCGGAAAACAGGTACGTGACTCCGTCCCAGAAGAACGACGGCACGATCGTCGCGATCCGCAAGGTCAGCGCGAGCGCCTTCGCCTACTTCCTCAACCCGGCCACGGGCCAGGTCAAGGACAGCTGGATCATGCCGAAGACCGGGGCCGGGTCCTTCGTGCCGTTCAACAGCGGAACGATCTCACCGGACGGTGGCATGTTCGTCTACGACTGGCACTACTTCGACTGCTGGACCAACCCCTGCATCCTGAACCAGAAGGTGTCGTTCATATCCGGGCCCGGCACAACGAATCCCTGCTTGATCAATTGCCACACCTACTACATCCGCCCGCGCTGGATTCCGGGCACCCCCTACGCCGGCTTCGTCGACACCGACTTCCGGCGGATCTGGGTTCAGAAGGCCGGCAGCGCCGAACCGAACGCCTGGCTGGGATTCAACGACCCGAACGGGGGCGACATGCACAGCTTCGACGTCTCTTCGACGGGAGTGACCGTTCTCGAGGTCTCGCCGGAGGGTTCGGACGCAGCCGAGTTCTCGTTCTGGAACAACAACGGGACGCCACCGGCCGGCAATCCCAGCTACCGCTGCTCGGTCCCCGGAATCGCCCAGACTCCGGCCTACCCGCGCTTCTCTCCCGACGGCTCGATGATCACCTGGCAGGACCGCGGCTCGGTCTACGTGGCGCGAGTTCCCGCCGCAACCGGTGGCAACTGCTCGCTGAACGCGATCAAGGTCGGCAACGGCAAGGAGCCTGCCTTCGGCCAGGCCACCCTGACTTCGACCGGCCCGACCGGTCCGACCGGGCCCACTGGGCCGACCAACCCGACCGGGCCCACGGGACCGACGAACCCAACCGGACCGACGGGACCGACGAACCCGACCGGACCGACGGGACCGACCAGTCCCACGGGTCCGACCGGACCGACCGGCCCGACCGGACCCACTGATCCGCTCCCGGGCACGCCGAAGATCCGCCTCAAGGTGAACCCGGCCACCGCGAAGGCCAGAGCCGGCCGGGCGACCAGGCTGACCGCAACCCTGACCGGATCTGGTGCCACTGCCCCGATGGTCAAGGTCTGCGCCACGGTCAGCGGGAAGGCCCGCTGGGTGATCAAGCCGGCTGCCTGCAAGACGCTCCGAAACGTCGCTGCCGGCAAGACGGTGAGGACACGCCTCGCCATACGTACCACCCGCAAGGCGCGTGGTAGCTACGCCGTCCGGGTCTCTGCCAAGGGACCCGGAATCAACCCAGTCAACTCGAACAACAAGATCAAGGTGACCAAGTGAAATACCGAACCCACAACT
>JAEYSQ010000213.1 GCA_023434465.1 Actinomycetes bacterium
GCTCAGACCCGACGGCGGCAGCGCCACGGTGCTCGGGCACGACGTCGTCAAGGAGGCCGACAGCGTGCGTCGCCGGGTCAGCATGACCGGCCAGTACGCGTCAGTCGACGAAGACCTGACCGGCACCGAGAACCTGATCATGCTGGCCAGACTGCTTGGCTTCGACAAGGCGGGAGCCAGGAACCGCGCCGCCGAACTGCTCGAAGCGTTCGGTCTTTCCGATGCCGCCGATCGCCAGATCAAGAACTACTCGGGCGGCATGAGGCGACGGATCGACATCGCGGCCAGCATCGTGATCGCCCCTGATCTGATCTTCCTCGATGAACCGACCACCGGTCTCGACCCCCGCAGCCGCAACCAGGTCTGGAACGTGGTCCGGGCCCTGGTCGCTGACGGCACTACCGTCCTGCTCACCACCCAGTACCTCGACGAGGCCGACCAGCTGGCCGACCGGATCGCGGTGATCGACCACGGCAAGGTGATCGCCGAAGGCACCAGCTCCGAGCTCAAGGCTTCGGTTGGCGCCGGTGCCCTTCACGTCCGGGTTTACGACCCGGTCCAGGCCGAAACGGCCGAGCGGATGCTCACCGATTCGCTCGGGGTCGAGGTATCCCGCGAGTCGGACGGCGTTTCTCTCTCTGCCCGGGCCGACGATCCCAAACGGGTCGCGGCGGTACTCACCGAGCTTGACGGAGCCGGCGTCGACGTGACCGAGTTCTCGCTCGGCCAGCCCAGCCTCGACGAGGTGTTCCTCGCGCTGACCGGCCACCCGGCTGAAGAGCAGGGCGAAACAGTTGACGAACGCGAAACGGAGGCGGTCCGATGACCGTTACCGCAGAAGTAGCTGCCGACGAACCGGTCGGCGTCCTCGATGATGAAAAGCTTCGCAGTGCTCTCGGAAATCGTGAGCGCCCTGCTCCGCCCGGACCGGTGGCGGCCTCGCTGACATTCGGCTGGCGGGCGATGTTGAAGATCAAGCACGTTCCGGAGCAGCTCTTCGACGTGACCATGTTCCCGATCATGTTCACGCTGCTATTCACCTACCTGTTTGGTGGCGCGCTCGAGGGGTCCCCGACCGAGTACATCCAGGTGCTCGCTCCGGGCATCCTGGTCCAGACGGTGGTCTTCATCACGATGTACGCCGGGATGGGCCTGAACAACGACATCAAGAAGGGCGTCTTCGACCGTTTCCGCTCGCTTCCGATCTGGCGGCCCGCCCCGATGGTCGGTCTGCTGCTCGGTGACACGGTCCGCTTCATCCTCGCTTCCACCGTGGTCCTGACCCTGAGCCTGATCATCGGGTTCCGTCCCGACGGCGGCGTGCTCGGCGTGGTCGCGGGCATCGCGCTCACGATCGTGTTCGCCTTCAGCATCTCCTGGATCTGGACCCTGCTCGGCCTGGTGATGCGGACCCCCGAGGCGGTGCTGAACACGGCGATGACCGTGCTCTTCCCGCTCATCTTCGCCTCGAACATCTTCGTCGACCCCGACACGATGCCGAACTGGCTCGAGACGGTGGTGAACCTGAACCCGATCACGCACCTGACCTCGGCCGTGCGCGGCCTGATGGGCACGGGCGCGGAGACCTCCGACCTGATCTGGGTCTTCGCCTCCTCGGCCGTGCTGATCGCGATCTTCGCGCCGCTCACGATGCGGCGGTACTCGCGCCTCTGATCCATGGCCCGGCCGTGCCTCCGCGGCCGGGCATCGAGTTCACGTTTTCGTAATCGCGGCGCGGCATCATCCCCGCCATGCCGCTACTGATCCTTTTCGGCTTCATCGCCGGTGCCGCCACCGCGGTGTCCCCCTGCGTCCTTCCCGTGCTACCCGTCGCCCTGTCGGCGGGTTCGACCGGGGGGAGGCGTCGGCCGCTGGGGATCACTGCGGGGCTGACGGTCTCGTTCACATTCGCGACCGTCGCCCTCGTCTACGTGATCGACGCGCTCGGGCTGCCCGACGGACTGGTGAGGGACTTCGCGATCGCGGTCCTCATCTTCTTCGGGATCACGATGATGGTCCCGTCGCTCTCGGCCCGGATCGAGGGCTGGATCAGCGGGCTCGTCGGTGGGGCGGGGCCACGCACGAGCGGGGGGGGTTCTGGTCCGGCACCCTGATCGGCGCGAGCCTCGGGCTCGTCTACGCGCCCTGCGCCGGACCGATCCTCGCCGGCGTCATCACCGTTTCCGCCTCGCAGGAGTTCACCGCCGGCCGGTTGCTCGTCGCCCTCAGCTACGGGCTCGGTTCGGCCCTGGTGCTCTACCTGCTGATGCTCGGCGGCCGAAGGGTGATCGACCCGCTGAAGCGGAAGGTCCCGCAGATCCAGGCCGCGATGGGCGCGGTGATGATCCTCTTCGGGGTCGGGATGTTCGCGAACCTCGATCTCAAGTTCCAGAACGCGATCGCGGACCGACTTGGACGGCTCCGCGGCTGTGCGCCGCAGCGAGAGATCGATTGCTCCAACATTCTGTAGACGGTTGAGCGCACTTCAACCCGTCCCGTTAGGAGACGCAAAGCATTAGACAGCGGCGGTTACCACGGTTTTCTAGGTCATCGGAACAAGTAGATGTAGAACGGCTCGTAGGACCAGTCGAGATTGGCAGTCCCGATACCCGTCAGAGTGGTCACAGAAATGTATGACCGGAACGGATCGATGTCACTGCACTTGTCATGGCTCAACGGCGGTAGCTCAAGGTTAGCGACTGGTCCTAGTCCGTTTTCGACGACACCTGAGCCCAGCAGTAAGACTGCTGGTCAAAGGAGCAGCAC
>JAEYSQ010000215.1 GCA_023434465.1 Actinomycetes bacterium
GAAGGGCGAGGTGCTCGACTCCAAGCCTGTTCATGCGCTCCGATCCCGGGGCGCGACCGTCCGCGTAGGCGTGGACGACGACCTCGGGACCTGATTTCAGGGTGTCGTCGGTGACCGAATCCATGTCTCCGAGGATCATGTCGGGCTTCAGCCCGGCCTCGCGGATCGCATCGGCACCACCGTCAACTCCGATCAGGATCGGCCGCACGTCCCGGATGTATGCCCGCAGGGCACGCAGGTCGCTCTTGTAGTTGGGGCCGCGAACCACGATCAGCACGTGACGGTCGCGGAAGTTCGTCCTGGTCTCGGGCAGGTCGATCGCCCCGGAGAGCAGTTCGCTTTCCTCCCGGATGTGAGTGACCGTGTTCTCGGCAAAGTCGGCCAGGGCGTGGTGGATCTCGGACTGCTGCCGGGCGATCTGCCGGTCGAGGTCCGGTTTCAGCTGTTCGACCCCGGTCGCGACCGTCACCCCGTCCCTTTTTAGTTCCGGTCCGTCGAGCTCCACCTGCTCGTTCTCGACCAGAAGCTCGAAAAGGTCGACCTGCGGGAAGTCGATCAACCTGACGCCCGCTTCGACCAGGATCAGCGGCCCTCGGTTCGGGTAACGGTCATCCGACGAAGACTGGTCGTTCAGGACGACCTTGATGCCGCTGGCCACGAGGTCCTCGGCGGCGATGCGGTCGATGTTGCGATGTCCGATCACCGCGATGTCGCCGGGCCCGAGAGTCTTGACCAGATCCTTGGTCTGGCGACCCGTCCTCACCCGTCCCCGGCTGCGCATCCTGGCGCTGTCCCGTCCTTCCGGCATGCGGTCATCTGGCCGCCCTCGCAGCCGTTTTGTGATCGCGTTCACCCCACGAGGGTAAAGGCTTGCCGCGATCGCTTCAGTTCGTCGCTGCTACCGGCTTGCGGCGACCAGTTCGCGGGCGTGCCGGGTTGCCGCTTCGTCGCCCTCGCCGGCACCCATCATGCGGCGGATCTCCTCGACGACTTCTTCGCCCTCGAGACCCCGGACCGTCGCCGTGACCGTTCCCGCCCCGGTCGACTTCTCGATGCTGAAATGTGCGTCCGCCCTGCTTGCCACCTGCGGCAGGTGGGTGATCGCCAGCACCTGTCGCTGGCCGGAGACTTCCCGCAGGCGATCACCGACCGCGCCGGCCGTGTTGCCGCCGATGCCAGCGTCGATCTCGTCAAAAACGAGCGTGCGGCGGTCGCCGGCCCCGCTCGCGGCCAGCGCCAGCATTACCCGCGAAAGCTCGCCACCCGAGGCGGTGTCGCGCAGGGGCTGCGCGGGAATTCCCGGGTTCGGTGCCAGCATGAACTCGGCCGATTCCGCCCCCTGGGGGCCGGGACCGCCATCGACGGCGGGCAACTCTATGGTCAGCTCGGCTCCTTCCATCGCCAGGTCCGCCAGGTCGGAACTCACGCCGGCAGCCAGAGCACCGGCCGCCTTGCGCCTCGCTTTCCCCAGCGCCTCCGCGGCCGAAGTCAGATCGGCCCGAGCCACTTCGATTTCACTTCGCAGCTCCGCTTCCCGGGTCTCCCCGCCCTCCAGCCGCTCGATTTCTTCCCGGCACCAGGCCGCGTGGGCGAGCACCGACCCGATCGACCCTCCGTGCTTGCGCTCAAGCCGGTCGATCAGCTCCAGCCGCTCCTCGAGCTCGGCCAGGCGATCAGGCTCCGCCTCGATCCCGTCCAGGTACCGGCCGAGTTCGATTCCTACATCCTCGATCTCAAGTGCGATGCCTTCGACCCTCTCGCCCAGAGCATCAAGGGCCGGATCGACTCCCGGAAGGCCGGCGAGGCAATCCCGGGCCCCGGCCAGAAGCCCTGACGCGCCTTCACTCTCCCCGTCGCCGCGCAGCCTGATGCCGGCGCCGGCGGCAGCCTCGCGAAGTCCCTCGGCATGCCGCAACCGGTCGCGCTCCTCGACCAGTTCGTCCTTCTCGCCATCGGTCAGCGAGGCAGCCTCGATCTCGTCGAGTTCGAAGCGGTGCAGGTCGAGATCCCGGGCCCGCGCCATGTCGCGGCCCAGGAGGTCATCGAGTTCCCGGCCCAGTTCGCGGTGGCGTCGCCAAACGGAGTGGTAATCGGCCAGCCGTTCCTGCTGTTTGAGTCCGGCAGCGCTGTCCACCATCGCCAGCTGATTGGAACCGATGGTCAGGCGTCGGTGTTCGTGCTGACCATAGAACGCGACCAGTCTTGTCGCCAGCAGCTGCAGGTCTGCGGCGGAAGCGCTTCGCCCGCCGACAAAGGCTGAAGTCCGGCCTGCTTCCGAGACCCGGCGACCGAGCACGATCTCTTCGCTTCCGGCCGGCACCCGGTCCAGTAGCTCGGCCAGGTCCTCGTCCTCGTTCCATTCCGGAGGCAGGTCGAACACCCCTTCGACCCAGGCTTCGGGGGCTCCGACCCGCACGATTCCCTTCTTCGCTTTCCCGCCCATCAACAGGTCGAGCGAGTGGGCAAGCACCGTTTTGCCGGCACCGGTCTCGCCGGTGAGCACGTTCAACCCAGGGCCCAGTCTCAGTTCGGCCCTTTCGATCAGCAGCAGGTTCTCGATCCGAAGTTCTCGCAGCATCCAGCAAGACTTCTACATCCACCGTCGGACGAACGAATGTTCGCCCCGTGTGAGGGCCGCACCAAACATCGTTCACGCCACTGGGTGAACCGGGGCCGTCCTTCAGACGGCCAGGTGCCCGAACTTTTCGCTGATCCGGTGGTAGAAGTTCGATCCCGGCAGCTGGGCGAGGCTGGCCAGGTCTGGGCGGAAACCGACCGACGCTTCGGCCGACGGGTTGAGTTCGCCGACCAGGACGCCGTCGACCGCTATGTCGACACCGTCGCGGCTGCGGTGGTTGACCACGTGAAGCACGTCCCCGGGAGCGACCACCAGGGCCCGCGCGGTGAGAGTGTGGGGCGCGATATAGCTCACCACGTACCCCTCCACGCCCCAGGCCAGGATCGGGCCGTTGTTGGCGAGGTTGTAGCCGGTCGAGCCGGTGGCAGTCGAGGCGACCAGTCCGTCGCACCGCACGTGCCCGACTTCTTCCCCGGCGATCCGGTAGCTCAGCTCGGCCACTCCCCCGCGCGGCCGGCGGCTGAAGCTGACGTCATTCAGGGCAATCTGGGTTTCATCGTTCAGATTGATCTCGAGCCCGGGCAAAGCGATCGTTTCGTAATCGCCGGCGAAGGCCCGGTCAAGGCCGAGTTCGATCTGGTCGGCTTCGACCCCGGCCAGAAAACCGACCCGGCCGAAATTGATCCCGAAGACCGGAACCCGGTGCTCGAGCGAGCCGCGCAGGGCGTGGAGGATGGTGCCGTCGCCTCCCAGCACGATGAATAGCGAAGGCTGGTGACTTGCGGCCTGCTTGCTCGGCACGAGTTCCCAACCGTGACGGTCGGCGGCGGCGTGGGCGACCTCGATCGCCCGCTCGATGCCGGCGGCGTGGGAATGCGTGAAGAGAAGGGCGGTCGGTCGACTCACAGGTCAACACCATCGCAGAGAGCGGCGCCGCTGTCAGCCCCTCGAGCGTCGCCGGAAGAACCTTCCCGGCCGAGCTGGATGAAGGTCTCGAGATTCCCTTTCGGTCCCGGCAGCCCGGTCGGGGCGATCCCGTCAAGGCTGAGGCCCAGATCACGCGCAAAATCTGCGACGCCGGCGACCGCCTCCCGGCGATCCTCCTGACTCCGCACGACTCCGCCGCGACCGACCCGGGTCCGTCCCAACTCGAACTGGGGCTTGACCATCGCGAGGATCACGGACTGCCCGGCCATCACGTTGGCGACCGCCGGCAGAACCTTGGTCAGCGAGATGAACGAAACGTCAACCACTGCCAACTCCGGCCGGTACTCGAGATCGCCGGGCAGCAGGTCCCGCGCGTTGAGCCGCTCGATCACCGTCACTTCGGGCCGGTCGCGCATCGACGCGTCGATCTGTCCGTAGGCGACATCGAGGGAAATCACGTGTTTCGCACCCCGCTGAAGGAGACAGTCGGTGAACCCGCCGGTCGAGGCCCCCACGTCAAGACAGAGCCGGCCAGCGGGATCGAGACCGAGCGCGTCAAGCCCGTTCTCGAGCTTGATCCCGCCCCTGGACACGTACCGCTGGCCCTCGAGAACCTCGATTTCCTGTTCGAGACTGACCTCTTGGCTGGGCCGGAGTGCGATCGGACCGTCCGTTCCGAGCTTGACCTGGCCGGCACGAATCGCCTTGGCGGCCGCGGTGCGCGAGTTGAAGGTGCCCCGCTCGGCCAGGAGCAGGTCGAGTCGGGATCGCTTGGCCATGAGGGAACCGTACAGACCGGCTCCGGATTTGCCCCGGATCGGCTTTCTGCTGCCGTTTCCCATCCCGACCGACCCAAACAGACACGAAACGTTGTCAAATGTGATCCGACTCACACACGAAAAGTAAGCACACCTCTAGTTTGTTGTCAGGAGACCGATGAACATGACCGCGAGACCCATAGAAATCAGCGTCCACAACGCGCTCGTGCTGGCCACCGCGCCGCTTCTCATGGTGATTCCGTACGTGCTGACTTTCAGCCCCGGCATCGGGTATCTGACTTTCTTCCTCGGTGCCATCCTGATGGGTGTCGCGCTCGCCGGATCAGCTCCGAAGCGCGCACTTTCACTCTCGGCCCAGTCCGGATTCGACTGGGCGATCGGCATCGCGATCTTTTCCATCGGCATCCTTGCCGGAATCACCGGACAGGAAACTTTCACCACAATCTTCCTGGTCGGGTTCGGCGCCGCTCACTTGGCACTTACCGCATCAACGCGGTATAGCGCCCGCGGCGCATAAAGAGCCCACCTACCTCCCACAGATCAAAAAACACATAAGAGATCATTGAATCTCTCTCCTCCCTAGCAACACCCAAGAGCCCCGCCCTCCCAGCGGGGCTCTTTCCTTGCAGCACCCCAAGCCAGAACCGCGGTGGGTCGGATTCTGACCAACCCTGATTGAAATCCGACCCACCAGAAAATCCAACCCCGGCCGTTTCCCCGGTGGGTCGGGTTTTGACCAACCCTGCGTTAAATCCGACCCACCTGGTGATTGGGGGCGAGATTTCTTCGTCAGGTGCTGTCTCTAGTCTGGACCGGTGACTCCTTCTGCCACGACAACCTCCGACTTCGAGTCCAAAGCCTCCGGGCTGATCGCCGAACTCGAGCGTGAAGCCGAGACCGGGCGGCGTGAGGAATCGATCGACGACCGCCTCGAAGCGCTCCGCAATACCTGGCGGAACCTCGAAAAGGCCGAGCAGGACGAGTCACGAACCCTGACCGGCCGCATCGCGGCCCTGGTCGCGACCAGACCCGGTGCCGCAGACGACCAGAACCGCCCTGGATCCCAACCGGCCCCGGCGCGGAAGCCGACCCCGGCCGAAGCCGCCGGCCAAACCGTCCTGATCGCCGACGAGCAGGAAGAAGCCGTCCTCGCGCTTCAGGGCCTCGAGGGAATCGAGCTGACCGAAACGGTCCCGACCAGAATCTACGAAGGGCCCCGCGACCCGGCCGCCCTGCTGGCCCACATGGGGTACGACGGGTTCCGGCCCGGACAGGAGGCAGCCGTCGAAGCGGTGTTCGCCGGGCGTGACAGCCTGATCGTGATGCCGACCGGTGGCGGCAAGAGTCTCTGCTACCAGCTGCCCGGCCTTGCCTCCCCGGCCCTCACAATCGTGGTCAGTCCGCTGATCGCCTTGATGGCCGACCAGGTCAAACGGCTCCGAAGCGAAGGCCATCCCGCCGTGATGTTCGCCTCCGGACTTTCGGAAGAGGACTCGACGGCTTCCTGGCAGAGCGTCCAGGACGGTTCGGCCCGGATCGCCTACTGCTCGCCGGAGCGTTTCGGGTCGGCCGCATTTCTCAACCTGATCGGTTCCCGCGAGATCGACCTGCTGGCGATCGACGAAGCTCACTGCCTCTCGGAATGGGGCCACGATTTCCGGCCTGACTACCTGCGGCTGCCGCAGGTCGCCGAGCGGCTCGGACGCCCGCCGGTGATGGCCTGCACCGCCACCGCGACACCCCAGGTCACGGCGGAAATCGCCGAACGCATGGGCATGTCCGACC
>JAEYSQ010000216.1 GCA_023434465.1 Actinomycetes bacterium
GTCGATAGCCGACCGTTGGCCGGCCACCAGATCAGACGCTGCGGCAGTTCCTGCCGAGCTGATCCTTGGAGTCGGCCAGCACGCGGACCTTGCTGCCGCGGCAGACGACCCGGTCGGGCTGCCCGTCGCGGAGGTTGACCCGAACCTTTCCGCTGGCCACGATCCGGTCGCGACCCGGGCCGCCGATCACCAGGGCCCGCTTCGCCGCGCGGACATTGATTGCGTCGTTGCCGGCGCCGCCCGAGGCAACACCGCTGGCCGCCCGCACCACCAGGTGGTCGTTGCCAAGCCCGCCGTGAGCCTGGCCGCCCTTGCGGTTCACGACCAGCCGGTCGGCACCAGGACCGCCGAACATCATCGAGCGCTTCGCCCGGGTGCTCATCCGGTCGGCCTTGGCCGTGCCGAAGCTGGCCCTCTCCACATGAAGCGTTGAACCGCCGTTCTTGCGACAGGTCAACTGAAGGGTCGCCTTGCGGCCGTCGGCGACCGCTCCGCGCTTGAGTTGGACACCGCGCTTGCCGTAGGAAAGGACCCGACTGGAGCTGCCCCGGTCGATCTCCGCGTGCAGCATGGTCGTACCCGACGAGCACTGGAGGCCGAGCTTGCCAGGCATCCGTTTCGTCTTCTGCTTGATCACCAGGCCGGAGGCGTCAGACGCCGATCCGGACGCGGAAGCCGTTGCGACAGACCCGTCAGGCACGACCGGCTCGACCAGGGCGCCCGATCTCGTGAGCCCGGATGCGACTCCAGCCGAGGAGGTCGAGGCCGTGGCGCTTGAGGAGACAGTGCTATCCGGGACCGGCATCGGCGAGTAGCTCTTCTTGAGCCTGATCATCACCGGATCGGTCGGTCCGGCGCCGGTCCAGCCGCATGATTTGGCGGCGGCCGGGCACTGCGAAGTGTCTCCGGGGTAGACGATGCTGACCGGCAGGACCACATCGGTCGGCACGATCGGCGTCTTCCACGCGATCGTGTATTTGCCGTCCTTGATCGGGCCGACGACCGGCTGGCCGTTCGAGGTGATCGGTTCACCGGCAATCACCGGTACCGCATAGCCGGAAGCCGAACTCGGTGAGACAGTCCCCGAGAAGGTGACGGTGCTGCCGCTGTTGCCACCGTTGCCCTCTACCTTGTCCAGGGTGATGCCGGTGGCGAGCTTCTTGATCGCGTTGGTGATCTTGCCGTCGCCGTTGGCGCAGTTGCTGTCGCTCTTGATCTGATCGCCGTCCACGGATCCGGTCGTGAAGATCACTCCGGTCCCGAAGTGACGGGTGCCGTCCGCCCAGTTGGTGAAGGTAGCGGTGTAGCTCGGCCCCGCTCCCAACCAGGTCCAGGAAACGTCACCGCTGCTCCGGTAGGCACACTTGGATTCGACCTCGTAACCGAGTGCGGTGTCAGCGGACCAGCTCTTGGTGTCCCAGGCAGAGATCGATTTCTTGTCGGACCAGTAATGAACCGCGCACTGGTATGGGGGATCGCTCTTTGACGAGTTGAGCACCGACTCGTCCGACGGACACAGGTCCGCGGCCTGCGCCGGTCCGGTCGGGAGCAACAGCACCGCAAAGAGTGCGCCGACGAGAGCTGTCAAGTACCTGGCGAACCTCATTTTCCATCTCCTTAGAATCCGTTTCCCTGCCCGATCATTCGGACACTGGTGGCACCGTAGCACAAAGTTGAC
The DNA here is from genome assembly GCA_023434465.1 of Actinomycetes bacterium. Lineage (GTDB taxonomy): Bacteria > Actinomycetota > Thermoleophilia > Solirubrobacterales > 70-9 > 67-14. The sequence continues at coordinate 1,679 of JAEYSQ010000216.1, forward strand.
GCGCATCAACTTTCTTTAGGAAACCCGAAAGTTTCTTCTATTCGCGACCGGCCTGGATCAGGGCTGCCAGGGCGAGCGAAGCCCAGAAGGCAACCACCAGAACCGCTCCGATCACGTCGCTGATGAAGTGCCAGCCCGCGACCACCACGCCGACCGCGACCACTGCCCCGTAGGCCGCCCCGAACAGGGCCGCGTACCAGCGCCAACGCGGCGGAGTCACCAGCCAGAGACCGAATCCGCAGGAAAGCGCCGCCGTGGTATGCCCGCTCGGGTAGTGGATCTCGATCGGGTAGCTCACTCCGAGCGCACCCTGCAGCCGCGGATGGGCCATCAGCGCCTTCATCACCTGGGTCGTGACGTTGGCCGCGATGATCACCGCGCCGGCCGCCAGCAGGTGCCAGGGCCGGTTCCAGACGATCGCCAGCGCGATCAAACCGAAGGCGATGAGAACCAGGGGGACCGGTTCGGCCAGCCGCGCGGCGAAGTCGGCGATCTCGTCGAGCCGGGAGTACGGTTCCGCGAGGAAGTGCGAGGTTACCCGCGCGTCGAAGCTGGCGATCCTGGTCGAACCGTAGAAGAGCAGGGCCAGCAGCGCCGTTCCGCCCGCTGCCAGCAGAGCGGTCAGCAACAGGGCCCCGACGGGCCTTCGGATGGTTCGATCCATCCGAAGACCCTACGGGATGCTCCTCTTTTCTCAGACCCGGATACAGGCGCCGCGCAGCCGGTCGTAACGGTCGGCCTTGACCCGCACCTTCTTGCCCCGACAGACGACCCGGTCGACCCTGCCGTCGCGGGCATCGATCCGGGCTCGGCCGCTGGCGGCGATCAGATCCCGGCCCGGACCGCCGATCAGCAGTGTGCGCTTGCGGGTCAGCGAGCGGAGCATGTCATCGCCGGAGCCGCCGATTCCGACGCCGGCGGTCCTCAGCGTGATCAGGTCATCGTGATTGCCGCCGTTGGCGACTCCGCCCGGGCGGTTGACGACGAGCGAGTCGTCACTGACTCCCCCCAGCAGCAGCGCTCCCCTGGCCTTGGTCTTCATGTGGTCATTTTTCGGGGTTCCGAAGCCGATCCTGCCCCGGTTAGACAAGCCCTTGCCGCTCTTGCGACAGGTGAGTTGGATGCCGACCTTTCGGCCGTTCTTGATCGCTCCCTTCTTCAGGCTTACGCCCTTTCTGCCGAAGCCCAGAAGGCGGCTGCTGCTGCCACCCCAGAGCTCCGCGTTGAGCGGCGAGTAACCGTCGGGGCACTCGGCGCCGAGCTGTTTCGGCGCGGTCGCCCTGGCGTTGATCACCTTGATGCCGGGGTCAGCCTGCGCGCTTGCACTGACCGAAGAGGACGAGGCACCAGCCGTGGTTGGCAGACCTGACCCGCCGGAGAGGAGGACCGGCTCTGAAGGGTTCTGGTCGCCACTGAAAGCGACGTTGGCTTTCTCGATCGTGATCGTCGTGACCGCGGACTGGCCGGGCGTGTAGCCGCAGCTCTTGGCCGCCGCCGGGCAGGCCGTTTCATCACCCTGATACACCGCTTGCAAGTTCACGGTCCCGGTGGGAGCGTTCTTCGGGGTCTTCCACTGCATCGCGAACTTTCCGTCGGTGATCTGCGCGGCGACCGGGTAGCCATTGGTCAAGACGGGGTTACCGTCGACCAGGAGCGCGATCATGCCGGTGGTGCTGGAAGGTGAGACCGTGCCCGAGATGGTCAGGACCTCGCCCCAGTACCGATAGCCGGAAATACTGTCGATCTTGACGCTCTCGGTGATCTTCTTGATCGAGTTCTTGATCTTGCCGTCATTGTTGGCGCAGTTGTTGTCACTCTTGATCTGGTCGTCGTCGACCTCGCCGGTGGTGAAGATCACCCCGGAGGCATAGTGGCGAGTGCCGTCGGCCCAATTGGTGAAGGTCGCCATGAAACTGGGGCCGGCATTGGTCCAGGTCCAGGTAACGTCACTGCTGCTGCGGTAGGCACACTTCGACTCGACGTAATAGCCGAACGCCGTATCGGCAGTCCAACTCTTGGTGTCCCAGGCACTGATCGATTTCGTACTCGACCAATAGTGAACAGCGCACTGGTACGGCGGGTCGTTCTTCGAGTAACTCAAAACCGTCTGGTCGGCGGGACAGCTGGCCGCCTGCGCAGGCCCGGCGGCACTGCCCAGACACGCGATCAAAAGGCCAACCGTGGCAGAAATAGCGGCGATGAATCTCATATTCCCCTCCTCCATTGCGGGCTGCGCTGGCAGCCTCTCGCTTTGGTTGGAGATACAATAACCACAAAGATGACGCGTGTCAACTAATTCCAGCTGAGTAGCGCGCAGGCTCCCGTGCGGACGAGCTACCGCCTCAGGCCGGGGTTCCGAAAAAGCCGGGTTCCGCCCTTTGTCGGGCTCCGCCTCAGGTCGGGATCAGGCCGGCGTGATCGGGATGCGCCGCTCGGTGAAGGAGCGGTCGCGGCCCTCGGCCAGGGCGAAGCGCCTGATCAGCTCGGTGCGGAGATCCTGGGGCTGGATCACGGCATCGATCACCATTTCCGAGGCGAGGTGGAGCAGGTCCACCCCCTCCGCGTACTCCCTGCGCTTCTCCTCGACGAACTTCTCGCGTTCTTCCTCGTCCTCGATCGCCTGGATCTGGTTGTAGAAGACCGCGTTGACGGCGGCCTGCGGGCCCATCACCGCGATCGAGGCATTTGGCAGGGCGATGCATGAGTCAGGCTCGAAGGCCGGACCGGCCATCGCGTAAAGGCCCGCCCCATACGCCTTGCGAACGATCACAGAGATCTTCGGCACCGTCGCCTCGGACATGGCCGAGATCATCTTTGCGCCATGACGAATGATGCCCTGCTTCTCGACCGCGGTGCCGATCATGAAGCCGGGGATGTCAGCGAGGAAGAGCAGCGGGATATTGAAGGCGTTGCAGGTGGCAATGAAGCGGGCTGCCTTGTCGGCCGAGTCGACGAAGAGCACGCCACCCTTTTGCTTCGGCTGACTGGCGACGATTCCGATCGCTTTGCCGTCGAGCCGGCCATAGCCGACGATCAGTTCCTTGGCCCAGCGCTTGTGAACTTCGATGAAACTGTCCTCGTCGAGCAGCGTGTCAAGCAGCAGCTTCATGTCGAAGGGGACGTTCTCGTCGAGCGGGATGATCTCGTCGAGCGGAGTGTTCGAGGCGGGCTTTTTCGCCTCGACATCCGGCACCTGCACACGCCAGCTGGTCGGCATGAAGTGGAGATACTCGCGACCGGTTTCGATCGCTTCCTCGTCGGTCTTGACCAGGAAGTGCCCGCAACCCGACTTCGAGGTGTGCATGCGGGCACCACCCATCTCGTCGAGCGAAACCTTCTCGCCGATCACCATCTCGGCCATGCGCGGCGAGCCGAGGTACATCGAAGCGTTGCCGTCACGCATGATCACCACGTCACAGAAGGCGGGGATGTAAGCGCCGCCGGCGGCGCTCGGGCCGAACAGCAGACAGACCTGCGGCACCCGGCCGCTCATCTTCACCTCGTTGTAGAAGATCCGGCCGGCGCCGCGGCGGCCGGGAAACATCTGGACCTGATCGGTGATTCGGGCCCCGGCCGAGTCGACCAGGTAGATCATCGGGATCTCGAGCTTGAGTGCCCGCTCCTGGATCCGGAGGATCTTCTCCACCGTCTTCGGGCCCCACGAGCCGGCCTTGACGGTCGGGTCGTTTGCCATCAGGGCGACCGGCCGACCCCAGACGAGTCCGGTGCCCGTGACCACGCCGTCAGCGCCGAAACCTTCCTGGTCCCAGTTGGCGAGCAGCGCGTCCTCGACGAACGAATCCTTGTCGAGCAGCAGGTCGACCCGCTCGCGAACCGGCAGCTTGCCCTGTTCTGCGGTCTTGGCGTGATGCCGATCCGGGCCACCGCCAAGGGCGGCCCGGAGAGCGGGATCGAGATCGACCTTGGTCAACTGCGGTCCCTACAGACCGGGATTGACCGGGACCGGTGCGTCGCCGGAGTAGTCGTAAAAGCCACGGCCCGACTTCTTGCCGAAGAACCCGGCGGCAACCATCTTGCGAAGGGTCGGCGGTGCGGCGAAGCGGCGCTCGCGGAACTCGTCGAACATCACGTCCGAGATCGAGTGGAGAGTGTCGAGTCCGACGAAGTCAGCCAGGGTGAGCGGACCCATCGGGTGGGCGGCGCCACCCTTCATGGCGGCATCGATCTCCTCGATCGAACCGATGCCCTCTTCCAGTCCCCGGATCGCGTCGAGCATGTACGGGACGAGCAGCCGGTTGACGATGAAGCCGGCTTTGTCCTTGGTCTCGACGGTGGTCTTCTTCAGCTTCTCGCCGTAGGCGAGACCGATGCCCATCGCTTCCGGTGAAGTCGTGACCGACTGGATCACCTCGAGCAGCGGCATGACCTGGACCGGGTTGAAAAAATGAAGGCCGAGGAACTGGCTGGGACGGGTGGTCGACGCAGCCTGGTTGATGACCGGCAACGACGAGGTGTTGGTCGCGAAGTAGGCCTCGTCCTTGACGATCTCGTCCAGCTTCTTCCAGATCTCGAGTTTGACGTCGAGGTTCTCGGTGACCGCTTCAATAACGAGGTCGCAATCGGCGAAGTCGTTGAGGTCGGTCGTGGGGTTGATCCGGCCGAGGACCGCGTCGGCGTCAGCCTGTTCGATCTTGCCCTTCTCGACCGACTTGCCGAGCAGTTTGCTGATCTTGCCGAGCCCCTTGTCCAGCGCTTCCTGGCTTACATCGGCGACGACCACGTCATAGCCGGCCTGAGCGCTGACCTGGGTGATGCCGTGGCCCATCAGGCCGCAACCTACGACCCCAACCTTCTTGATCTCCATCTGGGGAGTTCCTCCTGTGGCGAAGTTCCTGAAAGCCCCCGAAATCGGCGGAGGCGACCGGCCACGGAGCCTATTCGATCAGGGCCGAGGGCAGATGAGGCCCTCTACGCGGCCGGCGTGGCGGGCCGGATCAGGAAGTGGTGGCGGCCTCGATGCGGCGGCCCATCTCCTTGCCGAGCGCTTCCAGGCCGGAGGCCGGACGCACCATCACGGTCATCTCGGAGATCTTGTCCTGATCGTCGAACTTGAGGATGTCGACGCCCTGTAGTTCGCGGTCGCCGACCCGGGCCTCGAACTGGAGGACGGCGACGTCATCGGTTTCGACGTGGGCGATGTAACGGAAGTCCTCGAAGACCTGGACCACGTGGCCGAGCAGGAATCCCAAGGCGTCGATCCCCTCGTAGGGAGCGTGGACGAAGGGACTCCGGAAGACCACGTCCTCGGCGAACAGGTCCTTGCCCGATTCGAAATCCTTTGCCTCGGCCGCTGCTCTGAAACCGTCGCTCTTCATGCGCAAAGAATAGCGCACAGTGGAACAAAACACGAAAATGTTCTACACCAAGAAAAGTGAGACAACGATAGTCGGCAACTATTGCCAGTTTTCGTGGTCTCACCTGGCCCCTGGCATCGCTTCAGCGTAGCCAGCCGGGGTCACTGCGATCGTCAACTGGCGCCGCTTTCAGCGTTGCCAGTCGACGGGCCCGGCTTTGAGGACGTGGGAGCCGAGGGGGCGACCGAGAATTCTCTGGGCTTCGGCCGAAGCCTCGATCAGTTTCGGCAATTCGACGCCGGTCTCGATTCCCATCTCACCGAGCATCGAGATCAGGTCTTCCGAGGCGATGTTTCCCGTCGCGCCGGGCGGGACCGGGCAGCCACCAAGCTCGCCAAAGCTGGACTCGAAGGACTCGACCCCCTCCTCGAGGGCGGCCAGGACGTTGGCCAGTCCCTGGCCCCGAGTGTCATGGAAGTGGGCGGTCAACTCGACCTCCCGCAGACCTTCCGCCTCGAACCGTTCTCTGGCTTCGGCGAAGAAGCGGCGGACCTGGATTGGGTTGGCCATTCCGGTGGTGTCGCCGAAGCCGACCTCGACGCAACCGGCACGGGCCAGTCGCAACGCGATGGCGAGCACGTTCTCGACCGGAACGTCGCCCTCGTAGGGACAGCCGAAGGAGGTTGAGATGACCCCTTCGCAGCGGAGACCGGCCCCGATCGCGACCGGGATCGTCTCCTCGAGACCGGCGATCGATTCCTCCACCGACCGGTTCACGTTCTTCCGGTTGTGGGTCTCCGAAGCCGAGAGGAAAAAGTTGGTTTCGTCGAACCGGTCACGAAGCGCCAGAGCGTTCTCGAGTCCGCGCCGGTTCGGGATCAGGACCGAGTACGAGACGCCACGAGGCCGGTCGATTCCGGACAGGACGTCAACCGCGTCGGAGAGCTGGGGGATCACGTCGGGCCGGACGAAAGACGTCACCTCGATCCGCTTGAGGCCGGACCCGGCGAGCATGTTGATCAGCCGGATCTTGTCCTCGGTCGCGATGACCTCAGGTTCGTTCTGGAAGCCGTCGCGAGGTCCGACTTCGCGGATCCGGACCGAATCGGGGAAGTTCATGGTCATCGGTCTCTCCCACTCAGGCGACGTTGAAGGAGATCGCGCGGCGCTCGTGGGTGCCGACGCCGAGCACCCGTTCGCCGTCCTTGACTTCGACTGCGAACCGGAACTTGCGTTCGTCAATCACTTCGTCCAGCCGGGCCCAGACCGAACACTCGGTGCCCTCGCCGGCGCCCGACACGTGCTTGACGTTGACTTCGAAGCCGACCGTGGCACTGCCTTCGGGCAGAAATTCCTGAACCAGCAGGGCGCAGTTTCGTTCCATCATTCCGATCATTCCCGGGGTCGACAGAACGCCGGTTTCAAGCAGCCCTCCGACGTCGGTGATCAGCATCCCCTCGACAACAAACGTGTCCGTGCGCTCAGTTCCGATTCTTTCGACGATCGACATGGGGCAAGGATAGTCAGCGGCGACCGGGCCCCGGCAGGTGCTTAGACTGCGGCCTCGTGAGCGATAACACTGAATCACCCGTCATCCCTGTAATCGGCGGCACCGGAGCCCTCGGATCGGGTCTCGCCAAACGCTGGGCCGCGGGCGGAGCCAAAGTCGTGATCGGCTCTCGTGATGCCGGCCGGGCAGGCGAGGCCGCCGAAAAGATCGCCGCTGAGTCCGGCGGAACCGTCGAAGGCATGTCCAACGAAGAAGCAGCGAAAGCAGCCGACATCGTCTTCCTGACGATCCCCTTCCGCAATCAGTCCGAGTACCTGACCAACCTCAAGGAATCGCTTTCGCCGGGCCAGATCCTGGTTGACTGCTCGGTTCCGCTGGCCGCCGCGATCAGCGGCAAGGCGACCCGGACGATCGGCGTCTGGCAAGGATCCGCCGCCCAGCAGGCCCAGGAGATGGTGCCCGACGGCGTGGTCGTCGTCTCGGCTCTCCACACCGTGAGCGCCCCCGGGCTCTCGGACCTTTCGCATCAGCTTGACGAAGACGTTCCGGTCTGTGGTGACAAAAAGGCCGACAAGACACGGGTCGCCGACCTGATCGGACGAATCGAAGGCTTGCGACCGGTCAACGCCGGTGCCCTGGAGATGTCCCGGATCGTCGAGCAGCTCACCGCCCTGATGATCTCGGTCAACATCCGTTACAAGACCCACGCCGGCCTCAAGTTCACCAACCTGCCGGAGGGCGAGACCTTCTGATGGCCGAAGGCCCCAAGGTGGCGCTGCTGGCCGGCGGAACCGGCGGGGCCAAGCTCGCGGCCGGCATGCAGGCGGTGATCGGCCGTGATCTGACCGTGATCGCAAACACCGGCGATGACGTGGAGACGCTCGGGGTGTACGTCTCCCCCGACCCCGACCTGGTCACGTACTGGCTGGCCGGTCAAGTCGACGAAGTCCGCGGCTGGGGGATCAAAGACGACGGGTTCGACGTTTTCCAGCGGATGGCCCGGTTCGGCGCCCCGGACTGGTTCGGACTTTCGAATCTCGACCTTGCGGCCTGCCTGTACCGCAAGGACTTCATGGAATCCGGCGGCCGGCTGACCGACGCGCAGGCCCAGATCGGACGCGGGCTCGGAATCAGCGCGACGGTGCTGCCGATGTCCGACCAACCGGTCCGGACCCGGATCAAGAGCAACGGTGAGTGGCGCGGACTCCAGGAGTACCTGATCCTCCAGGGCGGCAAGACCGAGGTTGAGGGGGTCGAACTCCAGGGGATCGAGGAAGCGGATCCGACCCCCGAGGTCCTCGCCGCGATCGCCGAAGCCGACCTGATCGTGCTCGGACCCTCGAACCCGGTGATCAGCATCGGACCGATTCTCGCGGTCGCCGGAATCCGCGAAGCGATCGTCAGTGCCGAGGCTCCCGTGGTAGCGGTGAGTCCCTATGTGGCCGGCAAAGTCGTCAAAGGTCCGACCGACCTCTTCATGAAGGCGATCGGCCGGCCGACCACCGCGGCCGGGGTCGCCACGCTCTACCAGGGCGTGATCGACGCGATGATCTGCGACTCTGGCGACCCCGACCCTCCCCCCTCGGAGATCCGTTCGTTTACAACCGCGACTTTCATGCACAGCAACGAAAGCCGGGCCACCGTGGCGAGGGCCGTGGTCAAGGTCGGCGAGACCCTGGCCGGATCATGAACACGGTCGCAGTCGTCACCGCGAAGCGCTTCACCGCCGCCAAGCAGAGAATGACCGGGACCGTTCCAGAGGAGCGGCGGCTTGCCCTGGTCGAGGCCATGCTCGGCGACGTTCTCGAAGCCGTCACGGCGGCCCGTCAGGTGAGCTTCACGGTGGTCGTCACCGGTGAAACAGCCGCGGCTGACCTGGCCGCCCGCTGCGGAGCTGAAGTTATTCACGATCCCGAAGATGCCGGTCACGTCGGCGCCGCGAAGCTCGGCGTTGCCCGCGCGCTCGAACTGAACGCCGACACCGTGGTGCTCCTGCCCGGTGACTGCCCGCTGCTCGAGGCCCGGGAGATCGACAGTCTCGTGACCGGCATCCCCGAACCCTTCGTTTCAGTGATTCCCGACCGTCACGGCACCGGCACCAATTCACTGGCGATGCGACCGCCGGATGCGATCGAACCGTCCTTCGGGGAAGGCAGCTGCGAACGCCACCTGTCCCTGGCCCGGGCGGCAGCCGTCCCCCACTCGATCGAGCAGATTGACGGCCTTGCGCTCGACCTGGACACTCCAGCTGACATCGTTGCCCTGACCACGAAAATCGAGATGGCCCGCGCCACCGGCGGCAACCCGGCTCCGCGGACGGCCGCCGTGTTGGGGATCTGAGATGGGCCCGACGACTATTCTCCCGGTCGAGGGCCTGCCGGAAGTGACCGTGGCCTTCAACCTCGGCAAGGCGATCGCCGGCGCGATCCGGCTGGAGGACGGTGACGTGGTCGCGGTTTCCCAGAAAGTCGTCTCCAAGTCCGAGGGTCGGGTGGTCCGCCTCGATCAAACCGATCCCGGTTCCGAAGCGATCTCGCTGGCCGCACGGACCGGCAAGGATCCCCGCCTGGTTCAACATGTCCTGAACGAGACTCGAGAACTGGTGCGGGTCGACGAAGAGCGCGGCATCCTGATCACCGAGACCCATCACGGGTTCATCTGTGCCAATGCCGGCATCGACCAGTCGAACACGGCTGGACCGGACGAAGCGATCCTGCTGCCCCTGGACCCGGATGGGTCGGCCCGGCGAATCCGGGTCGAGATGGAGATCGCCTCGGGGATCCGGGCCGCGGTGGTCGTGACCGACAGCTTCGGCCGGGCATGGCGTCACGGTCAGGTCGAGACGGCGATCGGCTGCGCCGGGATCAACCCGCTCGACGACTGGCGAGGCGAAAGCGACCAGCGAGGCCGCGAGCTCACCGCGACCGTGATCGCCATCGCCGACCAGATCGCGGCTGCTTCCGACCTGGTGCGGAGCAAGACCGATGGCGTTCCAGCGGTCGTGGTCCGGGGGCTGGGCTCCCATGTGACCGAAGGCGACGGCCCGGGCTGTGCGGCCCAGCTGCGGGACGCCGGAGGCGATCTTTTTCGCTGACCGGCCCAGTAGGCTTTCGCCATGGCGCGACTGATACGGGCGAGCATGGTTTCCCTGGACGGCTATTACGAGGATGCGCAGGGAACCATCGAATGGTCCCCGCCGGAGCCCGAACTCCACGAACACGCCAACCGTGCGGTCGCGGGCCTTGCCGCCGTCGTCATGGGACGACGTCTCTACGAAACGATGGTCCCGGTGTGGCACGACGTCCTTGTCACCGGACAGCTCTTCGGGGAATCCGCGTCCGACACGGAACGGGAATTCGCCGCAGCCTGGGACCTGCTGCCGAAGTTCGTGGCATCGACCACCCTGACGGAGGTCCACGAAAGCTGCCAGCTGCTCGAGGGTGACGCGATCGAGGCGATCCTCGATCTGAAGCGATCAACGGAGGGTGACATTGAAGTCGGGGGTGGCCTGCTGGCCGACCAGCTCGACGCGCTCGGTGAAATCGACGTCTACCACCTCTGGATCCTGCCGGTCGTGGTCGGCGGCGGCAAACCTTTCTTCCCGGCCGGCCGGGCCCGGGATGATCTGGAGTTGACCGACCTTCGCCGTTTTCCCGAAGGCTCGGTCGCTCTCGAATACACCTCAAGAAACTGAGTCCGCCTCAGGCCGGAACGCGAATCACGGTCGAACCAACCGGGGTACCCTTGCGAACCTCGTCGAGGGCTCGGTTGGCTTCTTCCAGCGAGACCACCGCGACGACCGGTTCGATTCCATGACGGACCGCCAGTTCCAGCAATTCGGTCCCGTCGGCACGGGTCAGATTGGCGACCGAGTGAAGGCTGCGCTCCTCCCAGAGCAGTTCGTAGGGAAAGGCAGGAATGTCACTCATGTGGATGCCGGCACTGACGATGCGGGCTCCACGTTCACTCGCCTTCAGGGCTGAAATCATCAGATCGCCGACTGGTGCGAAGATGATCGCCGCGTCCAGCGGTTCCGGCGGAAGCTGATCGGAGCCGCCGGCCCACTCGGCGCCGAGTGATCGCGCGAAGTCCTGGCCTTTCACGTCCCCCGGTTTGGTGAAAGCGAAAACCCGGCGGCCTTCGCCGGCGGCGATCCTGCAGAGGATGTGAGCCGACGAACCGAAGCCGTACAGACCGAGCCGTTCACCGTCGCCGGCGATCGACATCGCCCGGTATCCGATCATCCCGGCGCAGAGCAGCGGTGCGACATGGATGTCGTCGATCTCGTTCGGCAAGGGGAAACAGAATCTCTGGTCCGCAACGGCAAACTCGGCGTATCCGCCGTCGATGTCGTAGCCGGTGAAACGGGCGTTCTCGCAGAGGTTCTCACGACCCTCCCGGCAGAAGCGGCACTCCCCGTCGGTCCAACCGAGCCAGGGCACTCCCACCCGGACCCCGGACCGGAAGCGGTCGGCCCCCGCTCCGGCTGCTTCCACGGTTCCGACAATCTGATGACCGGGAACGATCGGCAGCTTCGGCTCGGTCAGCTCGCCGTCGACGATGTGCAGATCCGTGCGGCACACCCCACAGGCCGAAACCCGGATCAGCACCTGACCGGAGTCGGGTTCCGGGATTGCGAGGTCGCGGAGATGAAGCTCGCCGGGCTGGCTTTCGAGGACCATGGCGCGCATCAAGGCCCTCCCTGTCTTCAGGCCGCCGCCGGATCAACCAGGCCGACGGCGGGATCCTCGCCCGGGTGGGCGAGGTCGATCAGAAGTTCTGCCGGCGGCGATGAGACCCGGTCCGGAAACTCGCGGATGATCCGATAAGAAGTGTCGCGCTGGGCCGCCTTGCGGCCGGCCCGATGTGCGGCGTCGACCAGTTCCTCGATTTCCAGCCGGACTCCGTGCTGGGAACCGGCCATGCGGGAGATGCTTTCTTCCATCAGGGTGCCGCCGAGGTCGTTGACCCCCCAATTCAACGCTTCGGTCGCGCCAGCCAGACCCATCTTGACCCAACTTGCCTGGAGGTTGGTGATCGTGTGGCCCAGCGCCAGCCGGAAGGCGGCGGTGTGCTTGAGGTTCTCCTCGATCGAGATCTCCTCGACCCCGTGGGTGCGGCCGAGCAGGGTGTTGAAGGGGATGAAGCTGAGTGGAACGAATTCGGTGATGCCGCCGGTGCGGCCCTGGAGGTCGCGGATCACCTTCATGTGGCGGGCCAGCTCCCGTGGCTCTTCGATGTGGCCGAACATCACGGTCGAGGTCGACCTGAGGCCGGCCCGGTGTGATGCCTCGATGATCTCGACCCAGCGATCGACTGGAAGCTTGTTCGGCGAGATCCTCTGGCGGACCCCGTCGTCGAGCACCTCCGCGGCGGTGCCGGGGGTCGAACCGAGACCGCACTCGATCAGGTAGGCGAAGACTTCCGACGGCGGCAGGCCCGAGACCTCACACATGTGGTTGATCTCCATCGGCGAGTAGGCGTGGAGGTGAATTTCGGGAGCAACCTGCCTGGCGAGCTTCAGCCACTTGCCGTAAGCCTCGAGATCCAGGTCCGGGTGGATCCCGCCCTGCATGCATAACTCGGTAGCTCCGAAGGCCACCGCCTCTTCGACCCGGCCGATGAACTCCTCTTCGGTCGACTCGTAGGCATCCGGGGAACGACGGCCCTGACCAAAGCCGCAAAAAGCGCAGCCGACGGTGCAGATGTTGGTGAAGTTGATGTTTCGGTTGACCACGAAGGTGGCGGTGTCACCGGCCAATTCGGCCCGTAGCCCGTCGGCGGCAACCCGCATCTGCTCGATCACCTCCGGCCTCGTCTCGGCGAACAGCGCGGTCAGCTCTTCCTCGGTCAGCTCGATACCCTCGCGCCCCTTGGCGATCGCCTCCAGCGCCAGGCCCGGGTCGATGCTCTCCTCGCTGACTCGTCCCGACCCGAGCCGCGGGATGAAGCTCCAATACTTGAGCTTGATCACGTCGAGGACGCCCTGTTCCATCCACTCCGCATTCATGTACTGCGGATAGACGCATAGCCTTTCGGTGAGAGCGTAGCCCTGTGGTTGTAGCTCCTTGCGAACCTGATTGGGGCTCGGGAATGGATGTTCGGGCGAAATGTGATCGCCGTTGGCGGAGAGGCCGCCCAGGTCGGTGGCGCCAGCCTCGACCAGCTCCGACCACCAGTCGGAGAGGTTGGGCGGGACCTGAACCCCGACATCGGGCATCAGTTCAGCGGTCTCGCGGATCAGCCCTTTCAGATCCTCGATCGAAACCGGACAGGCCCAGTCCGGAAGCGGGATCGTTGGCCGGCCGAGGTCGTCCCGCCCCGGCATCCTGTCGGCCGGTTCGATGCCCGAATCGAGATTCACGACGGTGCCCGACTCCTTCCAGCGCCGGTCCGACGCTTCGGCCGCGATCTCGGCCGGTTCCTGGCCGTAGTAGCGGGGGTGCGGCACGAAGTTCTGGATGATCACTTCCTGGATGTGTCCGTACTTACGCTGAAGTTCGGCCAGTGCTTCCAGCGAGCGGGTTCGCTCCTCTGGTGTCTCGCCGATCCCGACCAGAATTCCGGTGGTGAAGGGAATCTTCAGCTTTCCAGCCGCTTCGATCGTCGCCAGACGATGAGCCGGGTGCTTGGTCGGCGATCCGGCGTGAACGGTTTCCATCAGACGCTCGGAAGCCGATTCCAGCATCAGGCCCTGTGATGCCGTGACTTCGCGCAGCCGGGCGAGGTCCTCCTCGCCGATCGCCCCGATGTTGGTGTGTGGCAGGATGCCGCGCTCCATCGCCCGTTCGCAGGCCCAGATGACATAGGAAGTGAAGTCTTCGTGACCCCAGGACTTGAGCTGCTCCTTGACCACCGGGTTGACTTCCGGCTTCTCACCGGTCAGGAACAGAAGCTCCTTGGCCCGGCGCTTGACCGCTTCGTCAAGCATCCGCTCGACTTCATCCGGCGGGTGGACATGCGCCTGATGGGTGGCGAAGGCGCAGTACTTGCAATAGCACTGGCACGTCCGCGATAGCGAGATCGTGTAGTTACGCGAAAAAGTGACCCGACGCATCCGGTGTCCAACCTACCGCAGTGGCGATTTTTTCCCGGACGGGAGGATCCCGGGAGTAGGCTGACTGTCCAGAGGCAATTCCCACCCCTAGGAGATCCGATGAAACCTTCTTTGAAATTGCTGGCCGTCCCCCTGGCGGTTGGTGCCCTCGTCTTCGCCGGCTGCGGTGGGGACGATTCGTCCGACGACAACTCGGGCGATACGACCGCCACCCAGACCCAACCCGCCGAGAACAACGCCAACGCCGACGCCAACGGCGGCACCGCGGGCCAGGTTCTTGCACTGGCTGCCGATCCCTCGGGGGCGCTCGCCTATGACACGACCGAGCTCTCCGCGAAGTCCGGTGACGTCACGCTCGATTTCACCAACGAATCGCCGGTCGCCCATGACGTGGTGATCGAAGATGCCGACGGAAACGAAGTCGGTGCCACCGATGTGATCACGGGCCAGAGCACCACGACCGAGTTCAAGGTCAAGCCTGGTGATTACACGTTCTACTGCTCGCTTCCCGGGCACGAGGAAGGCGGCATGAAGGGAACGCTGAACGTCAAGTAGCGCTCCAGCCGACCTGGACCGATACCCCGGATCCGCTCGGGTCCGGGGTATTTTTCTGTCCGATGCCGAATCACCCTGCTCCCGGATAACTCGCTGCGATTTTTGCCGGCGGGGTGATCGGAGTCCTGCTCCGGGTCAGTCTGAGCGAGGCATTTCCGCAGCCGGCCGACGCATGGCCATGGCCCACCCTTGTGGCCAATCTGGCCGGGGCCTTCCTGATCGGTTACTTCTTCACCCTGCTCCGGGATCACGATCCCGATCGGCCCCACCATCCCTTTCTCGCCACCGGAATCTGCGGGACGCTCACCACTTTCTCGACCATGCAACTGGAGCTGCTAAGCATGGTCGACGGCGGCGAGACCGTGTTAGCCGCCGGATATGTCGCAGTGAGTATCGGCGTCGGGTACTGCTTGCTCAGGCTCGGAATCGCCGCCGCCGAAGCCAGGATGGAAGCTCCGGCATGAGTGCCCTCGGTTGGATTGCGGTCGGGCTCGTCGGGGGTCTTGCTGCCGGAGCCCGCTACCTGCTCGACACCGCGATCTCGAAACGGACGGAATCGCTCTTTCCTTTCGGAATACTCGCGGTCAACCTGCTCGGCACCTTCGTGCTCGGTCTGGTTGCCGGTAGCGCGTTGGACGGCCAGGCCCTGGTGATCGTGGCCGGCGGCGCAATCGGCTCGTTCACCACCTTCTCGACCTGGATCCTCGACAGCCATCTGCTGGCCCGGGCCGACCTTGCCCGGCTTGCCTGGCTCAATCTCACGGTTTCGATCGTTCTCGGCTTCGCCGCGGTATCGCTCGGCCACGCCATCACCGCATAGTTCCGGGCAAGAGAAAGGGCGGCCCGGAGGCCGCCCTTTCGACATTCAGCCGGGCTCGAGGGCCCGGTATCGCCTGAGGCTCAGGCTTCCGGCGACGGAATCGTCGACGGCTTCCTTGCTTCCTTGTCCGGGGCACCGCCGGCGCCCGGAGCGATCACGAACTTGTAGACCACGAATGCGAGGACCGCACCCACGATCTGGCCACCGAGGTAAGGCCAGACGCCTCCCCATTCACCGGAGACCAGGGCCGGACCGAACCAGCGGGCCGGGTTCACGGCACCACCGGTCAGCGGCACCAGAATCAGGCCGACTACACCGAGCGTCAGGCCGATCGCCAGCGGAGCCCAGTCCTTGACCGCGCGCACGCCGAGGGCGATCGCGAGGACCACCAGGACCAGCATGAAGGTGCCGAGGGCCTCGACCACGAAACCGGCGAAGTTGCCACTTAGCAACGGGCTGATCGTCGTGGCGCCGTAATTGGCGGCCCGGCCTTCGTCCTCGAGCAGACCCTTGGTCAGCAGGGCGCCAAGCACACCGCCGGAGAGTTGGGCGAGGATGTAGATCACCGCGTCGACCGGCGAGATCTTCTTCATCAGCGCAGCCCCGAGCGTGATCGCCGGATTGAAGTGACCACCGCTTGCCCCGCCGAACGCGAAGATCAGCGCCGTCAGGATGAAGGCGTAGGTGAGACCGACGACCGCAAAGTCAGAACCGAACGAGGCGTTGTCGCCTACGGCAATGAAAAGCACGCCGACCAGTGTGATTCCGAATACGAGGAAGAACGTTCCCAGCAGTTCGGCGATGTATGCGGCGAGACCGCGATCTTGCATGAAGTCAAACCTCCCGTGGCTTGTGTCGATTGCGCCCTGCCGTTCCGGCGAGCCGGGTCGAAGCTAATCACAGCCCGGTGCCGGCCGGCGAGTACGTAATACGGGGTCGCTTGGTGTGGGCCCTGAAATATACGCCGCTAGGCGTCGGAATCCTGCCGTCTGACGAGCAGAGAGGCCGCGAGGTCCGGGAGCTCCCGCGCCATCCGTGAACGGGGTACGACCAGTTCCAGCCCCGCCTCCCTGCCCCGGTCACGGGTTTCGACATCAACGTGCGAGTAGAAACCGATCGCCGGAGCCGCCAGTGAAGCGATCACCGCAGGATCGACCGATTCGAGGTCACAGACGATCAGGTCGAAATCGAATCCTTCCGGTCGCGGAGGGTTTGCGACGACGCTGACCTCGTGTCCGGCCGCGCCGAGCATGCCGCTGACCTTGCTCGAAAGCATCAGGTCGGGGACGACGGCCAGAACCCTTGCCACGGCCTCAGACCATCAAATCGAGCGACGCTTACGGAACTCTTCGCGCACGCTTTCCGGGCGGCCCCACATCTGGACTACTTCGGAGCGGCCTTCGCGAACCTCTCGCAGGAGCATCTCGCCGGTGAAACCCTCATTGTCCAGGCGGCGCAGCACTCCCAGCACGGTCTCCGGTGCGGCAGCCTTGCCGAAACTCTGGGCCACGGGAACACGCCAATGCCACTCGGCCGTCGAGTAGGGCTGCGCGTTGATCAGGCTGAGGTGGACCGACGCGTCGATGTAGCGGTCTTCGTCGTCGATCCGAAGGTCGAATTCGAGATCGGTCCAATCAGCCGGCATCGAATCGAGCACTTCCTGAAAATCCTGGGCGAGGGCCATCGGCTCCAAGCCTACCGATCACCCGGCCACGACCCGGCCCGGAACGCGGTCCTCCGTAGAATCGGCTCATGGCTCCAGTCACCGAACCAGATCTCGATGCGCAGTACCGGCAGGTCCGTGAGGAGTGCGGCATGATCGAACGCCCGGGTCGCGCCTGGATCGCAGTCGAGGGACCGGATGCGGCCGAATTCCTCCAGGGTCAGGTCACCAACGAGACGGAGGAGCTGGCGACAGGTTCCGGAGTTTACGCGGCGCTGCTCGATCGCAAGGGCCATATCCAGGCTGACATGCGGATCCTCCGGTTGGCCGGGGATTCATTCTTGATCGATACCGAGCAGTCGGCCGGTCCGGTCCTGCTCAAACACCTGAGCATGTACAAGATCGGGCGCAAGGTCGAGGTCGGGGAAACCGGACGAGGCGTTTTTTCTCTGGTCGGCCCCGGCTCCTTCGAAGTGACCGGCCTCTTTCCCGGCGACGAACACGACTTTGTCGAAGCTGTGATCGCCGGAGCCGACTGCCTGGTCGTCCGCACCGCGCTCGGGCTCGACGTGATCTGTGCGCCCGACGCGGCACAGGCGGTCCGGGCTCAACTCGAGGCCGACCGGGCGCTTCCAGTTTCCGAAGCGGCCGTCGAGATCCTGCGGGTCGAGAAGGGAATACCCCGCTTCGGATTCGAGATGACCGGCGCCAACATGCCGGCCGAAGCGGGAATCGTGGAGCGCGCGGTCAGCTTCACGAAGGGTTGTTACATCGGCCAGGAACCGGTCGCCCGGCTTCACTACAAGGGCCGGCCGAACCGTCACCTGCGCGGTCTGAAGCCGGCCGGACCGGTCGATTCCGGTGATTCGGTACGAATTGGCGAGCGGACGCTGGGCGCTATCGGGACGGTGGCGCTCTCGCCGGCGAGCGGCCGGATCGCTCTCGCAATCCTCCGCAAGGAAGCCGAACCCGGCAGCTCCGTGGTCGTGGAAGCAGAATCCGGAGATGTGCAGGCGGAAGTCGTCGAGCTTCCTTTCATCGAGGATCCCGAGTTTTGAGCGAAGCTCGCCGACAGGGCCTGGGGGGCCGCCGGCTCGGGGCTGACAGCCCCCTGTTCGGGGGCAACGCGGACCCCTACGACGCCGTACAACCTGGCGATGCCGGAGCCGGTGGCCGTGAAGAAGACGGGACACCGGCCTGGGATCCCCGGCCAGATGACTTTGCCGAATCACGTGAAGCCGCCGCTGCCGAGGCCGGTCGGGCAATCGACGAACTGCTGACTCTGGCCGACCGGCGTGACCTACTTCCCGCTGCCGAGCCGGACCGGGCCCTCGATGACTGGGGACGCTCGGAAACCGTGGTTTCCCTGATGGAACCGCTCCTGAACTTCTATTACCGGTACTGGTTCCGGGTCGAGGTCGAGGGAATCGAGAACGTCCCGGCCGGGAATGGCGCCCTGATCGTCTCCAACCATTCCGGCGCGTTGCCCCCCGATGCGCCGATGATCATGCAGGCGATCCGCAACGAGCATCCCGCTCCCCGCCCGCTCTACATGCTCGGGGAGCACTGGTTCAAGGGGTATCCGGGGGTGTCGATGCTGGTCAACAAGATGGGCCTCGTGCCAGCCCACCGGGAGAACGCGCAGCGCCTGCTTCATGACGAGGGCCGGCTGGCGGTTGTCTTTCCGGAGGGCCAGAAGGGCACCCGCAAGCTCTACTGGCAGCGTTACAAGTTGCGCCGGTTCGGCCGTGGCGGCTTCGTGCGGACCGCGATCCGGGCCCGGGTGCCGATCGTTCCGGTCGCCCTGATCGGGGCCGAGGAAGCGATGCCGATCTTTGCCCACTTCAACCTGCTGAAGAAGCTCTCCGGCCTGATCTACTTTCCGCTCACTCCCTCCTTTCCCCATTTCGGACTCGCGGCGCCGCTGCTCTATCTGCCGTCCAAGTTCAAGATCCGGTTCATGGAGCCGGTCGACATGGCCGATTATCCGCTCGAGACGATCGACGATCCGGCCGAAATCCAGGTCATCAGCGAGCAGATCCGGGCCCGTATCCAGCATCAGCTTGACGCGATGCTGGAGGCGCGCGAGTCGGTGTGGACCGGTTGACGCCACGCGGTGGGATACATTTCGGTTCGTGAGGGGAACCTGGGTCACAGCCGCCGCTCTCTTGGCTGCAAGCGCCGTTTTTGCCGGCTGCGGCAGCTCGACCCATGAGAACAAGCCCCGTCCGCCACTTCCGACGGTCGTCAGCGTCGCGGTGGCCGAGGATTCGATCGAGGCAAAGGCGGCGATCGGCGACGGAGTCGGCGAGCCCGGGGCCCGCCAGCCGTATCTCAACCAGAATGCGAATGCCCCTCAGAACCAGGCTGACCGCAAGGCACCCGCCGTGATCAACGTGGCGGTGGCCAATCTGACCGGCAGGGCCACCACCCTGCGCATGCAGGGACCGGACGTCGACCGCAGGATCCTCCTCACCCCGGGCGGTTCGGGATCTCTCAATTTGTCGGCTCCGACCGGCATCTATCTGTTCAGCTCACCAGCCAGCAGCGACACCGCGAGGCTGCATGTCGGTCGAAGCCGCGTTTCCTCCGGCGGCGATCTCCTGACCCCCTAGATATCTGCGTGTGATCCGGACTTCGCCCGGACGACAACAGAAACCCGCCCCGAAGGTGGACTCTGGGAGTCCCGGATCGGTGAGGATCATTTACGATGCGGCAACGTTTCCGGTGCCTATCCGGACCCCCCGAACCAATTCGAGAGGAACGAAGTGTCTGTAGACCTCGCTGATGTGAGCAAGCTTGACGTGCAGCCGGGAGAGTTGCCCGAGAAGATGGCCGCCTGGGTCATCCGCCCCGAGACCGAGGGCAACGAACCGACCAAGGCCTTCCAGTTCGAGGACATCGAGACTCCGGAACCGGGCGCTTTCGAAGTGATCGTCCGCGTGATGGCGGCCGGAGTCAACTTCAACAATGTCTGGGCCGGCCTCGCCGAGCCCGTTTCCGTCTTCCCCTACGGGGATCACCCCGAGTACGGCCACCACATCGGTGGTTCCGACGCTTCGGGCGTCGTCTGGAAGGTCGGCGAGGGCGTGACCCGCTGGAAGGTCGGCGACGAAGTGGTCGTTCACTGCAACCAGGCCTCCTACGAGGACGTCGAAGTCCATGGTCTCGACCCGATGGCGGCTCCGAGCCAGAAGATCTGGGGCTACGAGACAACCTGGGGTTCTTTCGCCCAATTCACCAAGGTCCAGGCCCAGCAGCTTCTGCCGCGCCCGAAGAACCTGTCGTGGGCTGAGGCCAGCTCCTACGGACTGACCTACTTCACCGCCTACCGCATGCTGATGGACCAAGCCCGGATCCAGGCCGGTCACAACGTTCTGATCTGGGGCGCGGCCGGCGGGCTCGGCGTGTTCGCGGTTCAGCTCTGCAAGGCGGCCGGCGCCAACGCCGTCGGCGTCGTCTCCTCTGACGAGAAGGGCGAGCTGGTCAAACAGCTCGGCGCGGTCGACTACATCAACCGCAACGAGTTCTCGGACATGATGCGGACCGGCAACGAAACCCCGGAAGAAGAAAAGGCCCGCTTCAAGGCCTCGGTCGGTTTCGCCAAGAAGGTCAAGTCGATCCTCGGGGATTCACCTGATGTCGTGTTCGAGCACGTCGGTCAGGCCACCTTCCCGACTTCGGTCTTCGTCGTGAAGCCGTTTGGCAAGGTCGTCATCTGCGGCGCCACCTCCGGCTACACGCTCGATTTCGACGTGCGGCACCTGTGGATGCGCCAGAAGCAGATCATCGGCTCCCACTTCGCCAACGCGTACGAGTGCATGAAGGCGAACCAGTTGATGGCCGAGGGCAAGGTGCAGCCTGTGCTCTGGAAGACGATGGGCTTCGACGGTGTGCCGGAGGCACACCAGATGCTCCACGAGAACCGTCACCTCGGCAAGATCGCGATCCTGGTCGGTGCCGCGTCCGAAGACGATGGCCGCGAAGAGGAAGGTCCCGGCGCGATCCGGGCCGAAGTCGGGGCCTAGGCCGAAGCACGGGAAGAAGGAAGAGCGATGACCTACATCTCCGAGATTTCCTGGCACGTTACCCCGTTCCGCTCGCAGCGCTGGATCGATGCCTGGGAACCCGCGGCACAGCTCGCCACCAAGTACGGCGCCACCGCCTGGGAGATCTATAGATCGGACGAGGATCCACTCCTCTTCCGGCAGGTGACCCGGTGGGAAAACAAGTCGGACTTCGAAGCCTGGTGGTACTCACCCGAGGTCTCGGAGATCCGTTCGTCGATCATCGACCTCTATGACAAGCCCCTCCTGCCCGTCTGGTGCTCCTCGGTCGTAGCCTCCAGCTGACGACGGGCACCAAGAGAACCTGAAAGGGCCCCGGTCTTCCGGGGCCCTTTTCATTGCACGGCCTCGATCGACGGTTCGGTGGTACGGCCTAAACGAACCTTGCCGGACGTGGTCGAGGGGTCCGGCTTCGGTGGTGTCCCCCAAAAACCGTCACTGCGCTCCTCATTCCGAAGGTTTTTGGGAAACCGCACCGACCCGGACCCTTCAGGGCGTGATCGAGGGGTTCGGGACGGTGGTATCCCCCAAAAACCGTCGCTGCGCTCCTCATTCCAAAGGTTTTTGGGTAACACCCCCGACCCGAACCCTGCAGGACCAGAAGGTTCACGGAGCGGGACGACGAGGTTCTGGCTGCACTTAGGTGGCTATACGCCACTTAACCGCAGCCAGAATCTCCGGCGGTCGTGAAACGGAGCGGTCTGGGTAGCCGTGGGGTCGGGTGGGCATTCCCGGGTGCCTAAAGCGGAGGCCCTTCCTTCTATCCGTGAATGTGAGACGAAGGGCCGGGTTCGACTTGCGGTTAAGCGACCGCGAGGTCGAGGATCTTTTGAACCATTGCGTTGAAGTCGAGGCCGGCGGCTTCGGCGGCCTGGGGGAGGAGTGAGGTTTCGGTCAGGCCCGGGATCGCGTTGATCTCGAGGATCTGGGGACCGTCCTCGGCCAGGATCAGGTCGACCCGCGAGAAGCCGGAACAGCCGAGCGCTTCGTAGGCGGCGAGCGCGACCCTTTCGACCTCGGCGGTCTCTTCTTCGGTCAGGCCGGCCGGGCATTCGAAGCTGGCGGCCCCGATCTCGTAGCGCGCCTCGAAGTCATAGGTGTTGCTGTCGGTGGGGATCGCCTCGCCCACCGCTAGCGCCTCGCCACCGAGCACCGATACCGCCAGTTCGCGTCCGCTGACCCAGGTTTCGAGCAGCGCGCGATCGTCATAGCTGAGCGCCGTAATCAGCGCGTTCGGGATCTGTTCCAGTTCGGTCACCACCTTCACTC
>JAEYSQ010000248.1 GCA_023434465.1 Actinomycetes bacterium
AGGGATACGAGTCCGCAGTCACCGCAACCGGCCCGGTTACGGTCGCCGTCGGAACGTCGTCCGGACCAGCCGAGGCAGATCCGGCAAGCAGAAGACCGGCCATCATCATGGCCAGCGATGCCGCGGCAACCCTGACGACACTGAGTACACCCATCGTTTCCCTCTTCCCTCGTTTCCGGTGAAGCTCACCTGAAGCTACACAAGAAACCCCGCCGGGTGGTTTCCGATGTGGTCCTAACCGAAAACTGCTTCTTCGACGACGCCGATGTCATTGCGGCAGCTGATCACCGACGGAGCCGTGCCAAGCGCCGTATCGGGGTCCTTGAGACCGTGGCCCGTGAGCACGCAGACCACCGTCTCGGGCTTTTCCATGCCTTCGACAGTCGGCAGGCCGTGGGTGAGGATGCCGGCCACCGAAGCGGCGGAGGCGGGTTCGCAAAAGACGCCTTCGTTGGCGGCAAGCCACCGGTACGCGTCGAGGATCTGTTCGTCGGTGACTGCCGCGACCCGGCCGCGGGAGGCGTTGAAGGCGTTCATCGCCTCTTCCCAGCGGGCCGGGTTGCCGATCCGGATCGCCGAGGCGACCGTCTCCGGGTGGGTGACCGGAGCCCCGTCGACCAGCGGAGCCGAGCCGGCCGCCTGGAAGCCGTAACAAATCGGCGCGGTGCCCCGTTCCTGAAAGCCCTTCCAGTAAGCGGTGACGTTGCCGGCGTTGCCGACCGGGATCGCCAGCGCATCGGGGGCATCCCCCAGTTCGTCGATCAGTTCGAAGGCGGCTGTCTTCTGGCCTTCGATCCGGTACGGATTGACCGAATTGACCAGTTCGATCGGGTTGCGTTCGGCCAGCTGCCTGACGATGGTCAGGGCGTCGTCGAAATTGCCTTCCAGTGCAATCACGCGGGACCCGTGCATCAGCGACTGGGCGAGCTTGCCGATCGCGATCTTGCCTTCCGGCACGATCACCGCGCCGCGCAGGCCGGCCCGCACCGCGTAGGCGGAAGCGGACGCGGCGGTGTTGCCGGTCGAAGCACAGATCACCGCTTTCGCGCCACGCCCGGCGGCGCGGGAAACGGCAACGGTCATACCGCGGTCCTTGAACGATCCGGTCGGGTTCGCGCCCTCTACCTTCAGCCAGACCCGGGCCCCCACACGCTCCGAGATCCGGGGGGCCTCGACCAGTGGAGTGGATCCCTCGTTGAGGCTGACCACGGGGTCGCCCGGCTCGAGCGGCAGGGTGTCTCGGTATCTCTCGATCAGTGGCTGTGGCATGGCTCCCTGCGTCGCTAAGCGACGAATTCCTCTTCGATTACACGGATGAAACGCGGGCCCGACTTCAGTGAGTCGAGCTGGGCGATCCGGTCGACGGCGGCCTTGAACTTCGATTCGAGGCACCGATGGATCACCATGACCAGGCGGGCATCGTCGCCGAGGCCGCGCTGGACGACGCTCTTGACTGAAACTCCACCGTCGGAAAGTAGTTTTGCGACCTCGGCCAGCACGCCCGGTTCGTCTGCAACTTCGAGGTGGAGGTAAAACGAAGAAGCGACATCACTGAGGACCGGCAGGTCGCGGTCGGCGGTGTGAGTTCGGGCGTCACCGGCCGCGACGGAAACGACATCACCGAGCACGGCCGCGGCAGTCTGGAGACCGCCCGCTCCCGGTCCCGACATCGTCACTTCGGTGATCTCGGGGGCTTCGACCATCACCGCATTGAACGGCCCCTCGATCGGGGCCAGCGGATGGCCGGGGTAGAGGAAGCAGGGATAGACCCGGACCGCGATCCCCTCCTCGAACTTCTCCGCCACGCCGAGTAGTTTCAACGAGAGGCCGAGCTCCTTGGCGTAAGCCAGGTCATCGGGCTGGATCTCCTCGATGCCTTCGAAGCCGACCTGGTCGAGCGTGACCGGTGTGTGGAAGGCCAGCCGGGCGAGAATCGCCATCTTCGCTGCCGCGTCGGCGCCGTTTACGTCCTCGGTCGGGTCGGCTTCGGCGTAACCGAGGTCCTGGGCCCGCTTCAGCACGTCGCTGTAGGACGCGCCTGTCGCAGCCATTTCGGAAAGGATGAAGTTGGTCGTGCCGTTGACGATGCCGAAAACCTTGTTGAAGTCGACCGCCCCGAAGCTCTCCTGGACCACCCTGATCACCGGGACCACGGCCGCCACGGCTGCTTCGAATCGAAGCTGGACCCCGGCCTCCTCGGCGGCGGCGAAAAGCTCGGACCCGTGTTGGGCGAGTAACTGCTTGTTCGCGGTCACCACGGGAACTCCGGCCTTGAGGGCGGTCAGAACGTGTTCGCGCGCGGCATCGGTGCCACCCATCAGCTCGACGATCACATCGGCGTCGGGCAGGATCTCGTCAAAGTCCCCTTCGCTGCGAGTTAGCACCCCGGTGATCTCGGGGCGTTTGCCGGTCGCCGCTTCAACCTGTCCGGCCCGGTCGGCAACGAGCCCGTCGAAGGCGGATCCGACGGTTCCCCTGCCCAACAGGCCGATTCGCAGAGTTTCGCTCATATGTCCCTCAGCATCAGGTCGTCCCACGTTTCTCGCCGGACCACGACTCTGGCCTCGCCGTCCTCGCAGAAGATCACGGGCGGCCGCGGCATTCCGTTGTAGTTGTTCGCCATCGAGTGACCGTAGGCTCCGGTCGCCGGGGTAAGCAGGATGTCCCCCACCCGGGGGCTGGCGAGCTCCACATCACGGATCAGGATATCCCCGGATTCGCAATGTGACCCTGCGACCGTGACCGTGGTGTCCGGCTCGTCATCGGCACGGTCGGCAACGACCGCCGTGTACTTAGCGTCGTAAAGCATCGGGCGGAGGTTGTCGGACATCCCCCCGTCGACCGCGACATAGGTGCGCACCCCCGGTATCTCCTTGACGGTGCCCACGCGGTAGATCGTTACCCCGGCCGTCCCGACCAGCGAGCGTCCGGGCTCGATCAGGATCTTGGCCTGGTTGCCAAAAACGTCGCGGACTGCCTGCACTTTGAGATTGACGTACTCCTCGATCTCCGGCGGCGAGTCCTCTTCGCCGTAGGAAATCCCGAGTCCGCCCCCCAGATCGAGCACCTCGCACCAGCCTCCGCGCAACTCGCCAAGCGCCTCGACCGCCAGCCTGAACGGTTCGATCTCGAAGATCTGTGACCCGATATGGAAATGGAGCCCGACCAGGTTCAGCGTGTTGGAGGCCAGGATCCGCTCGATCGCCCTGGCGGCCGTGCCGTCTTCCAGCCCGAAGCCGAACTTGGAGTCGAGCTGTCCGGTCTGGATGAAGGAATGAGTGGAGGGCTTGATTCCCGGTGTGACCCGCACCAGCACGTTCTGCCTTCCCTTGATCACCCGTTCACACCGTTCGATCTCGTCGAACGAATCAACGATCAGGTGCCCGACCCCGGCTCGGGAAGCGAGCGAGATCTCCACGTCGGTCTTGTTGTTGCCGTGCATGTAGATCCGGGCCGGGTCGAAACCGGCAGACAGAGCCATGGTCAGCTCGCCCCCGGAAGCGACGTCGACCGAAAGCCCTTCCTCGGCGAACAGGCGATAGGCGGCGGTTACCGGCAGTGCCTTGCTGGCAAACAGGACCTCGAAGTGACTGGTATGCGCGGCAAACGCCTTCTGGTATGCCCGGGCCCGTTCCCGCATCTCGGCCACCGCGAACAGGTAGGCGGGAGTTCCGAAGTCACGCGCGAGGTCGATCACGTCACAGCCCCCGATCTCGAGGTGGCCGGCCTTGTTGGTGATTGTCCCGACGGGGTATGGCATCGCCGCCATTCTTACGACTTCCGGCCTGAGATACGGTTCAGCTCGTGGCAAGCTCCGGAAGACGGCCGATCAACGCACCGCCAGGGAGCCCGCAGGCCGCCGGAGTGCCCTGGGTCGGGCTCTCCATCCTGCTGGTCCTGGTCCTGATTCTCGCTGCCTTCGTCGCCTACTTTTTCTTCGA
>JAEYSQ010000276.1 GCA_023434465.1 Actinomycetes bacterium
AGTGACCACGGTGGAGTCGAGCATGAGCATGAAGAGCCCCATGCACGCCCCCGCCAGAGTCCACCAGGCGCGGTTCGACTCCGTGATCCTCACCCGGGGAACTCTAGCCGCCCGGGAAGAGGCCGAAACGACCGGCAGCTACCGGCTCAACCGGAGCCGGACCATGGCCTTGGCCGGTTGGCTACTTCCTGACGCGGACCGGGACCTTCAGTTTGACCGGCTTTTGTCCGGCCCGCATGACCTTGAGCGCGAAGACCAGCTTCTTTCCCTGGCGAACTTTCCCGGGCCGGCTCAGAGCTGCCCGGCGGATGCTCACGGAAAGCACCCTGGCACCCTTGCCGGGGAGTTTGCGCAGCGTGAGAATCCTGCCCTTTGCGATGAGTTTCTTGCCCCGGACGCGCTTGCCGTTGGCCTTGGCCACGATGCTGCGCGCCGCGCCCCGGCGCAGCTTCAGGGCCCCGGGTAGCTTGACCTGGACCGACCGTATGGCGGCGCCGCCGGATTTGACCCGGATCGAAACCCGGGGACGGTGGCGCTTGGCTCCGGCGACCTTGATCCGGGCCTGCGGCTTTCTGACCTGATTGCCGTTGCCGTTGCCATTACCGTTGCCATTGCCGTTTCGGCAGGTGCCGGCTTCCGTCGTAGGCAGGGTCTTGCTCAGCGTCTGGCCCGCCTGGGAGGCGAAGTCGGCGTCGAAGGTCGAGCTTTCGGCGCAGACGTCTCCGGTGACCCGGAGCAGCCCGGTTGGCCCACCGGGAAAGACCAGCTCGAATCGCGAAAGTGGCAGGTCCGGGAGTCCCTCGAAAGTCGTCTGCACCCGACCGTCTTTGAATCCGGATGATCCGATGATCTTCAGCGGGAGGGTGCCCTTGAGGTCGACTCCGAGCTGCGGCAAACCGGTTCCGGCGACCGCATAGACCGAGCCGGAAAGTTCTGAATCAAGAAGCGGACTGACCGCCGTCGCGTTGCCGACCTCGGTTGAGGCAGCACACGAACCGGCCTGGAATTCGTCCAGCGAACAGGTTTCGTCGAAGCGGGCGCCATCGACTCCCAGAGCGGCCGGCAGGAGGACCGCGGCGCGCTCGTTATTCGCCTCACCATCGTTCTGGGTGATGACGGAGGTTACGGTCGGGCGCGCCCCCTCGACCAGCGGACTTCCGCGCCCGTCGATGTGGAGACTGGCCTGCGGATCGTACGGCTGCGACGCGCAGTTGGTCGATTCGAAGCTGGTAGTACCGGTCACTGGAGCATCGCCTTCAGCCATCGCCCAGGAACGAGCCGAGAATCCTGTCGTCTGGGTGCCGCAGGAGGTCGGGTTGCGCATGAAGGCGCCGTCGAGGTCGAGGTCGATCGAGCTGATCGCGATCCCGACCGGAAGCAGGTTTAGCACCGCCGCGTTCTGGGGCAGGTCGGTGAGGATCGTGTCCAGGCCGAAGTCGGGGCGCAGCTTCACCTCGACCTGCTGGACGATTGGCGGTAGCAGCAGTTCGGTCGGGTCCGGCGGGCGCAAAACGATCCCGAGGCGGGCGGGCTCACCGGTTTGCGGGACCACGTTGTAGACGCTGCCGTCAACGGTCAGGGGAATCAACGACATGGCGGTGAGCTGGACCGACGTCGTCCCGACCTGGGATGCGGCCGGGCAGTTGTCCGCATTCAACTGTGCGACCGGACATTTCGGCACCGATTGCGGGTTTCCGGAGAGACCGGGAGGCAGACTGACTGTCAGGTCACGCAGCTGATCCTCCGGTGAGGTGACGTCAATATGCGTGTGAAAATCCGAGTGCGCCCCCGCATCCGTATTCGCGGGAGTCGCTTCGAGCCCGTCCAGTCCAATCGCCGCTTGCGCAGTTGAGGCAAACGTCAGCAATCCGAGAGTGATCAGTATCGCCAGTAGTAGCGATCGTCTGTAGGTCCTGCGGGTCACGTTTCTCCCCCGAACTGCTCCGATTGATCCATGTGGCGAGCACTACCCGAACCGGCCAGATGCGAATCGGGGGCCACCCCGAATGAAGCAGGTCGCGCTTATCAGCCGTCAGGCTGGTCGGCCTGGCGACTCTTGTCCCGCCGGAACTTCGGCAATCCGAACTCATGGACACCAAGCAGCCCCTGGCGCCTCAGAATCAGAATTGCCAGCATGATCAGGGCGAGACTCACTTCGAGAAGACCGGAGCGGGCAAAAGTCGAGCCGATCGCTCCATCCTCCACCTGCCGGAGTAGATAGGTGATCACCGAGATCACCACGACCCCGGTGACCGCACCGGAGAGGCTCTTCAGGCCTCCGACCACCAGCATCGCGATCAAGGTGAAAGTGATGCCGATGTAGAACGCGTCAGGGTTGAACGAGCCCAGGAACTGGGCATAAAGAAGTCCGCCGCCAGCCATGAGTGCGGCGCTCAGCATCCAGGCGGCGAACCTGTCCCGGCGCAGGTTGACCCCCAAGCCCTGCGCCGCGTACTCATCCTCCCGCGAGGCGCGCAGCCGAAGTCCCACCCGGGAACTCTGGAAAAGCGCCACCACGATTACGGTAACCACGGCACCGACAGCGGCTGTCGTCAGGGTCGTGTCGGTCGGCACACCGATCATGGTCAGTTGCCCACGAGTGACTTGCTCCCAGTTGGAAGCAACCGTGTGCACCACCAGCAGCAACGCGAACGTGGCGATCGTTGCGGCGCCACCGGACAATCTCATGATCGGCACCGCGACCAGGGCGGCAAAGACCAGGGTGCAGGCAATGATCACCGCCAGAGCCGGCAATGCCGCCAGTTCCACCGAACCGATGAAGCCCGGCAGGTCGGGTAGAAGGCTGGCTTTCTGCGTCGCCGGAATGGTGACCAGAGCCGTGGCGTACGCACCGATCGCCATGAAGCTGACATGTCCGAAAGAAAGGATCCCGCTTAGTCCGGAAAACGAGTAGATGCCGACAACCAGGACAACGTTGATAAGCATGATCGTCGCTTCGCGCTGAATGATCAGCGAGCCGAATGATGCGGCCACGGCGAGCAGAATCAGGCCGACGCCCAGAACCACCGCCACCCCGAGCCGGGCCGAAAGGTTCGCACGGAGTTCGTTGACTCGCTCCCTCAAAGCTTCACTTCCCCTGTCGTGCTCGGAATGAGTCCCTGGGGACGGAAAACTAGAATCGCGATCACAATCGAAAACAGGAACGCGTCCCGGTAGGGACGAAGCTCGACCGGCAGAATGACCTCCAGAAGGATGGTGAGAGCACCCAGCAGAAAGCCGCCCGCGGCGGCGCCGGTAAGGCTCCCCAGCCCGCCGACGACAGTTGCGATGAAGGCGATGATCACCGGAGCCAGTCCCATCTGCGGCGAGATCGTGCCGAACTGGGCGACTATCAGCAGGGCGGAACCGGCTGCGAGGATGCCGCTGATCGCGAACGCCAGAGCGATGATCCGATTGGCGCTGACTCCGCAAAGGCGGGCCGCTTCGAAGTCCTGTGCGGCGGCGCGCATCTGGACGCCTAGCCTGGTCCGGCCCAGGAAGTAGATCAACCCGCCGACCAGGATCATCGTCACGATGATCGTGATCACGTTCACCCACGGCACCTCGATCGCACCAATCGAAAGAGAGCTGTTGGTTACCGATGGGGCGAGCGAATAAGACTTGGGTCGCGCGCCGAATATGAGGATCGCGAGGTTTTGACACAGAAAGCTGACGGCAAACGATGTGATCAGGAGGGTTGTTATGTCGGCGCCGCGTACCGGCCGGAAAGCCGCCCGCTCCATGGTCAGGGCAAACGCCACCACCACCACGACCACTCCCAGGATCAGAATCGGAAGGGGCGGCTGCTGAAGCACGACCAATGCGTAGCCGCCGATCATGATCAGTTCGCCGTGCGCGAAGTTGATCAAAGACATGACGCCGTAAATGAGAGCCACACCGAGAGCGAGGAGGGCATAGAGACTGCCGATGCTCACGGCGTTGATGACATGTTGGAGCACTTCGTCCATCGCTACTTGCCCCCAGTCAGGTAGACACCGCTCACTTCGTCGATATTCGGATTGTCGCCCCGCTCGAATGTGTGTTGAACCTGACCGTTCGAGAGCAGCAGCGACCGGTCGGCGAAGGCAAGCGTCCGGGAAGCACTCTGCTCGATGAGCAGGATCGTGGTTCCGTCGCGTCGGAGGCCCTCGAGGATTTCGAACACCTGGTCGACCATCACGGGCGACAACCCAAGCGTCGGTTCGTCCAAAAGCAAAAGAGATGGGTCAGCGAGAAGCGCCCGGGCGATCGCGAGCTGCTGCTGCTCACCTCCCGATAGCCGTCCTGCAGGCTGGTCCAGGTACCGGCCAAGCACCGGGAAGCGTTGGACGTAGTGATCGATTCGTTCGTGGAGCTCGCTGGACGGCCGGGATGAGGCCCCGACCACCAGGTTCTCCTTCACAGTCAGGGCGGGAAAGATGTGACGCCCCTCCGGGACCAGGGAAACGCCCAGTCGAACGATCGACTCGGGCGTTCGCTTGAGGATCGACTGTCCGCAAAATTCGATTTTCCGGGCATCCGCCTGCTGGAGTCCAGCGATCGCCCTGACCGTGGAGCTCTTTCCAGCCCCGTTGGGACCGATCAGCCCGACGCCTTCGTTCTTGGCCACGTTCAGATCAAGCTGCTTCACCGCTTCGTTGCGCCCGTACTGAACGGATAGTCCCTCGACTTCGAGCACCTCAGGCCTCGGATCCCAGATAAGCCTCACGAACCTGCTCGCTCGACTGAACTTCCTCAGGCGATCCGGTCATGATGACCTTGCCGTAGTCGAGCACGACGATTCGGTCGCAGGCTGACATGACGACACGCATGTCGTGGTCGATCAGCAGGACGCCGCAGCCCAGCAAGTCCCGGACCGTTCGAATCAGGTCCACGAGTTCCTCTCCCTCCTCCTCATTGAGCCCGGCAGCGGGTTCGTCGAGAAGTAGGTAGCGCGGCTCGCAGGCGATCGCCCGGGCCACTCCAAGCCGTCGTTCGTGGCCATAGGAAAGGCCGCCGGCCAGCCTTTCGGCCACATCCCTGAGTCCGACCAGGTCGATTGCCGCCTGGGTGCGACGCCGCGCTTCCGCGGTGGAGACCCGTCCCGTGACCACCGCCGCTTTCACGTTCTCGAAAACCGTGAGTGCGGCGAACAGGCGGCTTCCCTGAAAGGTCCTGACCAACCCTGACCTGGCCACCCGGTGCGGCGGCCAGGCAGTGATGTCGGTGCCATCCAGGCTGACCGAACCGGAAGTCGGGCGTTCGAACCCGGTTAGAGCGTTCACGAGCGTGCTCTTTCCGGCCCCGTTCGGTCCGATCAGACCGACAGTCTCGCCCGCGCGGAGTCGAATGCTGACTCCGTCCACCGCCTTGACCCCCTCGAAGTGAACCTCGACTCGATCAGCGCCCAGACCCGAAGAGGCATCCGTCGAGGCCGGCGAAGCCGTCTCGGTCATCGGATACTCACTCGGATCTGGGCGCTGGGCGATCAATCAAGGTTAGTTCCGGCTATTGCCTAGAACCGGGGTTCCGGGACGCTTTCGGGACGCCAGACCTTGTAGAAGGTGGTCTTTCCGTCGTCGATTTTCATGATCCGCATACCTCGGATCGTCGCGATGTGCTGTTCCGGTGTGAATGTGGTCGGTCCAACCAGCAGCGGCTCATCCTTGAAGGTTTCCAGGGCTTCTGCCATTGCTGTTCCGTCGGTCGAACCGGCCTTCTTGGCCGCAATGGCCAGCGCCTCGATCGCGGAGTAGCCGGTGATCGCGGCTCCGCTCGGCGGGGCTTCGCCCTGGTCCT
This sequence comes from Actinomycetes bacterium, assembly GCA_023434465.1. Lineage (GTDB taxonomy): Bacteria > Actinomycetota > Thermoleophilia > Solirubrobacterales > 70-9 > 67-14. The sequence continues at coordinate 5,779 of JAEYSQ010000276.1, forward strand.
TCTTGAACTGATCGACGAAGCGGTTCACTGCCGGATCCGGGTCGTCTCCGTAAATCGAACCGTAGGAGAGGAAGTAGACATCGCTCACGTCCGGGACCGCGTTCTTCCACGAGTCTCCGTCGAGGTCGTCGCCCGCCAGGATCGGCGTGTCGATACCACTGGCCCGGATCTGCTTGAGGGCCTTCGGTACGGCCGGCTGGAGGCTGCAGAGCATCACCGAGTCAGGATCGTAGTCCTTGATGCGCTCGATCTGTGAGGCAATCGACTGGTCGTCTCCCTGGAACACATCCGTGCCGTACGAGTCTTCGCCCGCCAGTTCCTTCCACCGGTCTTCGAAGCCGGCGCAAAGTTCGCGCGAGAAGGCCGTGGTGTTGTCGAGCAGGGCATAGGACGTCTTGTGCTTGAGGTCCTCGTATGCGAATTCAGCCTGGATGGCCCCCATCGCCGTGGCCGATGTCGCCATGGTGAATGAAAGCGGTCCCGCACCTGCTGGGCCGAACTTGGTCGAAGCCCCGCAGGAAGACATTGAAACCATGTTGGCGTTCTGCGCTTCAGTGGCGGCCGGACCGGCCTGGTCGAAATCGCAGCTCACCATCAAGGCAGCGGCACCGGCATCGATCGCCTTGATCGCAGAGTTCGCAATCTGGTCGATCTGGGTCTTGTGGTCGAAGGTCTCAAGCTCGAGGGTCTTGCCATCGATCTTGCCCTCGGCATTGATGTCTTCGATGGCGATCGTGGCGCCTGCGTGGGCGGGCACGTCGTACGCGGCCTGGCCGCCGGTAAGGGCCACAACCTCTCCGATCAGAATCGAGTCTCCCGAGTCACCGGAATCGCCGGATGAATCACTGCCCGATCCGCAGGCCGCGATCGAGACCGGAACCAGCGCAAGGACCAGGACCATCAGCACTTTGCGCTTCAGGTGTTGCAAGTTGCCACCAATCATGTCTCTCAACGTCTCCTCCTCAAACACGGTTGAACGGACGGGGTCAATATAGCCTGTCGACAGTCGACTGTCAAACTACTTCGGGTAGAACGCTTCATCAGACTTCGGAATCGCTGACCGTCAACGCGACATCGAGTGCGTGAAGCACTTGATCCATCTCGCCCTCGGAGATGATCAGTGGCGGGGCAACGAAGATCGAGGTCTGCTCACCGCTCGTCGCGAACAGGGCACCTTCCGCCAAGGCTGCCGCAGCGACGCGGCTGGCCAGCGGCTCGGCTTCCTGGCCTCTCCACTCGGTCCAGTTCGGACCAGCGAGCTCCACGGTCCAATGCAGACCCCGTCCGTCGACACGACGAACGCTCGGATGCCTGCTCGCGATCTCGGCTAGCTGATCCAGCAGAATTCCGTCGAACTCACTCGCCCGCTCGGTCAGACCTTCGCGCTCCGATACCTCGACGTGAGCCTTGATCGAGGCAACCTCCACTGGATGCCCGCGGAAGGTGCTGTAGGTCTGCCAACTGAGGCCATCCAACCGGTCGAGGATGTCCTTGGATATGACCATCGCCCCGGCGGCGGCGCCTCCGGCCGCCAGGCATTTGCCCATGGTGACGATGTCGGGCCGGCTATTCGCGTGCTGGAACTGGAACCAGCCGCCGACCCTGCCGAACCCGGTCACCGTCTCGTCAGCGATCCAGTACGACCCGGCTTCCCGGGCCAAAGCGGCGACCCGGTCCTGGAACTGAGGCTGGTGGTAAACGCCACCCTGGCTGTAGTCAAGGAGAACGGCCGCCGATTCAGCCAGAACCGCCCGGGTCTTCGTTTCCCAGTCAGGTCCCGACTCGGTCGGGGTTCCCATGCCGCGAGCGCTGACGGGCGACTCGACTTCACCGACGGTTGCGAGACGGGGTGGCGCGGAGACCGAACCGCCGACGGAGGAGAGACCCCCATGCCAGTGCGGCTGGGTCGTCATTTCTCGCGCGAGGCCGACCCCTCCGTGGTAGGCACGCTGCCTCGTCGCGACCGGTGCCCTGCCGGTGAGGGCCTGACACAGGGTGAGGGCGGCGTCATTCGCTTCGCCGGCGGAGATGAAGAAGCGGACAGCTCCGACCCAGTCCTCGTCGAGAAATGCGGTTTGGATCAGTTCCGCTGCAGCTTCTTCCCGGGGGCTCCACCCCCAGCCTTCGTTGACGACGGGGGCGTCGGCAGCAGACCGCACGGCCTCGACGATGGCCGGATGTCCATGCCCCAGGGGCGCCGCGGTATTGCTCGCATCGATCACCCGTCGCCCGTTTGCAAGCTCGAACCAGACTCCCTCCCCGGCAACAACTCGAGGGACGGCGTCCGCCCCTGCCGTGAGGCTGGTCGAGAGAAGCACCCGCTCGCGCGACATTACCCGCGCACCTCCCCGCCGAAGCCCCAGTGCTCGGGCCGCACGCCCTTGACGATGACCCAGGTCTCCTCCCGGACACCTTCGCCAAAAACTTCACACAACGCGTCCGTCACCCGGGCAATCACTTCGCGGGTGACCTGATCATCGTCAAAGCGGCTCTCAAATGCGGAAATTTCAACTATGGGCATCGGTGGCTCCTTGGTCTGTCGCAGATCTGAGGGGCAGTGCCTGCCCTAATCCTGTCGTCAGCCTATAGTCGACAATCGACTATTGTCAAGGGGCGCTATCATCTACCGCCAGTGCATACCCCCGACCGTCGACCGTGACCGCTTAGCGTTCCCGGCCGCCAATAAACTCCTCACATGTCGACCGAACCAGGTAGAGACCTCCAGAAACTGAAGGCCGAACCCCTGTCGACTCTTGCCTACCAGGCGTTGCGGGAATCGATCATCCGCGGCCAGTACAAAATGGGCGAGCAGATTGTCGAGGGCCAGGTCGCGAAGGCCTTGGGCATTAGCCGCTCCCCCATCCGGGAGGCGCTGCGGCGCCTGGCCGACGAACGTCTGGTCGAAGAGCGGCCGCGACATGGCACTTTCGTGCGTGTGTTCGATGCCGATGATTTCGTCGATATCTACAACCTGAGAATCGCCGTGGAGACCGCCTCGATCCGCCTGGCAACCCGGCGCCAGCCAGACCTTTCCGAGATCGAGGCGACCCTCGAACAGATGGAGCAAGCGGCCAAACAGAAGCAGATTCCGGAGCTCGTCGACCTCGAATTCCAGGTGCACCGGAGGATCTGCGAAGCGTCGGACAACGAATTCCTGCTGACTACGTACACCGGCCTGGAGGGACCGATTCGGCTGGCGCTGACTCTCGACGACGCGGCGTACAAGAATCTCGACGATGTGGTCACCGAGCACGCTCCTCTCCTCGACGCCATCCGGGCCGGGGACGAAATTGCCGCAGCGAAAGCTGTCGAGTGGCACATCATCGCCTCGGTCGGGCCCGCGCTGGAGCGACTGGGCAGTGACCAGACCGGCCTGATGACGATCTACACGTCTTGACTTCAACCGATCCCGGTGTTAGCTTCGCCTGATGGTCGACGGTCGACAATCGGTCAATGGCGGCGGGTCCTCTTCCACCGACATCACCTGTGACTTTGGTGAGAATTTCGGCAACTGGACCTTCGGCAATGACGAATTGCTGGCTCCCCACCTCACGTCGGCCAACATTGCCTGTGGTTTTCACGCCGGCGACCCCACCGTGATGCGCAATGCGGTCAAGCGGTGCCTGGCAAACGACGTTCGGATCGGGGCCCATGTCGGTTTCCCGGACCTGAGAGGCTTCGGCCGGAGGGAGATGGCGATCGCAAATGATGACCTGCGCAATGACGTGATCTACCAATTCGGCGCCCTGGAAGCGATCTGTGCGGCGGAAGGCACTTCCGTGACCCACGTCAAGCCACATGGAGCGTTGTATGACATGGCAGTCACCGACCGGCGGGTCGCGGAAACCCTGATTGAGGCCATGGTGGAGATCGATTGCGATCTTCCGATCTTTTCGGTCTGGAACTCGGCGATTCACGAGTTCGCGGACGATCATGGCGTCCACGTGATCGACGAGGTCTATGCCGATCGTTCAATCAATGCGGACGGCTCCGAAAACCCCGGCTACGACCTGACACAGCTTGGCGGTTCAGTTGAAGCGGCGGCGGAAAGAGTGGTTCGCGCCGTAACCGAGCGTCAGTTGGCAGCGGTCGACGGCTCCGACGTCGAATGGTCCTCCGAGAGCATCTGCATTCACAGCGACACCGTCGACGCGGTCCCGATCCTGCTCTGCCTGACCCGGCGCCTGGCCGATGCCGGAGTCGCGGTCGCACCTTACGACTGACTCGGTCAGAGACCGTGACGGGCGACCACATCTCTCCACCTCCTGCTTCAACTCCCGAGTTCAGGTGGTGCACCGACGAGTACCTCCTGCTCGAGTGGGACGCCCCGATAGACCTTTCACTTGTGATGACAACCCTGCAGAGTGAGCAGGTAATCCGCGAGTCTCTCGGTGAAGCGATCATGGACTCACTCGCCGGGTGGTCCACCGTCCTGCTGCGGTTGACCCGTGCGACCGAGGGTACGGAACGAGTCGAATACAGAATCAGGGATGCCCTCCAGAGCGCCGAGGGCGTCGAATCGGAATTCGCTTCGCGAAAGGTCACGGTTCCCGTCAAGTACGGGGGCGACTGCGGGCCGGACCTCGAGTTCGTGGCTGGGTGCAACGGCATCGACATCCCCGAAGCGATCGAGCGACTCTCCCGTTCGACCCACTTCAGCGGGATGGTGAGCTTCACCCCCGGCATGGCCAACTGCCTTTGGGTGGAGGCGGAACTCGCGCTTTCGGCTCCCAAGTATGAAAGTCCCCGCACGACCACCCCGGAAGGCACAGTCGGCCTGGGCGGAAGCAGCATTGCCATGTACTCCCTTCCGAGTCCCGGCGGATTCCAGATGATCGGTACCGCGGCAGTGCCGCTTTACCGGGCAGGCGGCATCGAGGTCAACGGCGTCGTAAGTCCCGCCCTCTTCCAGCCCGGCGACAGGATAACTCTTCGTTCGGTGACGATCGATGAGTATCTGGAACTCCGTGAAAGGGCGGCTCGTGACGAATACGACTACGAAGTCGAGCCAGGAGTCGCACGCATAAGCGGGGGGACCGTCACATGGACGTGATGCGAGTCATCAAGCCACCGCTCAGTTCGACCATCCAGGACGAGGGTCGCTCCATCGGAATGGCCCAGGGTGTTCCTCCGAGCGGCTCTTGCGACCTCTTCTCCTACCGTCTCAACAACCTTGTGCTCGGAAATCCGCCTGGCAGCGGAGTGCTTGAGATCGCCGCGCAAGGTGGCGACATCGAACTTTTGGCCGACTGCGTGATCGCCGTTACCGGGGCAGAACTTTCGTTCACCCTCCAAGGCAAGTGTCTGCCGTTGGGGGAACCGGTTTACGCGCGCAAGGGAGACCTCCTCTCGGCAGGTTCCTGTCGGCGCGGCACGTATGCGTACCTCGGAATCTCGGGAGGAATCGACGGTTCGATCGCTCTCGGCAGCCGCTCTACCTACACCGTGGGAATGCTGGGAGGACTGGAAGGCCGGCGGCTGGCCAGTGGCGATGTGCTGACTCGCGACCGGGATCCCGAACCGCTGCTTCCGATCGCCGGGGCTGGCGATCTGGCTCGGGAAATGAGCGAGCCACCTAAGGAGATCCGGATCGTCCCTGGCCCCCAGGAAAAGTACTTCGATTCCGAGAGCTACGAGACACTCGTCCGGGACTACTTTCGGGTCTCCAACCGCAGCGACCGGATGGCGTTCCGCCTGCTCGGGCCAGCACCCGTTTGCGCGGAAGTCCCCCGCACCGCTGACACCGGTTCCGGACCTACCGACATCGTTGAGGAAGGCAACCCGGTAGGGGGAATCCAGGTAGCTGGCGGTGCCGAACTGATCTGCCTGGGAAGGGACTGCGGCACCAGCGGCGGCTACGCCAAGATCGGGACGGTGATCGAGCCCGACCTTTCCCGCATGGCCCAGCTCGTCCCGAACGACCAGTTCACCTTCGAGCTGGTCGACGTCGGTGCGGCTGCTGCCGCCAGAGCCGCCGCGGAGCGCCAGCTCGAAGATGTGGCTTCGCTCGGTGAGATGAACGGCCACCTCGGCACCGGTTTCACAGCCTTGGTCGGGGCCGCCTGGTCCGATTCGGCGGGGCCAACCAATGCTGCCCGACCCGCTCATGACCGGCCGAACTCCTGATTCGTGAGCAAGCCGAGCGTCACTTGAACTGAGAGAATTAAGTGGCGCGTTTCGTTCAGCGTGTTCGAACTAAACACCCGCCAGGGGATCGCCTCCGTCATGCCCTACCGGGCACGTCACCAGACCATGCGCAGCGAAGGGATGAGGACGAGTACGACCGTCACGGCATTCCCCGCTGCAGACACTGCGGTGGTCAGTCGAAGTTCGTGCGGTTCGCTCACAAGCCGTACCCGCGACTCTGGTTTGAATGCCTGGAAGACCGGACTTACGGCTGCAAGAGATCTCAGTCGATCGCCTGCTCGAAAAACTGGCGTTCGCTTCTGCCGCTCTGGCGAGTCGAACGGGCCTACATGGCGCTCCGTGAGTCACACCAGATCTACGAGCGAGTTCACAATCACTGGCGCTCCCGCTACCGGGTTGGTGCCGCTACCCATGAGATGCGGCCGAAACGTCGTGGTCTCACGTGTCAGCAGCTCCGCGCGAACGCTGCCCTCCTCATTGAGTGGCTTCGCATCCTCGACCGTGAAGGATGGTTGGGCTCAGCGCGCCGAAATCGCCGCACTTCAGTGCGAACTGAAGCGCCCGCCGCCATCATTCAGAGGATCCGCGAATCTCGCGCCAAGTACGGTGTTCAGTTGCCGTACGGGCCGAAAGCCGTCGAGCTCGGAATCGGGCGGATGCGTCCCGGTGAACCACCCCCAGGACCGGACCCTCCAGACCTGGAACCAGTTCCCCTCTAGTCATCGAAGTGCGGGGGGCACGCCCCCCCCCGACCCG
>JAEYSQ010000065.1 GCA_023434465.1 Actinomycetes bacterium
CGGCGGCGCACGATCCAGAAACCGGCCGCGGCCGCCACAGCCAGGCCGAGGATCACGAAGGGGATCACTGGCACGTTCGAATCACTCCCGACCCAGGTCAGGGTTCCTTCGATCCTGGCCGGCTTTCCCCCGACCTCGACCGGGATGGCGTAGTCGAAGACCTTGGTCTTCACCGACTCGTCCTTGACCTGCGGCGGGAGCCCTTCACCCATGTAGTGGGAACGATGGTCATGCCACTCGTAGGTGCCGTTCCCACCCACCTCTTTCCAGTCGGGGGCAGATTTCTCATCGGCCCTTTCCGGGATCTCGACATCCGCGAAGCGATCCTGGTTCAGGTAGTAGGCGGGTGAGTTCAGGTTCTCCTCGACCGTTCCGTCGGTCAGGATCCGGGCCAGCGGTTCGCCGTCGTAGCCGAGGATGACGACCTCTTCACCGGTCTCGTTGACGAGACGGACGTGGTCGTCGAAATTGACGACCGAAACATCGAGCCCCTCGGCCAGCGACGCGGGCCGGATCGAGTTGATCTCGGACCGGTAGTTCGAGTTGCCCTGATGGGCGTTGGCGACCGCCGGGACGACGGCAAAGGCGACGAAAAAGAACAGGGCCAGGAGACCCGGAATGCGCTTCATGATCACTCCATAACCGCGGAACGCGGAAGTCGGATGCGGCAAGGCGCCGCGGGACGGATCCAAGAACGAGCCCGCCCGCAGCGGGTGGCTCAGGAAGCGACGGCGGGAGGCCCGCGAGCCGACAGCCGGAATGCCGCCAAAAGACTTCCCGGGAAAAGCTGCAGAGCGTCGAGCTCCAGGGTCGGGACTTCGCGACGCGGCTGCCGCGAGGGCAGGCGGAAGGCGGTGATCGCTTCTTCGCCGACGTAACGGCCGAAAGCCAGCGGAGCGGTCAGCAGAAAGACCGGCACCGTGAACAGCAGGGCCTCGGGAGACCCGGCGAAGGCAAGCAAACCGGCCCAGGCCAAGGCGACCAGAACCAGGCCGGCCGAACGTGAAGCTGAGACTGTGCGCCGCGTTCTCATCACTGCCAGTGTAGCCGGGAAGCCCGCGTCCGGGACCATCTAGGCTTCCGGCATGGCGCAGATCAAGGCTCTCCTTTTCAACGATCCATCATGCCCCTGGGGTTATTCCGCCAGTCCGGCGCTGAGAACACTCGAGTGGCGCTACCGCGACCAGATCGAGTGGCATCTCGCGGTGATCGGTCTTTCCGACGAGAACAACCCGGTGCCCTTTCCGCCGGAGACGCTGACTGACTTCTACTTCGATTTCCGGGAACGGTTCGGGATGCCGTTCGCGATCGAACCCAAGATCCGGCCGGTGACAAGTGCCCGGGCCTGCCAGGTGATCACCGCGGCGCGGTTGCTTTATCCGGGCTCCGAGTGGCGGGCCCTCAGGACCTTCCAGCTGCTCAACTTCAACACGCCGCTGCTGCTCGATGACGATTCCCAGTTGCTCGAGGCGCTCGGCACGATCCCGGGCCTGGACGCCGATGAGGTGATGGCGGCGGTCGACTCGGCCGAGGTCCGGAACGCGTACGAGGAGGATTTCAGGCACGCCCGAAGCGCCACCGGCGGTGCCACGCACCTGCAGTCGAAGACCGCGTCGGTCGATGGCGGCGGCCAGCGTTATACGGCGCCCTCGGTGATCTTCGAGGAAGGAGAGCGGCGGGTCGAAGCCGGTGGTTTTCAGCCGGTCGAGGCCTATGACGTGGTGATCGCCAACCTCGACCCCGGTCTCAAACGCATCGATCCAGCCGAGGATCCGCTCGAGGCGCTTTCCCTTTATCCGGCTGGCCTAACGACTCAGGAAGTCGCGGCGGTCATGGCCTCGGGGCTGGGTCCGCCCGACCGCACCGAGACGGAACGCGAACTGGTGCACCTGTTCGGTGCGGGAAAGGTCAGACGGGTCCCGCTCGGCAATGACGCCCTCTGGGTCGCGGCCTGAGGAATCAGCCCGCAGAAAGCAGGTAGGACAGGAGAAAGCCGAGCGCGGTCGCGTAGGCGACCTTGATGCCACCTTCCTTGAACGCTTCCGGCATCACGGTGTCGGCGAGCGAGGCGAGGACGGCACCGGCCGCGAAGGCCAGCGGAATCGAGAGCGTTTCGTGTTCGACTCCCTCGAGTGCGACGTAACCCACGATCACCGCCAGCGCGAGCAGAACGGCCGCCAGACTCCAGATCCACACCGCCCGGCCAGGGCTGGTCCCACCCTCCTTCATCTTTTCCGCCCCGACCAGCGCCTCGGGAAAGTTGGAGACGAAGATCGCGACCAGAAGCGCCACGCTCGAACCTTCGATCAGCGAAACCCCCATCGCCAGATTCTCGGGCACCCCGTCGAGCGTGACTCCGGCGAGCAGGGCAAAACCGACGCCGGCACCGGAACGGACCCGCTTTGCCGTGCGACGCTCGAGCCAGGTGTCGACCAGCACGAAGACCGTGGCCCCGATCAGAAACGAGACTCCTGCCCGCCCCGCTCCTCCGTGTTCGAACGCCTTGTGGAACAGTTCGAATGCCACGGCCGAGATCAGGGCGCCCGAGGCGAAACCCAGAAGCATGGCCAAAACGGGTTTCGGAATTTCCAGCTTCGCACCCGCCAGAGCGCCGATCGGAAGTGCCACCGAGGCGATTACGGCGTAGACGATTACCTGGAGCATGGGGCCCAAGTCAAGCACCACTGTCGGAGGACATAGCGGGATCGGGAACCTGTAGCCTGCGCCGATGGCTCTTGGCGGTGCCGAGGTCGCCGCCAGAGAAGGCGGTGCCCCGACGGCGAAAGAAGCGGGCTCCAACTTTCGGCCCGACATTCAGGGAATACGCGCGATCGCGGTAACCCTCGTGTTGCTCTGCCATGCGGCCCTCCCCTGGGCCGAGGGCGGTTTCATCGGCGTCGACGTCTTCTACGTCCTCTCCGGCTTCCTGATCACCGGACTGGTCGTTCGTGAGATCGAAAAGACGGGGCGGGTCTCGATCAGGGATTTCTACGCCCGTCGCGCCAAGCGCCTGCTGCCGCTAGCCGCCCTGGTCCTGGTCTTCATATGCATCGGTTCGTTGATCATCTTCCCGCTCGCCCAGCAGGTGACGATCGGCGGGGACGTCTTCGCCGCGGCGCTTTATTTCGTCAACTGGCATTTCATCATCCAGGGAGTCGATTACTTCGCCGCTGCCGACGGTCTCCACAGCCCGGTTCAGCATTACTGGTCGCTGTCGGTCGAAGAGCAGTTCTACGTGGTCTGGCCGCTGCTCTTGCTGGCTGCCGGCGCGCTCGCCACCAAGTTCAAGCGGCGCCTCAAGGGAGTCATCCTGCTGATCATCGTCCCGGTTGCGATCGCGTCGCTGATCTACAGCATCACCTTCACCGAGCAGAATCCGGAAGCCGCGTTCTTTTCGACGATCGCCCGGGCCTGGCAACTCGCCTTCGGTGCCGTGTTGGCCTTGACCCTGCCGCGGAAGATCGAGATGCCCGGCTGGCTTGCACACCTGGTCGGTATCGCGGCTGTCGCGACACTGCTGTGGGCGACCTACACGATGTCGGCCAGCACTCCGTTCCCCGGTTCGAATGGGCTCTATCCGGTGATGGCCACGATCGCCCTGCTCGTGGTCGGGGCCTCGGGGAAGGGAATCACCACCCGGATCCTCTCGACCCGGCCGTTCCAGTACGTCGGCAACATCTCCTATTCCTGGTACCTGTGGCACTGGCCGTTTGTCGTGTTCGCGCTCGGCATCTTCGATCACCTGACCTGGAAGTGGCTGGTCGTCGCCACGCTGCTTTCCTGGATCCCCACCCAGATCAGCCACACGCTGCTCGAGGATCCGGTGCGGCGGGCAAAGATCCTCAAGCTGCGTCCCAACCGTGCCTTGCTGATCGGCGGTGCCTGCTCGATCGCAGCGGCAGCTTTCGGTCTCTGGCTCGGATCGAACCGGATCAGCGTCGACGAGTTGAACCAGGACCAGGTGCAGGGCGCCGCCGTGATCAGGAACGGGAAGGTCCCGCTGGTGGACTCGGTCGATGCGATCAAACCGAATCCGTTGACCGCCCGCGAGGACCGTGGCCAGATGTACAAGGACGGCTGCCTGCTACTCGGACCGCGCACCGAATCGGGTGAGTGCGCCTACGGTGACACCGAAGGCGACAAGACGGTCGTCCTGTTCGGCGACTCCCACTCGATGATGTACATGCCGACCCTCGATGCGATCGGCAAGGAGCGCGACTGGCGGATCATCGGTCTCTCCCGAGCCAACTGTGCGATCGCCGAGGTCGAACTCAGCAAGTACTGCGATGAGTGGCGGGCCAATTCGCTCGAACGGATCGCCGAGGAGCAGCCGGATCTGGTCGTCGTCGCGACCTCGACCCGCGCTGTCTACAGCCTGACGGTCGATGGCAAGAAGCTGAGCCGTTCGGCCAGTGAGCCTTATCTCGTCGAGGGCATGGAAGAGACCTTCGACCAGCTCAAGCAGGACGCCGACAAGGTGGTGCTGATCCGCGACCAGGCCCAGGCTCCGCGTGAACCGTGGCTACCCCACGAATGCGTCGCCGAGAACCTCGACAGCCTCGAGACCTGCGCCTTCAAGCCGAAACGCAACATGTCGATCTCTTTCGACGTCAAAGCCGCCGATGCGACCGGGACAGAGATCATCGACCCGATGCCGATCCTCTGCTCGGATGACCGCTGCCCGGCCGTAATCGGCAACGCCCTCGTCTACCGCGACAGCTACCACGTCTCCGCCACCTACGCGATCACGATGGCCCCCTGGCTCGAAGGGGAACTGGACAAGCTGGGATTTCCCGGCGCCCGGTAATCCGCCTGATTCGATAGCGTCGCTGCCGATCGCCGACGTCAACAGACACCGACGGGATATCCAGTCGGGCGCGGAGAACGGCAAGGGTTTCCGGCTTGACATCCAGGGAGTCAGGGGCATAGCCCTGGTTCTCGTGCTGCTCTGCCACGCCGAGATCCCCGTGGCCGAGGGCGGTTTCGTGGGGCTCGACATCTTCTTCTTACTTTCCGGCTTTCTGATTACCGGACTGATCCTCGGCGAGTACCGGCGCCACGGCAGGATCTCGATCAGGAACTTCTACGCCCGCCGGGCGAAGCGCCTGTTGCCCCTGGCCTGCTCGGTCCTTTTCTTCATCGTGATCGGGTCGCTGATCATCTTCTCGACCGTTCGGCAGATCGAAACCGCCGGCGACGTCATGGCGGCCGCGCTCTACTTCCTCAACTGGAGCCTGATCGCCGAAGGAGTGGACTACTTCGCGATCAACGACGGTCTGGTCAGCCCCGTGCAGCATTACTGGTCGCTCTCTGTCGAGGAGCAGTTCTATGTGATCTGGCCGATCCTGCTGGTCGGTTGCGTGACCGTGGCTGCGCGGCTTGGCCGCCAGGCGCGGGTGATCGCGTTCGGTGCGATGGCACCGCTGGCGGCGGCCTCGCTGGCCTACTCGATCATCTTCACCGCGCAAAACGCCGACGCCGCCTATTTTTCGACCCTGACGAGAATCTGGGAGCTGGCCCTCGGCGGAATCCTGGCCGCCGTCCTGCCCCGGGCCACGGGAATCCGGCCCCTAACGAGCAACCTGCTGGTCTTCGGCGGCCTGGCGGCGATCCTGATCAGTGGATACGTGTTCCAGGAAATCGACCCCTATCCGGGCTGGCGGGCGCTACTACCGGTGCTGGGCACCTGTGCCGTAATCATCGGCGGCTCCGCGACCGGCCGCGCGCTGGCGATCCGCCTGCTCGCCGTGGCGCCGCTTCAGTACCTCGGCAAGATTTCCTATGCCTGGTACCTGTGGCACTGGCCGTTCATCGTGTTCGCGATCGCGATTTTCGGCGAGCTCGGTCCACGAGAGCTGGTTGTGGTCACCTTGGCAGCCTGGGTTCCGACCGAGATCACGCACCGGTTGATCGAGGAGCCGCTGCGCCGCTCCAGGTTCCTGAACCTGAACCCGCGCAAGGCGCTGGCGATCGGGGCGACCTTTTCCCTGGTGGCGATCGGATCGGCGATCGCGATGAAGACCGACCGGATCGACCTGAGCGAAGCGCCTGAGTCCCGCGTGGCGGGCGCCCTGGCGATCGACGACCAGGCCGGGATCCAGGAGAAGGTCGACGAGGTCCGCCCCTTCCCCAGCCGGGCCCGGAAGGACAAGGGTGAGGTTCACGAGGCCGGGTGCCTGGTCCTGGGGCCGGTCACGGAATCCCCGGAGTGCCGGTTCGATGAGGGCCCCGAAGACGCGAAACGGGTCCTCCTGTTCGGCGACTCGCACGCACTTCAGTACTCGCCGGCCCTGCTCAAGCTGGCCCGGGAGAAGAAATGGAACCTGACCGTGCTGACCCGGGGCAACTGCCTGCCGGCCGACGCCGAGTACAAGCACTATTGCGACCGCTGGCGACGCAACATGCTGGAGCGGGTCGAAAAAGAGGAGAAACCGGATTTGACCGTGGTCGCCTCATCCACGCTCAACGTCTACAGCCTGAAGAAAGATGGCAAGGAACTGAGCCGGGACGAAAGCCAGCCGCACCTTGTCGAGGCGATGAGCCGAACTTTCAAACGGCTGAAGAACGCTTCCGGCAAGGTCGTCCTGATCCGGGATCAGGCCCGCGCCCCGTTCCTTCCGTTCGATTGCGTGGCCGAAAATGCGAAGCAGCTGCGGCGCTGCGCCTTCAAGCCCGAGCGCCGCGCCGACTGGGCATTCGACTTCGAGGCAGCGAAGAAGGAAGGCGTCCCGGTCGTCGACCCGATGCCGGTTCTCTGCCGGAATCAGACCTGTCCATCGGTGATCGGAAACGCCCTCGTCTACCGCGACACCTACCACATCAGCGCCACCTATTCCCGCAGCATCGCC
>JAEYSQ010000123.1 GCA_023434465.1 Actinomycetes bacterium
TCGCACGCCCGACCTCAGTCGGTCACCACGGTGACGCAGGTTTCAACCGTCCACGGTGCATAACCTGCGTCACCGTCCCCTCACTTGGTCTCGCAGGGCCGGGTCGGGGGTGTTCCCCAAAAACCCCCGGAATGAGGAGCGAAGCGACGGTTCTTGGGGGATACCACCGTCCCGGCCCCTCGCCCACGCTTCAAACCCGGCGCCTCGGCCACGCTTCAATCGTTCGGCTTCCCTAGACTTTCCCGTCCTTTGGCCCGCAGGGACGACATTCGCAATGTGGCCATAGTCGCGCACGTCGACCATGGCAAAACCACGCTCGTTGACGCGATGCTCTGGCAGTCCGGTGCCTTCCGGCAGGGCCAGGACGTGAACGAACGCGTCATGGATTCGATGGACCTCGAGCGCGAGAAGGGCATCACCATCCTCGCCAAGAACACCGCGGTCCAGTACGGCGAGATCAAACTGAACATCATCGACACCCCCGGTCACGCCGACTTCGGCGGCGAGGTCGAGCGCGGACTGACCATGGTCGACGGCGTAGTGCTGCTGGTCGACGCCTCCGAGGGCCCGCTTCCGCAGACCCGATTCGTGCTCGGCAAGGCCCTCGAAGCCGGCCTGCCGGTGATTCTCGTGGTCAACAAGGTCGACCGGCCCGACGCCAGGATCGGCGAAGTGGTCGATGAGGTCTACGAACTCTTCATGGACCTCGGTGCCGACGGCGACCAGATCGAGTTCCCGATCGTGTACACCAACGGAAAGAAGGGCTGGGCCTCGCTTGAGGAAGGGGTCGAAGGCGAGGACCTCAAGCCGTTGCTCGATCTGATGGTCGAGCACATTCCGGCTCCGGAATACGAGGAGGGGCACGTTCTCCAGGCCTGGGTGACCAACCTCGACGCTTCTCCCTACCTCGGTCGTCTCGCTCTCTGCCGGGTGATGCAGGGAACGATCAAGGCTGGCATGCAGGTCGGCTGGTGTCGTGCCGACGGATCGGTCGAACGGGCCAGCGTCTCGGAGCTCTTCGTGACCGAGGCCCTCGAACGGGTGTCCGCCGACGAGGCCGGGCCGGGTGAGATCATCGCCGTGGCCGGGATTCCCGAGGTGACGATCGGCGAGACTCTTTCCGATCCCGAGAACCCCGAGCCGATGCCGGTGATCGAGGTTGACGAACCTTCGCTCTCGATCGTGGTCGGCATAAATACTTCGCCCCTGGCCGGCCGTGACGGGGACAAGGTCACCGCCCGCCAGATCCAGGCCCGGCTCGACCAGGAGCTGCTCGGCAACGTGGCGATCCGCGTGCTGCCGACCGAACGCCCCGATGCCTGGGAAGTCCAGGGCCGGGGTGAGCTTCAGCTGGTCATCCTGCTCGAGATGATGCGTCGCGAAGGTTTCGAGCTGACCGCCGGTCAGCCCCGGGTGCTGACTCGAGAGATCGACGGCGAGATGAACGAGCCGATGGAGCGCCTGGTCATTGACGTCCCGGAGGAGCACGTCGGCTCGGTCACCCAGTTGCTCGCGGCCCGAAAGGGACGGATGGAGAACATGACGGCACAGTCCGAGAACTGGACCCGCCTCGACTATGTGATTCCGGCTCGTGGCCTGGTCGGTTTCCGAACCGAATTCCTGACCGAAACCCGCGGTACCGGCATCCTCCACTCGATTTTCGAAGGCTGGGAGCCGTGGGCGGGCGAGATCACGACCCGGGCCACCGGTTCCCTGGTCGCCGATCGTCAGGGCAGCTCGGCGAGCTTCGCCCTTTTCGGCCTTCAGGAACGCGGAGCGATGTTCATCGGTCCCGGGGAGGACGTGTACGAGGGGATGATCGTCGGTGAGCATGCCCGGGCGAATGATCTTGACGTGAACGCGGTCAAGGAAAAGCAGTTGACCAATATGCGTTCCTCCACCTCGGACGTGCTGGTCCGGCTGACCCCGCCGAAGGCCCTCACCCTTGAGTCGGCGATCGAATTCCTGCGCTCCGACGAGTGCGTCGAGATCACCCCGAATGCGATTCGCCTGCGCAAAGTAGCTCTCGACCAGAACGAGCGGGTCAAAGCGGCCCGCAAGATCAAGAACCTGTCCCGCTGATGCAAGGAGGCGAGGCCAAGGGCCTCGCCACCTCCCCCGCTTCTGTCAGCCCCTGCCGTGCATCCCTCCCTGGCACACGCGGACTGCCCCTATAACCGGACGGAGGGGCAAGGGTTGCGGTGCGACTCAGAGTGGTGGGAAAATTTTGCGGAAGGTTCGGAGTGCCCGTGGCGAACCGGATGGAGTGAGCCGCCTCTCGATGATCGCTCGCAGCGGGTGCCGGTCATTCAAGGCGATGGCGACCCATTCGGGCCAACTCGTTTTGAGGGTCACGTCGGGGTCGGTGAGGGTTCCCTGTGCGGCCCGGGTGGGACCGTCGCCTACGACCACATTCCAGGGGGCAGCGTCCGTGAACTTCCACTGCACTTTGAACGCTCCGCCGCGGGCTTCCTCGGTCACCGCCCTTCGCGCGGTCATGTCGAACAGGAGTCCCTGGACCTCCGGTGAGGATTCCGGGTTGGCGTTCGGCGGGCCGGTGACCCCGGCCAGCAGCAGACGCACCTGACGGGCCGCGATCTCCTCGGCGCTCGCCGAATGGTCGAACGGCCAGACGTCGGCTGGCATCTCCTCGAGTGGGAAGCCGATCGTCTTCCAGCGTTGCCGGATCAGCTTCAGACCGAAGGCGTAGATGTCCTCGAGCGAGAATCCCCAGCACTCTGTGTAGGAGCGATCGAAGCCGGGCGGGCTGAAGACCGCGATCGAGTAGAGATTGACCTCGCGGAAGAGCTCGACGATCGCCGCCTTGCATTCGTCCGACTGCGGAACAATCTCGGAGAGGGTCTTGACCCCGAAACCGATGTGGCGTTGCTCATCCCGGGAAACGTTGGCCATGCCGGCGCTGAAGCCCGGCATGCCGCCGTCCTTGTTGAAGAAATCTTCGATGTAGTGCTGACCCGGCTGGGCGAGGGTGCCTTCGACGATCAGGTGGTACAGCGTGATCGCCTGGGCGAACTTGGGCAACGAGCGGTCGCTTCGGAGTTCATCCGCCATCTGGTCGAGACGATCGAAGACCCCGCGGTAGCCCCAGTTCAATTGAGGCAGGGTTGCATCGAGAGTTTTCCCGATGTCGCCTTCGATGCCGAGCACTTCCTTGAAGAACCGATGAAAAAGGACAGCGTGTCGAGCTTCGTCGACCTGTTGGGTGGCGAGAAAGTAGGCCTGCTCCTCGGTCGGAGCGGCATCGATATAGGGCGAGAGGTTGTCGGCGACGGAATCCTCTCCGTAAAAGAACATCGAGTACATCCAGAGTGCGGATTTCCGCTGCAAGTCGGACAGCGATTCCCAGCCGGCCCGGTCGGCGGAGAAGTCGAGCGCCATCGCACTCCAGTTGGTCTCCTCCCAACGACGGTAGAGGTCCATGTAGGAAACAGATCCGGCCCGGTTTCCCTTCGGCTCGCTCTGCGCTACGGACATCGGTTACTCCTCAGGTTGGCGGTGACTGACTGGTTCGATGGTATTCATATACCCAGCTTCTCCCTGGCCGAGCGAACCTGGTCGATCGCCTGGTCGTGGGTCATTCCGAGACCGAGCAGCAGGTCGGTGGCGGCCGAACGGATCTGGCCGACGATCACGCTGACCGACAGGTTCGAGGTTTCCTCAAGCGCGGCGGTCGCCTTGGCGGCCGCCCGGAGGGCCGCCTCCCGCGAAGCTGATCGGGCCGGGGCGCCGGCCAGGTGGCGATCCAGCCTGGCGACCGAGGTAGCGAGATCACGGATCGAATCGGAAACGACCGGGGGAATGTGTTCGTCGAGGTCGATCGCACGCTGGCAGGCCCGGGCCAGGACCCGGGTGTTGCGGATCATCAGGTCGATCGGTTCCGCCGCGGCCGCAAGCTGGTCGACCCGGCCCTTCTTCCGCCGTCTGGTCGGGGCGAGCGAGATCGTCTCCTGCCCCGCCTCGACCGCGATCTTCATTTCCCGCACCGCGGGATCCAGAGCTCGGGCCCGCTCGAGCGCAGCCACGATCTCCTCGTGGCTGTCGTGGTCAAGCGCGTCGGCGATGTCGA
Organism: Actinomycetes bacterium; assembly: GCA_023434465.1. Classification (GTDB taxonomy): domain Bacteria; phylum Actinomycetota; class Thermoleophilia; order Solirubrobacterales; family 70-9; genus 67-14. The sequence continues at coordinate 4,088 of JAEYSQ010000123.1, forward strand.
CCAAAGTGCCGGACAGCCGAGCCAGCAGCGGTTTCAGATAGCGGCGGACCAGCCGGACCGGGTCCACCGGCGTAATCGCGTTGGCCGCCAGGGCGATGCCGCCACCGATCAACGCGTCCACGAATCGATGGGTCGTGTCGGCCAGATCAGGCGCGGGCAGGGTGGCGACAAGTACGGCAGATATCGCCGCCTGGTTGACCAAGAGGACACCACCGCCCGAAAGGATCGCGGCCGACATAGCCAGACCGATGATCAGCATCAGCTGCCAGGTCCCGGTTCCCAGTACGAGAACGATCAGGTCGGCGACGGTGATGCCGAGGGCTACGCCCAGAGCGATCTCGTAAGCTCGGCGTCCCCGCCTTTCGATCGCCAGCCCGAGTACCAGTACCACCGCGATCGGAGCAAAGAACGGCTCGTAATGGCCGACGATCCTGGTGGCGATCAGCCAGGCCACTCCCGCTGCGACGCAGATCTGGACGATCCGCAGGGAGGCAAAGCGAAGCGCCGAAAAGCGATCCTCGATGTGCGATCTCACGGCCCCACTATTTCACCGGCGTTGCCCGTATCCGCATCCGGTGCCGTCCCGACTGGTTCAGCTGGCCGGGGAGACGACCAGCCGGTTCCCCGACGGGTCCGAGAGTTCGCGGGTCTCGGCGGCCCTGGCATCTTCCAATTCGAAGTAACGCATTCCTGCCGTGCCTTCCGGCGCCTGTGGGGCACCGACGCCCTGCCAGACGTTGACCGCGATGCGGTGGGGGAAGGTGCCACCGAGCGAAAGGTCGGCGAACCCGATCCCGGAGGCGTTCATGTGGGGAGTGAATCCGATCTCTTCGTAAAAGTTCTGAGCGGCCTCGACGTCACCCACGTAAAGGTGGACGTGGCCGATCCGGGCTCCGGTGGGCAACGGGCCGGTCAGGTCCTCGCCTTCCCGGTGTGAGAAGACTCCTTCGAGGTCGAGGGGTTCGGTCATGTCGTGGCGGTGGCCATCCGAATCGATGATCAGGGGCCGGCCGCCGGCGATGTCCATCTTGTCCACCCGGTCGAGCGTCTCGAACGCGACCTCGAGGTTGATCCCGTCCGGGTCGTCGAGATAGAAGGCCCAGTGGGTGATGTGATCGGACGGGGCGACCGGGTACCGGGCCGCGAAGATCCGCGCGAGCAACTTGGCGAACTCGGCTTCCGAAGGCATGTGGATTGCCAGGTGATAGAGCGCTGAATAACCGCGCTGGACGGGCTGGCTTGCGCCCGGGTGAAGGACGACCAGCTCGGCGTCGGCGACTCCGAGACGGACCGCTCCGGTCGCTCCGGCTCCGTTCGCACCCGGTTCTTCCCGGTCCAGCTCGGTCAGCCCGATCAGGTCCCGCCAGAAAACGAGGGACCGCTCGAGATCGATCACGTTCAGGTGAACAGCGCCGTAACGGAGGCGATCCGAAGCGATGCTTTCGACGGGAGTGGGTCTCATGGCGAGAGTCTCGCAGACAGTCGCCACGGCCTCGCCGGTGGCCCGTGGAAAAAACTTTCGAAAGTCAGTGAGATCCGGGTTTTCGTTCATATAGAACGAAAAAGCGGATCTCGCGGGGTCTAGCCGAGCTTCGGGGACTTCCAGGGTTCGGCCAGCTTGCCGGCGATCAGTTCCGGTAGGCCCTCGATCGGGACCCGGACCTGTTCGAGCGAGTCGCGGGCACGCAGCGTGACCTGGCCGTCGACCTTGGTGTCGAAGTCAACCGTGACGCCCCAGGGGGTGCCGATCTCGTCCTGGCGGCGGTAACGCTTGCCGATCGAGCCACCGGTGTCGTACTCGGTCTGGATCCCGGCCTTGCGCAGGGCGAGGTTGATCTCCCGGGCGGTCTCCGGCATGCCCTCCTTGTTGAAGAGGGGCATCACCGCGACCTTGACCGGGGCAAGCCGCGGATGGAGCTGAAGGACGGTGCGCTTGCGGCCCTCGACCTCTTCTTCGGTGTACGCGTCCACGAGGAACGCGAGGGCTGCCCGATCGGCGCCGGCGGCCGGCTCGATCACATGCGGGATGTAGCGCTCGCCCGACTGCTGATCGAAATACTCGAGCTTCTCGCCGGAATGCTCCTGATGCTGGGTAAGGTCGAAGTTGCCGCGGTTGGCGATCCCTTCGAGCTCGGACCAGCCGATCGGGAAGAGGTACTCCACGTCCGAGGTACCCGACGAGTAGTGGGAGAGTTCGTCGGCTTCGTGGGGACGGATCATCAGGAAGTCGGGACGGATGCCGAGCTCGAGGTACCAGTTGTGGCGAATCTCGACCCACTTCTCCCACCACTCCTGGGCTTCGGCGGGCGGCACGAAGAACTCCATCTCCATCTGCTCGAATTCGCGGGTACGGAAGATGAAGTTTCCGGGCGTGATCTCGTTGCGGAAGGACTTGCCGACCTGGGCGATCCCGAAGGGCGGCTTCTTGCGGGCGAAGTTGAGCACGTTCTTGAAGTTGATGAAGATGCCCTGGGCGGTTTCGGGCCGGAGGTAAACCGAGTTGCCGTCTTCGGCGACCGGACCCATGTGGGTCTCGAACATCAGGTTGAAGTTGCGCGGCTCGGAGAGTTCGCCCCCGCACTCCGGGCAGACGATCGGGTCGTCGTACTCGCCGCCCTTTTCGACGTTCGCCTCGCGCAGATGGTCCTCACGCCAGCGCCGCTTGCATTCGCCAAGGCACTGGACCAGCGGGTCGGTAAACCCGGCCAGGTGTCCCGATGCCTCCCAGACCTTGGGGTGCTGGAGGATTGCCGAGTCGAGGGCGACGATGTCATCGCGCTCGACCAGCATTGACTTCCACCACTCGTTCTTGACGTTGTTCTTGAGCAGAACGCCGTAGTGGCCGTAGTCGTAGGTCGAACCGAGGCCGCCGTAGATCTCCGAAGAAGGGAAGACGAAACCGCGGCGCTTGGCCAGCGCAACGATCTCTTCCATGGTCACTTCGGTGTTCTTGTCAGTGGCGTAGTCGCTCATGGACCGAACGGTATCGGGACGAAATCGGAGGCGCGCTGCGATAATCAACACCGCAATGCCGATTTACGAATACCGCTGCGAAAACGACCACCTCTTCGAAGTGATGCAGTCGATCACCGAGGACGCCCTGACCGAGTGCATCGAGTGCGGCGCCCCGGTCCGGAAGGTGCTGCATTCGCCGGCCATTCACTTCAAGGGCTCGGGCTTCCACAACACCGACTACGGCACCCGCAAGTCCAACCAGGCCAAGGCTGCTTCCGAATCGTCAAAGAGCGAGTCCGGGTCGTCCGACTCGGGTTCCTCGTCGGCGGCCTCGGGTTCGAAGTCTGATTCCGGCTCGTCGGGCGACTCCGGTT
>JAEYSQ010000163.1 GCA_023434465.1 Actinomycetes bacterium
AGGCGATCGGGTTGGTCGAGGTGGCGTTGCCCTTCTGGTGCTGGCGGTAGTGACGGGTCACCGTGCCGTGAGCGGCCTCGGCCTCGACCGTCTTGCCGTCCGGGGTCATCAGGACCGAGGTCATCAGCCCGAGCGAACCGAAGCCCTGGGCGACCGTGTCGGACTGGACGTCGCCGTCGTAGTTCTTGCAGGCCCAGACGTATCCACCTTCCCACTTCAGGGCCGAAGCGACCATGTCGTCGATCAGGCGGTGCTCGTAGGTCAGCCCCGCCTTCTCGAACTCGTCCTTGAACTCATCGTCGAAGATCTCCTGGAAGAGGAGCATGAACCGGCCGTCGTAACGCTTCATGATCGTGTTCTTGGTCGACATGTAGACCGGGAAGCCGCGTTCGAGGCCGTAACGGAAGGAAGCGCGGGCGAAATCGCGGATCGAGTCGTCGTGGTTGTACATCGCCATCGCGACACCGCCGCCCGGGAAGTCGTGCACGTGCATCTCGATCGGCTCGGACTCGTCCTTCGGGGTGAAGGTCATGGTCAGGGTGCCTTCGCCCTCGACCACCATGTCGGTGGCGCGGTACTGGTCACCGAAAGCGTGACGGCCGATGATGATCGGCTTGGTCCAGCCGGGCACCAGGCGCGGCACGTTCGAGATCACGATCGGTTCACGGAAGATCACCCCCCCGAGGATGTTCCTGATCGTCCCGTTCGGCGAGCGGTACATCTCCTTGAGACCGAACTCCTCGACCCGGGCCTCATCCGGAGTGATCGTGGCGCACTTCACGCCGACCCCGAACTCCTTGATCGCGTTCGCTGCGTCGACCGTGATCTGGTCGTCGGTGTCGTCGCGGCTCTCGATGCCGAGGTCGTAGTACTTCAGATCCACGTCCAGGTAGGGAAGGATCAGCTGCTCTTTGATGAATGACCAGATGATGCGGGTCATCTCGTCACCATCCAGCTCGACGATCGGATTGGTCACTTGGATCTTCGACACGACAGGTACTTCCCTTCGATTTTGGCGTAAGGCTCTTGCTGGAAGCGATGCTATAGAGCGAAACCGCCGAGGGGAGTGGATGGGTAGTTCTCCGAGCCTGAGCGGGACGATCCTGTGCGACCATATGCACATGCCGGAAACCGCCGAAACGCCGCAACACGCGACCCACACGGTCTTCAACCAGGCGACCGCGCTGGAGGACATCAACCTCTACGAGATCGACCAGCCGCTGCGGGAAGCGGTCAAACGGGAAGGGGCAGGCTGGGCCGAGGACCGGATTCGTGCCCTGGGCGAGATCTGCGGCCAGGCCGACACCCTGCTTGCCGGTCGCGAGGCCAACCTCTTCCCGCCCCGCCTGAAGCCGTTCGACCGTTTCGGTAACCGGATCGACGAGGTCGAGTTCCATCCGGCCTGGCATCAACTGATGAGCCTGGGCATCGAACATGACGTCCACGCCCTGCCCTGGCGGGAGCCGCGGCCAGGTGCGAATGTCGCACGGGCGGCGCTGTTCACCCAATTGGCCCAGGTGGAAGCGGGGGTCGGCTGCCCGATCTCGATGACCTTCTCGGTGATCCCTTCGCTCCGCAACCAGCCGGAGATCGCCGCCGAATGGGAGCCTCGCTTCACCTCGCTCAAGTACGACGGCAAGCTGAAGCCGGCCGACCAAAAGCCGGGTTGTCTGGCCGGCATGGCGATGACCGAGAAGCAGGGCGGTTCCGACGTGCGAGCCAACACGACCAGCGCGGTCCCGCTCAACGGCGGCGGTCCGGGCGGTGAGTACGAGATCACCGGACACAAGTGGTTCTGTTCGGCCCCGATGTGTGACGCCTTTTTGGTTCTCGCCCAGACCGATGCCGGAGTTTCCTGCTTCCTCATGCCCCGCTTCACCCCGGACGGCGAACGCAACCGCTTCCACGTCCAGCGGCTCAAGGACAAGCTCGGCAACAAATCGAACGCTTCATCCGAAGTCGAGTTCCGCGGAGCCTGGGCCCGCATGATCGGTGAGGACGGCCGCGGCATCCGCACGATCATCGAGATGGTCAGCCACACCCGGCTCGACTGTGCGATTGGCTCCTCCGCCGGGATGCGGAACGCGGTCGCCCTCGCGACTCACCACGCCCGGGGCCGTTCCGCCTTTGGACGCAAACTGATCGACCAGCCGTTGATGCGGAACGTGCTGGCTGACCTCAGCCTTGAATCGGAGGCGGCCACCGCCTCGATGATGCGGCTGGCCCGGGCCTACGACGAAGCAGCCGCCGGAGACGAGAATGCGGCCCTGCTGCAGCGGCTCGCGACCCCCGTCCTCAAGTACTGGATCTGCAAACGCGCCCCCTGGCACGCGGTCGAAGCGCTGGAATGCTTCGGCGGCAACGGCTACGTCGAGGATTTCCCGATGGCCCGTATGTTCCGAGAAAGCCCGCTGATGTCGATCTGGGAAGGCTCCGGCAACGTCCAGTGTCTCGACGCGCTCAGAGCGATGGTCAAGAGTCCCGCCTCTTTCGAGGCTTTCTTCACCGAGGTCGGCGAGGGGTCCGGTGCCGATCCCCGGCTGGACAGCTTCGTTGCGAATCTTCAGGATTCAATCGCCAGGGATCCCGAGACGCTCGAAGTGCGGGCCCGCCAGGTGGTCGAGAGCATGGCCCTCGCCTTCCAGGCCTCGCTGCTGGTCCGCCACGGTGATCCGGCGGTCGCCGACGCCTTTTGCGCGTCCCGGCTGGCCGGCGATTGGGGCGGAGCCTTCGGCACCCTCCCCGCTGGCACCGACTTCGAGGCGATCCTCGGCCGCGCCTGAGCGTCGCGCGGAGCTGGGTTCGAGTTACTAGGGCTATACCGGAGCGAATCGAACCCAGGCAGCTTCCGTGGGTTCGCGTTTCACCCGGCACAGGTCCACAGGAGGCCAGGTGATATTCATCCCCGGCAAACACCGAAAGGACCTCCATGGCCGACCACGGTCTGAGCAACCACCACAGCACCACCCTCGCCGAGCTTTTCGATCACCAGAAGCACTCGATCGAGTGGCGGAAGGTCGAGTCGCTGCTGAAAGCGGTCGGTACCGTCAAGCAGGAGCACAACGGCCACCTCAAAGTGACGGTCGGACCCGAAACCGAAACCTTCCACACTCCCCACGGCAAGGACATCGAACGCCAGCAGATCGTCGACATCCGCCGGATGCTGACCGAAGCGGGATACGGCCCCGGCAGCGAGACCGTTGAGGATGAACGCAACCGCGATTACGGCGACAACCGTTGGGGCAAGCC
>JAEYSQ010000093.1 GCA_023434465.1 Actinomycetes bacterium
TCATGTTGGCAATCCTATAGAGGCGGGTAGCCCGGGTTACTGCCCGGACTCCTTCTCTTCCTCGGAGGTCGCGTCCGCGTCCGACTCGGCATCCTCCGCCTCGTCGTCGCCGATGCCCCAGAGCTTCTTGGCGGCATCCTCGGCGGACATTTCGGTTGACTCGGCCGATTCGGCGATCACGTCCATCGCCTTGCGGACCTTGATGTCGGCGATGACCATCTCGTGGCGGCCGTCGCGCTTCAGACGTTCGAGCAGCTTGGCACCCGTCGTGCGTTCGTGCGAGGCCGCGTGTTCGAGTTCCTCGGCCATCTCCTCGTCGGTGACCTCGATGCCTTCGGCGTCGGCCACGGCGACCAGGACCGCCTCGCGGCGGATCTCCTGGTCGGCGTCGTCGAGCGACTCGTCGATGATCTCGTCGCGGGTCTTGCCCTGCATCTGAAGGTAGGTATCGGGGTTCATGCCCTGCTGGGCCATCTGGCGCTCAACCCGGTCCCACCGTTCTTCGCCCCGGGCCCGGAGGATGTCCTCGGGGATCCCGACCTTGGCGTTCTTGACCGCGGCATCGACGGCGGCGACCCGAAACTCCTGTTCGATCCGCTCCTCGGCCGACTCACCCAGCTTCTCGGCGATGTCGGCGCGCAGTTCCGCGATCGTGTCGAACTCGGAGGCGTCGGCGGCGAAATCATCGTCGGCTTCGGGCGTCTGCTTGACCCGGATCTCCTTGACCGAAACCTTGAAATCTGCGTTCTGACCGGCCAGTTCCGCCGCCCCGTAATCCTCGGGGAAGTTCACGTTGACCGCGACCTCGTCACCGGGTTTGGCACCGATCATCTGTTCTTCGAAGTCATCGATCAGCTGGCCGGAACCGATCTCGATCGTGTGATCGGTGGCACTGCCGCCCTCGAACTCGACCCCGTCGAGCGAGCCGACGAAGTCGACCAGCACCTGGTCGCCTTCCTCGGCGGGACGGTCGACCACGTCGAGGCTGGCGTGGGCTTCGAGCATGCGGTCGATCTCACGGTCGATCACCTCGTCTGGCACATCGGAGCCGGCCTTCTCGACCTTGAGCCCCTTGTACTCACCGAGTTCGGCCGCCGGACGGACACCGACTTCGTACTTGAACTCGACCGCCTCGCCTTCACTGGTCGGTGCCTTGGTGATTTCCACCTCGGGCGAGCCGATCGGCACGATTCCCGAGGCGTACACGGACTGCTGATACCACTCGGGAAGTGCTTCCTGGATCGCCTCCTGGAAGACGGTTTCGTAACCGAGACGCTGGATCGCCAACGAGGGCGGGGCCTTGCCCTTGCGGAATCCGGGCATGCGCATCTCGCGGGCCAGGGCTCGGGCGGCCCGCTGGACCTGGACGGACACATCGTCGGCCGAAACTTCGACCTCGACTCGTGCCCTCGAATCTTCTAGTTCAGTAACGGTGGTCTTCAAGGTCGAATGAGGGTATCGGGCATGGCTTCTCGCCGTCTCCTCCGCCGCTCGAGACGCAACTCGGGGATACCGGACGGGTTTAGTGTGGCGTGATCGTCCGTCACCATTCCTATCTGGCATTGGTGCTGTGCGCGCTGCTCTTCGGTATCGGGTCCGGCGCCGCGCAGGCGAAGCAGGGAGCCTGGATCAGCCCGGCCAAAACGATCGCTACCGTAAATGAGGGCCGGAGCCCGTTGGACGTCCAGGTCGGCGTAGACGAGAATCGGACGGCAGTTGCGGCCTGGCTGGTCGATGATCCCGGCGAACCCTTGGAGTACGACGACGACACGAGCACTGTGATGGTTGCTGTCCGGCCTCCAAACGGCAAGTTCGGCAAGCCTTTTGCCTTGACCGGGGGCGGGCATCATCTTTCGAATCTGACGCTGGTCGGTGGCACCGCAGGTACACCCCTGGTCTGGCAGCGGACCGACGACGAATCGATTTACGCCCGGACAAGACCCCCGGGAGGTTCATTTGAGCCCGCCGTCAAGCTAGCCGGCGGGAATCTGATCGGCAGCGAAATACAGGCGGCGAGCGGTCGCGACGGAACCACCGCGGTCGTATGGGTCAGGCACCGCTACATGCAGTCGAGCTTCGTCCAGGCGTCGGTGCGGGAACCCGGCGGGCAGTTCAGCCAGCCGATCGACCTCCCCGACGACGCGACCCGGGCGGCCTACGATCCGGTCGTCGCGGTCGCTGATGACGGGCGGGTCACGGTCGCCTGGCAGCTGTGGGGACTCGGCATCCGGGTTTCGGAACGGCCCGCAGGAGGTTCGTTCGGCGTCCCGAGTGAGGCAAGCAGTGGCGACCGGGACCACTACCCACAGGTCGGGGTCGGCCCGGACGGCGCCACGACTGTGGCATGGATGAGGTACTCCGAGTTCGGGCAGGACCTCTACGCCACCACGAGAGCTCCGGGCGGTGAGTTCCCGCTGCCCTCCCGGTTGACCGCTGGTGCCGATCCGGAGCGGTTCGACATGGCGATCGCCGGCGACGGGAGAGCCACCTTGCTCTGGTACCTCAACACGAGTGAGGGTGATCCCGATTACGGCTACTTCGATTTCAGCTACACGCGAATGATCAGCTGGATGCCCGGGGCTGAACCGCTAACCAAGCGGCTGGGGCGGGTCTTGGGCTGGGACGAAGGTGGCGGATCTCTCGCGGCCTCCTCCGACGGTTCGACGACTTTCGTCTGGCCGAACGCGTGCGGCCGCGACTCGACCGGCCTCATGTCTTCGACCTGGACTGCCGACGGCAGTCTGACCGAACCGGTCCTGATCGATAGCGACCAGCCCCACTCGACCAGCCTCGCGGCCGGCCCCGACGGCAATGCGGTCGCGGTCTGGGCTGATTTCAGAAACGAGGGAACGCTGATCCGGACCGCCTCCACCGTGCCTGCCTACTGCGCGAAATCTTCGATGACCCTCGGCAAACTGACCCGGAACAGGAAGCGTGGAACCGCTGCCCTCACGGTTCATCTCGGTTCCCGAGGCAAGATCTCGACCCTGCCTTCGCCGTGGGTCAAGCCAGCGATCACCCGCGCTAAGGCGCCCGGCACATACCGGGTAAGAGTCGTGCCGCGGGGCCCGGCCAGGCGCCTTCTTCGACGGACCGGATGGGCGGAGATCAAGGTGCGCATCCGCTTCGACCCCGCCACAGTGCCCTGTCAGAACGTGACCAGGCACAAAGAGGTAGTCCTGATCCGAAAGTCCCACCGGTAGCGACGGCCTCAGGCGGGACGGACTGCTTCGCCGCGCTCGAGCATTTCGCAGACCTCGCGGATCTTCCGGATGCGCGTCTCCGGCCTCTTCACGGTCTGGATCCGGTGCAGGGCGGCGAATCGGCTCTGACCGTCGAGAGCTTCGAACGATTCGGTCAGCTTTTTCTCCTTGAGAGCGAGGGCGAGATCGTCCGGGATCACGGCGTTGGCGGGGCTGTCATAGGCCGCTTCCCAGCGACCGTCTGCCTTGGCGCGCTCCACCTCGGCCAGCCCGGCCGGCCGCATCCGACCTTCCTTGATCAGTCCTTCCGCCTTTTCGCAGTTGATCTTCGACCACTTGCTTCGCTTCCGCCTCGGAGTCAGACGCTGGCGGTAGCGGTCCTCGTCGATCCGCCTGCTCTGACTGTCGATCCAGCCGAAACAGAGCACCGTGTCAACGATCTCCGCCCAGGTCAGCGACTTGACGCCGGTGTGCTTCTTGTGGATCTCGACCCAGAGCTCGTCGACGGTCTCGCCGTTCTCTTCCAGCCAGGCCTCGAGCTGGGTCCCGTCCTCGAAGTGGATCAGCAGATACTCGTCGCTCATCTTCCGTTCCTCTTCGCCTGGCGGTGAGCCTTCAGGGCCCTGGCGAAATCGAGGATGAAACCGACCAGACGGCCGACCGGGCCTGTTACGAGCCAGGCACGGAACGGGGCGCGTTTGAGAGGGCGGGTCTCACTCACCGGCGTACTCCAGAAGTGAGAGATCGACCAGCCACTCGACCGGGGCGTGGTCGTCGGTCCAGATGTCTCCCCCGGTCAGCCCGGGCCGGGTGCGGATCGCGGTGTCACGGGCAAGCTCGTGAAGCGCGTCGGGGATCGGCGGGTTTTCGCCTTCGGTGGCGCGGAGGATGTTGCCTGGTTCGATCGGCTCTGCCGAGCCGATCAGCATCGTGTTTGTGTCAGTGACCGGATCGCGCAGGACGAAGGGGAGCGCCCTCTTCAGGGTCGCGGTCAGGTTTTCCTCGAGGGCGTCGCTGCTCTCCGGATGGCCGACGTTGATCAGCACCACCCCACCCGGTTTCAGCCGGTCACGGACCAGCTCGAAGAACTCCTCGGTCGCCATGTAGAACGGATTGTAAGGCTGGTGGTAGGCATCTACCATGATCACGTCATAGACCGGCTCCGCCGAACGCAACCAGGGTCGGGCGTCCTCGCTGAAGACCTCCATGTTCGGGTTCTCCATACCGAAATAGTCCCGTCCCACATCGCTCACCTTGCCGTCGATCTCGACCGCATCGACCCTGGTCTTTGGATAGAAGCGGCCGTAGGCACGAGCGACGGTTCCCGCCGCGTTGCCGAGGATCGCGATTCGATCCGGCCAACCCGGCCCCCGGTCCGGTCCGGTCGCACCGGTGATCCTCGGGGCCGCCGCAAAGGGCAGCACCAGATGCTCGTCCCAGTAGTTGCCGACCAGATACTCGCCGGGCCGGTAGATCGAGTGGATCGCCTGCCCCTCGTTCAATTCCAGCCGCCGTTCACCGTCATCCAACTCGACCACGCGGACGTACTGGTGCGGGGTCTCCGTCTCGAAGATCACCTCGCCATCGCCGGAAGCCTTGATCGTGCCGACCGGGATCAGCGATGCGCAGGCGACCGCCGCGGGAATCAAGGCGGGCCAGAGCTTCCGCACGCCGACCGAAGCGACCACCGCGACCAGCAGGGCGAACAGGATGAAGGTTCGCTGGGTGCCGATCAGAGGGATCGTGACCATCGCCGAGAGCAGGGTGCCGACCAGGGAGCCGGCGGTCGAGAGTGCGTAAAGGCGTCCGGCCAGCTGACCGGCGTGCGCGACATCCGAGGAGTCCATCGCGATCCTGAGTGCCCAGGGCGAGACCGCGCCGAAGATCATCACCGGGATCGCCAGCAGGACCAGCACCCCGACCAGTGAGCCGGCGAAGACGCCGACCGAAAGTTCGTCGAAAGCGTCGACCGATGCTCCGAGGAAGGGTCTTGCGAAGAACGGGATCAGGGTGACCAGAACCGCCCCGCCAAGCACGGTCCAGCAGAGCGAGCGGAGCTCCGGGCGTCGGTCGGCCAGCTTGCCGCCCAGCCAGTACCCGATCGAGAGCGCGACCAGCACGATCGCGATCGTGTTCGCCCAGACGATCGTCGAGTCACCGAAATAGGGCGCCAGCAGGCGGGCACCGGCGATCTCCGCACCCATGGTGCAGGCGCCGGTCGTAAAGACGAGCAGGCCGAGGTAGCGGCTACTGGCCTGTGACATCGCCACCTGCGTCTCCGGCCCGGATCCGCTTCTCAAGCAGTTCCGCGTGGCCGGCCTTGACCGCCCGCTCGATCCGCGCTTCGTCGACCTCCAACCCACGGTCGTAGGCGAGGTCGATCAGATCCTGTTTCTGGGTCGACTGCTTCGCCGCTTCGAAGAAAGTCCAGGCCAGGATGCCAAGGATCAGGAACGTGCCCTCGACCATCATGATCACCCCCGCCGTGCTCTGGTCCTGAATCGCCGAGATTCCCCACTTGAGATGACCCTCGTCGTAGTTGTTGTAGAGCGTGAACTGGGTCCACATGAGGATGTTGCCGAGGATCGCAGCGACAAACCGGACGATCACCACGTAGACGACCTTCCAGCCCGGCCCGAACCAGGTCGGGGTCGGCAACGGCCCGAAGACCGGCATCCAGATCAGGCAGCCGAACATCAGGAACATGCCGTGCTCGAGACCGTGGATGAGCGCGCCGCCATAGGCCGCGTCGTACATCGCCGGTATGTGCCAGAAGAAGAGGTTGATCCCCCAGAGTGGCAGGGCCACGAAGGGGTTGGCGAGAACCTGAAGCCGGTCGAAGAGCTTGATCGCCAGGATCGGCTGGAGCATCGACCGGGTGAGACCGAGGACGATGAAGAGGCTGGCCAGGTCCCCGATCACCAGGTGCTCGACCATGTGGGCGATCACCAACTCCTCGGCCAGGTAACCCCAGGGGCTGAACAGCACGAAGCAGGCGAGGAAGAGACCGAAGCCAAAGGAGACCTGCCGCCAGACGGGGACCGGCCGCCCGGCCCAGGACAGGGTCATCGCCCGGTGCCAGTAGAGCACCACGGCAGCGGTCAGCGGAATCAGCTCGAGCATCGCGACGACAGCCGGACTGATCTCGGCGAACGGGGCTGTCGGAAGCAGATCCACGGCCCTCCAGCGTACCGGCGGGAGGATCTCGCGGATCGCCGCCATCGGCGCTGGTAGGTTCACCGCGATGAGTCCTCGAGCCCGTGTGAATCACTTTCCCGGGATAGGGAGTTATGGCTTCCTCTCCGACTGCCACACCTCTGCCCTGGTCGCTCCGGACGGGTCGATCGAGTGGCTCTGCACCCCGCGCTTCGATTCACCCAGCGCTTTTGGTTCAATCCTCGACCGGTCCGCCGGACACTTCCGTTTCGCTCCGCGCGACGAAACGGCGCCGCTCAGCCGGCGCTACGAACCGGGAACCCTGGTCCTCGAGACCACCTGGTCGACCGAGACCGGCTGGGCGGTGGTCCGGGACGTGCTCTCGATCTCCTACTGGGCGGAACAGGGTGGCCCCGGGGAGATGATGACCGGCCACGAAAGCGACCACAGCCTGGTCCGGCTGGTCGATTGTGTGGACGGCGAGATCGACATGCAACTGGTCTGCGCTCCTCGCTTCAACTACGGCGCCGTTCCGGCGGTCTGGAGCCAGCAGACTGTTGGCGAAGCGATCGCCGAAGGCGGAGGCGAAAAGTTTTCGCTCGCCACCGACCTCAACCTGACCCTCGGGCAGGGGGAGGCGATCGGCGAACTGAAGATGAAAGAGGGTGACAGTGCCTTCGTCTGGCTTGGCTGGGGCGAATCCAGGCCCCATCCCCGGAGCCACCCGGAAGCCCGCGAGTGGATCGATTCCTCCCGTGACCTCTGGCGCGACTGGCTGGCGAAGGGCAGATTTCCCGACCATCCGTGGCGAAAGCACCTTCAGCGTTCGGCCCTGGTCCTCAAGGGACTGACCTACACCCCGACCGGGGCCGTGCTCGCCGCGGCGACGACGTCACTGCCGGAAACCCCGGGTGGCGAAAGGAACTGGGACTACCGCTACTCCTGGATCCGCGACTCGACTTTCGCCCTCTGGTCGCTCCACTCGCTGGGTTTCGACGAGGAAGCCCGTGCCTTCATGCGGTTCGTTCGCGACCGGGCCCTCGAGATGGACGGCGACCTGCAGATCATGTACGGGATCGGCGGCGAACACGACCTCACGGAACAGACGCTCGATCACCTTTCCGGCTACGAGGGAGCCAAACCCGTGCGGATCGGCAATGGCGCCTACGACCAGCGCCAAAACGACGTCTGGGGTGCCCTGCTCGACGCGGTCTATGTGCACCGTAAGGCTCTCGGCCCGGAGGCGATCAGCGACCAGACGAGGGAACTGGTCCGGAAACTGGTTGAAGATGCGCTTGAGGCCTGGCCGAAACCGGACCAGGGAATCTGGGAAGCACGGGGCGAGCCGCAGCACTACGTGTCCTCGAAACTGATGATCTGGGTCGCAATCGATCGCGGCGCAAGACTCGCGGCCGAGTTCGGGCGCGAGGATTTCGCCGACCAGCTGCGGGAGAAGGCCGAGGAGATCAAGTCCGAGATCATCGAAAAGGGCCTGAAGGACGGGGTATTCCGCCAGCATTACGACACCGATGCCCTCGACGCCTCCGTTCTCCTGATGCCCCTGGTGCGGTTTCTGCCCCCGGACGATCCGAGGATCCGTGACACGGTGCTGGCGATCCGCGAAGGGCTCGACGATCAGGGCATGATCCTCCGCTACATCACCGATCAAACCGACGACGGGCTCGAAGGCGAGGAGGGCACCTTCCTGATCTGCTCGTTCTGGATGGTCTCCGCGCTCTCCGAAATCGGCGAGAAGGCGGCCGCGAAGAAGCTCTGCGAAAGGCTGCTCGCGGCTTCGGGGGATCTCGACCTCTTCGCGGAGGAGCTCGAGGCATCGAGCGGTCGGCATCTCGGCAACTTCCCCCAGGCTTTCACCCACCTGGCGCTGATCAACGCGGTTTCCCATGTGATCGCCGACGAAAGGCGAACCGAAACCGAGCCCGGATACAAGACCGCCGTCTTCTCGGAAATGCTGGATCAGAATTGACCGACGCAGAACTGATCCGGACGAACATCGCCCAGGTGAGGAAGCGGATGGCCAACGCCTGCGAGAGGGCGGGACGGGATCCGGACTCGGTGCGGCTGCTCCTCGCCACGAAGACGGTCGAACCGGAGCGGATCCGCATCGCGATCGAAGCCGGGGAGAGACTGGTTGCCGAAAACCGGGTCCAGGAGGTCAAAGCGAAGTTCGAAGCACTGGAAGACCTTGAGTACGAGCGGCACTTCATCGGCCACCTTCAGTCGAACAAGATCAACGCCCTGGTGCCGTTCGTGAGCTGCATCCAGACCCTGGACCGGACCTCGCTCGCCCGCAAGCTCCACAACCGGCTCGAACGGGACGGCGAATCAAGGGAAGTCCTCATTCAGGTGAACACCTCCGGCGAGGAGACCAAGGCGGGTCTCGACCCGGATGAGGTCGAACCGTTCATCCGCACGATCGCCAGTCTCGAAACCCTGAAGATCCGCGGCCTGATGACGATCGGTCTGAACGCCGAGCCCGAAGTCGCGCGGCCCTCGCTGGCCAGCCTCCGTCAGATCGCCGAGCGGATCAGTGAAGAGAACATCGATGGCGTGGCGATGGACGAGCTCTCGATGGGCATGACCGGTGATCTGGAAGTCGCGATCGAAGAAGGCTCGACGATCGTCCGGGTCGGCAGCGCGATCTTCGGTTCCCGCCCGGTCGGTGCAGAGTAGGAAAGTCCAGCCACTCGCGCAGTAGAAAGGCCCCGGTTTCCCGGGGCCTTTCGGTCAAAATGGCTGTGCCTGACTACGCGGTCAGACCCTTGAGCCACTACCTCGTTTTCCTGTCACTGCCGGCCAGATGAGAAGCACCAGACCGACCAGAATGCAGGCAAGCCCCAGCCCCCAGTGAACCAGGATGGCGAGGACTATTCCAATGACTATGAGCAGCAGTGCTAGTGGCATGTGTGACGGGTACCCGCCACGGAGCGCGGGAAACCGGTCTTGAACTGTGAGTTCAGAACTCGAGTTCGTAGAGGACATGCGGGAGACCTGCGTGCTCGATCTCTCCTCCGTAGCGCAGCCCGATCTTCTCCATGACGCGGCGGGAAGCGAGGTTGGACGGCAAGGTCAGGGAAACGACTCTTTCGAGGCCGGCTTCGCGGGCGGCGTCGATCGCCGCGACCCCCATCTCGGTCGCGAAACCCCGGCCCTGCTTCGAAGGTATGACCGCCCAGGGAAGTTCGACCTCCCGCTTGCCGTCAACGGTGGCCCAGGCGAGACCACCCCGGCCGACGAACTCGCCACCTTCCCGTTCCCGGACCGCCCACGGTCCGAAACCGTGGGCGTCCCAATGTGCCCGGTCGCGACTGGCCATCCTTTCCATGTCGGCGCGGGTGAACGGAACCATCGGTTCGGGGCGAATCCACGAACCGACCGCCGGGTCGGTGAACAGCTGCTCGTACTCGTCGACACTCGAGATGCCCGGGCGCAGGCAGAGCAGGTGGCCGGTTACCGCTTCACCGGAGTTGACCAAGCCCGACCTCAACCGGCGCCGGCCAGCAGCTGGGCCGATTGCTTCCGGACCTTGCCCTGGACGACCGGACTCCAGCCCAGCAGCGTGCCCGGCAATCCGAGCGCCATCCGCGTCCACTTCCAGAAATCGAAGCGGTCGATGTGGTCGATGATCAGGCCGTCTTTGAACATGAAAGCCGCGTCGATCTCGTTGTGGACGATCCGGCCGGTCTGACTGAAGGTGTAGACCGCTGACCAGTGGGCAGAGCCGATCGCCTCATCGGCCCGGTGGTCACCGAGCGTGATCGCAAGATCATCGGAGCGGGCCAGCAGCATGCGCCACATCTTCATGACTTCGGGTCCGTTCAGGTCCTGGAAGACGGGGTCGTGGAAATGGATCTTCTCGTGGTAGCAGGTGGCCATGGTGTCGGCGTCACCCGCGGCGAATCCTTCGTAGAAGCGGACGATCACATCGTCATTGGTGCTCATGATCCGATCCTAGAGGCAAATCGTCACTAGCTCGAAGACTCGATCTGCTGGGCGGCATCCCTGACTTCACCGATCAGTTCTTCGAGAACGTCTTCGAGGGCGACCACCCCGACCGTCTTGCTGCGTCCGCGACCGCCCCGGACGACGACCCGGGCAAGATGGGCGCCGGAGCTCTGCATCGCCTTCAGTACCTCGCGGAGCTGATCGGTCAGCCGGACGGTCGGCAGCGGCCGGACCCAGGACTCGGCGATCGGACGATTGCGGTGCTTGTCCTTGACCTCGAGTGCGTCCTTCATGTGGAGGTAGCCGATCATCTCGCCGTCGCGGGTCACCGGGAACCTCGAGAACCCGGTCCGGCCCGCAGTCTCTTCTACCTCGGCCGGGGTAACCGTGATCGGCAGCGTCACCATCGTCTCCATCGGCAGCAGCACCGCGCTGGCATCCCTTTCCTCGAAGGTCAGGGCACCGGTCAGGAGCCGGCCCTCGTCGGCATCCAGCATCCCTTCACGCTGTGACTCCTCGACCAGTCCGGCCACCTCGTCGCGCGTGAAGGCGCTGGTCACCTCATCCGACGGGGTCACGCCGATCAGTCGAAGTACCCCGTTGGCGGTGATGTTCAGCAGCCAGATGACCGGGTGGAGGACCTTGACCACCGCCGCCATCGGAGGCGCCAGCACCATGGCTGACCGGTCCGGGCCGGCCAGGGCAATGTTCTTCGGAACCATCTCGCCAAGCACGACGTGAAGGGCACCTACGAACAGAAGGGCGACCGCGACCGCGGCCGGGTGGACCAGGGACTCAGGAATCCCGAGGTCCGCGAAGGGGACTTCGAGGGCGTGAGCTATCGCCGGTTCGGCCAGGGCGCCCAGACCCAACGTGCAGAGAGTGATGCCGAGCTGGGCGCCGGCCATCATCAGCGAGACCCGCTCCATCGCCCGGAGGGTGATCCGGGCCGCCCATTGCCCGTCCTCCGCCTTGGGTTCGATTACCGACCGGCGGGCAGAGATCAGCGCGAACTCGGCCCCGACGAAGAAGGCGTTGCCGATCAGCAGGAACAACGAAACGGTGAGGGCGAGGGCGGGGCTCACTTCGTGTCCTCCCGGCCGTCATCGGGTTCGGGACGGGAAATGGAGAGGCGTACCCGATCGACCCTTAGGCCGTCCATCCGCAGCACGGTCAGCTCGGCGACCAAGGGTTCCTTTTCCTCGCCGGTCGCTTCCACCTGGACCGAATCCCCCCGGCCCGGCACGCGACCGAGTTCGAATCCGATCAGGCCGGCAACCGTTTCGTAATCTTCGTCCTCCGGCAGCATCACCCCGATCTGGTCCTCGATCTCGTCGGGTCGCATCAGTCCCGAGACCGACCAGATGCTGGCCGCGATCTCCCGGATCGGAGCTTCTTCGTGATCGTGCTCGTCTCGTACTTCGCCGACGATCTCCTCGATCAGGTCTTCGAGCGTGACGATCCCGTCGAAGCTTCCGAACTCGTCTACGACGACGGCGATCTGGAGACCGACCTTGCGTAGCTCGGCCAGCAGCGGATCGAGTTCGATCGTCGACGGAACCAGGACCGGCTCGGCCATCACCTCGCGAATCGGGGTCGCGTCCCTTTCCTCGCGGGGAACCGCGACCGCGTGCTTTACGTGAACCAGCCCCTCGACGATCTCCGAACCTTCACTGATCACCGGGAAGCGGGAGAAGCCACCGGCCCGGGCAGTCTCGACCACGGCGCTCACCGGCAGATCCGGAGAGAGCGTCTTTACCTTGACCCGAGGGGTCATCACGTCATCGGCCCGCAGTTCACCGAACTCGAGGGACTTCTCGAGCAACTCCGCGGTCGGTTCCTCGAGCGTGCCCTGGGCGGCCGAGCGCCGGACCAGGGAGGTGAGCTCCTCCGGCGAGCGGGCCGAGGCGAGCTCCTCCTGCGGTTCGATCCCGACCATCCGCAGGATCGCGTTCGCCGAGCCGTTCGTGAGCCTGACCAGGGGATGGATCACGGCTGTGAAGCTGCGTTGGAAGCCCTGAACCGCCTTCGCGGTGGGCAGCGGCCTGGCGATCGCCAGGTTCTTCGGGACCAGCTCACCGAAGATCATCGTCAACCCGTTGGCAAGGATGAAGGCGACCAGGACCGAGACTCCCTTCACCGCGCCCCCGGGTACTCCGAGCGACTCGAGCGGTCCGTCGATGAGCCTGGAAATCGAGGGTTCAGCCAGGAAACCGATGATCAGGTTGGTGACCGTGATCCCGACCTGGGCAGCAGAAAGCTGGGTCGAAAGGCCTTTCAGCGCGGACCGCACGCCTTTGGCCCGACGGTCACCTGACTCTGCGTCCCGGTCGACGCTCGACCGGTCGACCGTCACGAAGGCGAATTCGGCCGCGACGAAAAGGCCGCAGGCAACGATCATGACCACGGAAACGAGTACGTAAAGCAACTCGATCATCGAGGCAGCGCCCCCCGACCGCGAGCCGAAACAGGTCCGGCACGCATCAAGGTGCGCTTGGGACTAGAGCCAGGGTCGTCGTCCATCCAGGTTCCCGCGAGACATCATTCGCCAGCAAGGATAGCCGGGACGGGCAGATGGTCAGTGACTCCGGGTTACCGACCTGCCGCCGATCGGTGGCAGATACGATTTTCACCGTGTTCTCGCGAGGTCGATTTCTGCTTGCTGCGATTCTCGCTGCTTCCTTCCTTTGCCCATCCTGGGCATCGGCCGCAGCACCTCAGCCAGTAGTCCGGGGCAACGGGATCTTCGACGCGCTGACCGCAAAACGTTTCGTTCCCCATGGGGTCAACTTCCCGGGCTACGAGTACGCCTGCCAGCAAGGCTGGGGCTACGGCGCGGAGGGCACCGAACCCGACGACGTTGCCTCGACGGTGGCGGCGATGGCTTCCTGGAAGATCAACACGGTTCGATTGCCGCTGAACCAGGATTGCTGGCTGGGACTTAACGGACTCCCCGCCGACGACCTCACTTTCAACGAACTGACGATGGCCGGCTACCGGCAGAGCATCCAGAATTTCGTCGAAGCTCTGAACCGGGCCGGGATCGTCGCGATCCTTGACCTTCACTGGTCGAACCCGGACGGAAACGTGGCCGACGGCCTCCGTCCCATGCCGGACCAGCACGCCCCGGCTTTCTGGAGGTCCGTCGCGACCCGTTTCGGGGAGAACCGTTCGGTGATTTTCGACCTCTTCAATGAACCTCACTCGCGCTGGAGCGGCGGGGCCAAGGTCTTCGGGCTTTCGTGGCAGTGCTGGGCCAACGGGGGCTGCCATGCTCCGGCCGACCCGGACACCATTCCGTTCACCGGCCCGGGCAAATATCAGGCGGTCGGTCTCAAACGGCTGGTTTCGGCGGTCCGCGATTCCGGAGCGGTGCAGCCGATCCTGCTGTCCGGCATCGATTACGCCAATGACCTTCGGGGATGGCGAGACCACGCCCCGGACGACGACCAGCTAATCGCCGGTTTCCACAACTACCCGGTCCAGCGCTGCCGGACGGTCAGGTGCTGGGACGAAGAGATCGCTCCACTGGCCCGAGAGGTGCCGGTCCTGGCTGCCGAGTTCGGCCAGAATGACTGCGACTCGCCCGGCCACGTGAGGCGTTTCATGGAGTGGGCCGACGGCCACCTGATCGGCTACCTGGCCTGGGCCTGGTGGGATCTGCCAGATCTCGGCTGCAGCAATTTCGCTCTCGTCTCCGATCTCGACGGCACCCCCCTTGCCCCGGTCGGTACGACTTTCCACGAGCACCTGGCAAATTTGCCCGAAGAGTTGCCGGAACCGCCGAAGAGGGGTGCACCGGGACTGGTGATCAGGACCGCGCAATGGAACGGAAAGCGGCTCCGCCTCGCGATCCGGGTCAACCCGGCGGCATCGAAGGCGGTGACCGCCCGGGTCAGGCTGATCCGAAACCGCCGCGTAAAGCCCCGGCCCCGGAGGAAGACTCGCCGGATCACCCGCCGGCTGAAGCCGGGCACCGGGCTCGCGAGGCTCACTCTCAGGATTCCCAGGGGCCTGAAACCTGTCCTGGTAACCGTGACCTATCCCGGCGACCGCCATCTGACTCCCGGGCGAGACAGGCGCAAACCGGCTTCTGTGTCGATGCTCACCCGCCAGAAGACTTGATCGGCGATACTGGGAACATGACGGTACGCCAAACGATCGAGATTCACGGCCAGCCGGTCACATTCCACAAGATGGGACAGGGACCACCGATCCTCCTGGTCCACGGCATCACTTCTAGTTCACGCACCTGGAAATCGGTCATGCCGGGCCTGGCTGAGCGACACACGGTGATCGCCCCCGACCTGCTCGGCCACGGCCGCTCCTCCAAGCCACAGGGCGATTACTCGCTCGGTGCCTACGCCAGCGGGATGCGCGACCTGCTCGTCGCCCTCGAAGTTCCCAAGGTCACGGTGGTCGGGCACTCGCTCGGGGGCGGGATCGCCATGCAGTTCGCGTACCAGTTTCCGGATCTCATCTCCCGGCTGGTGCTGGTCGACAGCGGCGGCATCGGCCGCGAGGTCAACCCGGTCCTTCGTGCCGCCGCCCTTCCCGGCGCCGAGTTCGTGCTGCCACTGCTCTTCACCCCGACGCACCACGACGCCGGCCTCAAGGTGCGGAACATCTTTGCCGGGATCGGCCTTCACGGGAGCGCCGACGTCGAGGGTGTGGCCGAGGGC
>JAEYSQ010000161.1 GCA_023434465.1 Actinomycetes bacterium
CGCAGGTTGTGCACCGCATTCGGTCAAGACCTGCGGCACCGTGGCACCCCGGCGTGAGGGGTGGTCGGTTGCGCCAGGTGGTGCCGCAGGTTATGCACCGCATCGGGTCAAGACCTGCGGCACCGTGGTACCCCGGCGAGGGGGCTGGTCGGTTGCGCCAGGTGGTGCAGCAGGTTATGCACCGCATCGGGTCAAGACCTGCGGCACCGTCAACTGGCGTGGGGGCTGGTCGCGGCCGGGGGTGAGGGCTGGTCGCGACCGGGCTCGGGTTAGCGGCGGACTATCTTGATCCGGTAGCGGGCGTCGTTTCCGGACTGGTTGGGGCTTGGGGTGATCGCCAGCCATATCGCCTGGCGCCGCTTCTTCAGGTTTCGGACCACGATGCCCTCGGTCTTCGGGTAGGGCCGATTCGAGCGGACGATCAGATTGCGTCGCGGTCGGGCGATCCTCTTCGCTTTCGGCTTCAGGGCCGAGAGGACGATGTTCCCCTCGAGCTGCGCGACGTTGACCACGATCCTTCGCCGGGCCGGGATCAGAACCCGGTAGACGTCGGCTGGATCCTTGGCCCGGGAGAGGGTGGCGGTGATTTTCCGCCACTTGCCGGATCCGGCCCGCCAGAGGAAAGGAGATTTTGGTTTGAGCAGCGACCCGTCGACCCAGCGGATGTCGTCGTTTGGCTCGTAGGGGTCGATCGACGGGTTCGAGGCGGTAAGGCTCGCTTCGATGCTGAGCAGGCCTTCCCCGTACTCGGGGTCGCGGCCGGGTTCACCGAGGTCGGTGGCCGAACTGGTCAAGAGGCTTCCGATCTGGAGGTTGCCGAGTTCCGGCCGCACCTGCCTGAGCCAGGCGGCGGTGGCCGAAACCATGGGGGTAGCGAAACTGGTGCCATTGAGGAGTTCCCAGGTCCGTTCGACTCCGGCGCTGGTCTCCTTCACGAATGGGGCCAGCACGTCGGCTCCCGGGGCGACGATGTCCACACCGGAGTTGCGGGTCGAGAAGGGCGCGACGACCGACGGGTTGAGAGGATCGTCGACGTTCTGGATCGCCCCGACCGAGATCACGTGAGGGTCGACCGCCGGCCGCATCGGAGCGTTGCCACGGTCACCTGAGTTACCGGCCGCTGCAACGGCGACGACTCCTTTCCTGATCGCGTATTGGGTCGCGACGAAGTGGGTGAAACAGGAACCGGCCGGGAACGTGTAGCTCATGTTGAGCACCGCGACCCCCCGGTTCACGGCCCGGGTCACGGTCTTTGAAACGGTCGAGCATTTGAGTCCGGAAGCGAAAAGCCGCATCCTGGCGCCTGGCCAGACTCCGCGGATGCCGAGATTCTCACCCGGCGATCCGGCGATTCCGGCGACCGCCGTTCCGTGCCAGTCAGCGGTCGGGCCGAGCGATTTGGCCCCGGTCAGATTGGCATTTGCCAAGTCGGGATGGAGCGGGTCGACCGATTCCTCGAGCAGGGCGATAACGGGACTCTTCGAAGTCACGGCTGGCGGCGTGACGTCGTTAGGGCTGACGATTCGGTTGAGCCACCATTGCTGGTCGCTCAACCGGTCGAGTGGGTAGCCGCTGCGGGTTACCGAGACGTCCGGTTCGGCGTACACGAGCCGGCCGGCGCGCTCGAGTCGCTGGGCGAGCAACCGGGCTGCGCCACGAGGGACCTGGTAGCTGCCCGTTTGGCCTCCCAGGCTTTCGGCTCCGAGCGCGCCGGCGATCTTCGCCGACTTCCTGCCCGGAACCGCGCCGATGATCCAGCGATTCGCGTTGCTGCCAGGCACCGCCGTGCTGGCACCGGCATCCGACGGAAGGACCATGGGGGGTTCCGGCGAGGACAGGCTGGCTGCACCGGCACTCGGCGGCGCAAAGATTCCCAGCAGCACGATCGCGAAAGCAGGGAGGAGAAAACGGATCCACAGAGGCTTTCGGACGAGCGCCCTCGAACTGCCGGGTGGACCGGCCCCGGTCATTTCTTCCAATTGATGCATGCCTGTCTGTAACCCGCGAATCGGTACGCGGTATCGGATCACCACCGAAATATTCCAGATCGAAGGGGACTATCCCTTTCGCACCTCTATCTCTAGGCTCCGTGCATGGCGTATCCCGAAGCGGTGCTGTTCGACAACGACGGGCTCCTGCTCGACACCGAGGCGGTCTGGAGCAGGGCCGAGCAGAGCCTCTTCAAACGCCGAGGCCAGGAGTTCACTATCGACCACAAACGCAGCCTGGTCGGATCATCGGAGAAGATCGCCGGCCAGAAACTGGCCCGGTTCCTGAACGAACCGGGTCGCGAGCAGGAACTTATGGAGGAGCTGAACGATCTCGTCCTGGCCGAGCTGGAAGGAGGCGTCGACGCGATGGTCGGCGCGCGGGAGCTGGTCGATCTGTTGCGGCTGGCCGGAGTTCCGATCGCCCTGGTTTCCAACTCCCCGCGCCGTTTCATCGAGCGATCACATGAGGTCGCCGGGACCGGCAGTCCTTTCGATGCCGTGATCAGCGGCCATGAGGTTCCGGAGGCCAAGCCTGCGCCCGACGCCTATCTCGAAGCCTGCCGCCAGCTTGAGGTCGAACCCGGCAAGCGGGTAGTGGCTCTGGAGGACTCGCCTTCCGGGGTTACCGCCGCGGTTGCCGCCGGCCTTTTCGTGATCGGCATACCCTCGGTCCCCGGGATCGAGCTCGACCACGCCGACCTCACCGCCGCGACGCTGGAAGACGAAGCCGTCCTCCACGTACTGGGAATCGAGAGCCGCTAGCGACTCGTTACATGCCGAGGATTCGCCGTCGGCGAATCACCCGCTCGGCCAGTTCCAGCGCTTCTTCGGCCAGTTCCCGGTCGCCCGGCTCGCCGCCGCCGCTCTCGGCCCGCGCCGAGACCTGGGCGAGTGGCGGGAGCAGTTCTTCGAGCCGGTCAAGGTCCCGCTCGTGGTCATCGTCGTCGACCGCGAATTCGAGTTCACTGATCGTCACTCCGGCCGCGCCCGCGATCGCCAGCCGGGCGGCCGCCTCGTTTCCGTTTTCAAGGTCGAGCCTGATTCGCGGAACCAGAACTTCGCAGGCCGCCGCCGGTTCCCGGCCGCCGAGGATTTCGGCGGTTCGCGCCATCGGACCGGTCCGGGCAAGCCGCTGGCGCCGCTTCTCGCCGGTTCCTCCTCTGGCATCGACCTCCCGGGCCTCGAGAAAACGTCCGGAGGCAACCAGTTCTCCCTCTCCGTATCCGATCCGGGCAGCGATCAGGTTTCCCGGAACGGTCGGCGTCCCGAAGGGAATGCCGGAAGCGGCGGCGTCAGCCGCCCGCCCGCGATCCAGTGCGCCGATCGCCTCACCGAGCAGATCGCCGGTGTGGTCGGCGTCATCGAGCCGGTCGAGCCACAGATCGGCCGCGCTTTCGTTCTCAAACGGTTCGTCGGCCCGGATCAGCGTGACCACCGAGACCGAGACCGTGACCGGTGTATCGCGTTCTGTCGTCTTGCGCGCGCGTCGTCGGCGGCGCCGAGGCGGGGGAAGTGCGCCTTCGGTCTCGGTGACCAGCACGCGCTCGCCTGGTCCGGACCGGATCAGGTAGCGGCCGTCATCGATCGGCAGCTGGCCGGGCAGCTCGAACTGAACGAAACCGAAAAGCGGGCTGATGGCCGCTAGTTGCCTTCGTCCTCGTCCTCGCCGGTCTTCGCGGGAAGCGATTCATCGGACGGGGTCGTCGGGACGTCGGGGTTGGTGATCTGGCCGAGCCGTTCGGTCAGCTTCTCCCACTGTTCGGCCCCCAGAGTCGAGGCGATCGAACCTCCGGGCGCATCGGCACCGGCCATCGGACGGAAACCGATGTGGAGATGATCGTCGTGATCACCCATCGCGAACCCGGCGGGCTGCGGGTAATCGAGCAGCGAGATGACTTCGTCGGGCGCCATCGTGCCCTGCAGGGTGAGCACGAGACGGGCAACCTGGTCGGTCAGCGAGCCGGGACCCTGGGTTCCCGCGGTGACTACCTCGCCGTTGAACGCGGCGATGTCGATGGCCGAACCGCGCGTGTGGTTGGACGTGTTGCCCGAGGTGGTGATCGAGCCCTCGCGGCCGCAGAGCATTGAGGTGATCAGCATCGAATAGCCGTGGGCCGTGATGAACTCGAGCGTGGCGAGAACGCGCCGGTCGACCGATCCGCCGGCAATGTAATCGCGGTCGCATTGCTGGGTGAACTCGATCTTGGGATCGTTGAGCACCCGCTTCTGGAGCGCTGACTTCGAGAGCAGCAGGATGCCTCCGACCCCGAGTCGGTTGGAGAACCGGTCCTTGCCACGGGCGCTGTAGATGTTCGTCTCGGCCAGGAGTTTCCAGCCATCGAGGAAGGGCTTCGGGTCGATCTGCGGGGTGTCTTCTCCGCCCGGCTTGATCGAGAAGTTGACGGATCCGACGGAGGTCTCGGCGAGGCGGCCGAGCACGGTACCGGCGATCACGTGGGAACCCTTCTTCAGTTCGTGAAGGTCGGTGGTTTCGGGATCGAACCGGTAGATGCCGGACTTGCTGCCGTCGTAGATCAGGTAGTCGCCCGGCTTGCCCTCGATGCCGATGCCTTCAGCCTGGCGAACCGCGTTCTCGAGCGACTGGCCGTCGGTCGAGGCACGCTGCTGGTTGCTTGGCCGGAGGGGGCTGGCGTAGACCCGCCCGCGCAGGTCTTCGGAGCTGCGGCTGGCATCGTCGGGAACCTGCCGGATGTCACCCTGCTCGTCGCGTCGCTGGTCGGCCGCCTCGATCGCCGGGTCGGCCTGTTCGTCGGCTACCGCCGGGTCGCTCGCAGCTGCATCAGCGGCGTCGGGGTCGACCAGCACCTCGCTGATGTTCTCCTTTTCTTTCTGGCTCGGAGCCTCATCCTGAACCTGAGGGTTAGATGGACTTGCCTGACCGGATCCTTCCGGCTGCTCCGCCGCCTTCGCCTCGCCCATCTCGGCGTCGGCGTCCGGTTCGGGGAGGTCGGTGTCGTCGGTGTGCCCAATGTCGGACTCGGCGGCGACCAGGGAGGAGGTCTGCTTTGGCTGCGGTACCGGGTGAACGGTGGAGACCGAACCGAGACCCGCATAGGTGTAGCGGTTCCCGTAGGCATCCTCGAGAACGACGGTGCCGCCGTCCTGGTCGATCGCGACGATCGTTCCGTCGTTTACGGCGATGACCGGGGATCCGCCCGAGGCGCTGATCGCGATCGTCCGCCGGTCGGCGGATGACTGGATGTCCTGCGAGGCGGTGCCGTTCTTCTTCGCGGCTTCAGTCGAAACCTGGCCCTCGTAGTTGGCATCCGCCGAGGCGACCGGGAAGCGGGCACCTTCGGTGAGACCGGTCAGGGCGCTGATCATCTCCTGCGGAATCTGGGAGTAGATCTTGGCGTACTTCATGATCTTGCGGACGTACCAGTCAGCGTGGTTGTAGGCGAAGATCGCGTCGTACGGACTGTCTTCGTACCCGAAGTAGTCGAGGTAGTTGGCGGCGGAGCAGATCGCGTCGACCGGGTTGTAGGGGTCGCGGATCTTGTCGCCATTGGCGTCGACCCCCCACTCGGCCCAGGAGGCCGGCATGAAAGCCATCCAGCCGTTGGCCCCCGCCGAGGAGGTGGCGACGTTGGTGCCGAAGGTGGTCTCGTTGCGGTTGATCGAGGCGAGCACGTACCAGGGGATGCCGTACTGGCTGCCGCAGGCCTGGTAAATCGGGAGCAGGAAGGGGGGAATCTCGAACTGGTCGATCACGAAGTTGGGAACGCTCAGGACGTCCGACTCCATGGCGCCGGGGTCGAGGCTGGCACCCGGTCCTGCCCCGCCGTTCAGGCTCGGGTCATCCTCCACGAAATCGGGCGAGTTTCCGTCCGGCGTGATCTGGCCGCCGGCGTCGTCCGGGCCGGTGGCGCCGGTGTTGCCCGTCTGGCCCGGCGCGACCCCTCCGGTTCCGACCCCGTTGACGGCCCCGCCGTTGCCCTGTGTGGTGTCGGTCTGGCCGGAGTTCCCGGTGCCGGTGTTGCTGTCCGGTCCGGCGGTCGCCGGGTCGGTTGCAGCCGGGGAAGCCGTCTTCTCGACTGCGGCGTAGCAGTCGGCGGCGCCCGGGGCGCAAGGAACGGGGGTGTCGGAGGCGGCGGAGCTTTCCGCGGCAAACCAAGTCAGGGAGCCGAAAAAGAGCACGAAAAAGAGGACCGCGATTCTGGCGGTCGACGCGTTCCGGCGTGTAGTCATTGAACCCTGGTCCACCTTTGGCTTCCCAACTAAAACAGACACGGCCGACGCCCTCCCGTGGCGCGGCAGGGAAACCGTATCGCAACGGGATTCGCCGGCACCCTCACGCTTCCTGCCACGGTTCGTCGGCAAGTCCCCGGGAGGGCCTTTAAGCTTGTGCCATGTCATCCGAGAAAGAAGGCAACGAGGGAATCAGGGACCGGTTTCAGTCGAAGGGCGAAAAGGCAGCTGCGGACCTCGCCCAGGCACTGATCGGAAGCCCGGCATTCGGTCAGGCCGTCTCCGCCGCGGTCGCAGCGCGGGACCGGGCTGCCGAGGCCCAGAGGGCGGCGATGGGGGCGATGGGCGTCTCTTCGCAGGACGAAGCCGATCGTCTCGAACGGCGGGTACGGGTTCTTTCTGACCGTCTCGAAGAATCCGAAGACCGGCTCGACGCGGCTCTTGATCAGGTCCGTGAGCTCCGCTCCGAGCTGAAAGCGATCAGGCAGGCCAAGGGCAGCGGCAAGACCAAGTGATCTGACCCTCAAGTTGAGGCTTAGGGTTCCGGGTTATCGGACCAGTCCGGGCTCTCCCGCCGGTCGAGGCGGGCAAGCACCGCTTTTCCGGTCGCGCGGAAGAGTTCCCAGAGTTCATCCTCGACCAGACGCCGCCCCGTATTGTCTTCGGCGACGATCAGAAGGGCGGCTGCCGGCATTTCCAGCCGTCGGCACATGGCGAGGGTGGCGGCAGTCTGCAGGTCACGGGCTACGGCCGGACCTGGATCGGGCCGCGTCGCACCTTCCGGCTCGTGGCGCTCGACCAGAT
>JAEYSQ010000168.1 GCA_023434465.1 Actinomycetes bacterium
CCCTAAAGGGTCGCGCTCTGCCCGGGACCGAGCACGATCGCCTCGATCCCCCGGCCGGCCAGATCGTCCGCGAAGGCCTGCGCATCGGTCTTGATCGGCGGGAAGGTGTCGTAGTGGATCGGGATCACCTTCTTTGCGCCGATCAGCTCGGCAGCGTAGGCGGCGTCCTCGCGGTCCATCGTGTAGTGGCCCCCGATCGGAAGCAGCGCGACATCGACTCCGTGGCGTTTTCCGATCAGCTCCATGTCACCGAACAGGCAGGTGTCTCCGGCGTCGTAGATCGTGAGGCCACCCATCTCGATGATCAGGCCGGCCGGCATGCCGATCGGGGTACCGAGCTCGGCGCTGAACGGACGCTCATCGGAACCGGGCAGCGTGTTGGTGTGGAACGCCTGGACCAGCTTTATCGAGAGGCCGTCATCATCGAAGCGGACCGTGCCACCGAGGTTGGGATCGGAGACGTTCTCGACCCCCTGCATCTCGAGCCAGTTGGCGACCTCGACCATGGCGACGCACTGCGGATTGTTCTTCGTAGCGACGGCGACCGCGTCAGCGACGTGATCGGCATGCCCGTGGGTCAAGGCAAGGTGGGTCACCGAAACGTCATCGGCGGTCACGTCGGCGATCGGGTTGTTCGGAGCGAGAAAGGGATCGACGATCAGGTTCGTCGTACCTTCGCTCAGCTCGAAGCATGAATGGCCGTGGTAGCGGATCTCCATTTTCAGCTCTCCTCGTTCTCGTGTTCCGCGGTGTCGGTCACACCGCTTTCGTCAAGTTCTTTCCTGAGCGCCCAGCCGACCGCGACCCCGACCATCATTCCCATCTGGGTCTCTTCGGTGAGCAGGGCGCGGACCGCGGTCAGCCGCTGATCCTCATCCGGGATCGTCGCTGCCTTCAGAGTCTCCGAAAGGTGCGACTCGCCAAACCAGCCGCCCTGTCCGAGTGCCGTGACCAGGACGGCCGGCAGACCGGGGGCGGCACGGGAAACCAGCTGCTCGGCTTCCCGGAAACGCTCGGGATCACTCAGGCGTTCAATCGCGGCGGCCAGTTCCTCGTCGGAGATGGTCTCTTCGGACACACCGGTCAGCCTAGAGAAGTTGAAACTCCGGGCAAAGTCCTGCGACTTTCCTATTTCCGGGCGGCAAGCATCCCGGCAAGCATCCCGACCAGGCCACCGGCCAGCCCGGACCAGAAATCAGCGGTCGGAACCACCACCGGAAGCAGCAGGATCACCAGCCCGGCGATCAGTACTCCGGCAAGGTCGGCCCATCCGCCCTCCGCCTTGACCGCGGCCCGGTTGAGGGCAAACCAGGCACCGATCGCCCCCAACGCGATCCCGTTGCCGCCGGCGATCACGGTGAACGCGTCGCGCTGGTCGGCCGCCGCCGAGGCGGCGAGAACCCCGAGAGCACCACAGGCGATCAGCAGCAGCAGGACCGGAACGGCGCCGAGACGCCTTTCGAGCCCCGGTCCGAAAAGCGCGAGTGCGAGACCGACCGCGAACAGGTACCCGACGCTGACGTAGGCGAAGGGAGCGGTGAGAACCCGCCACCACTCGCTGTCAAAGGGGACGACGAGGCCGCCGAAGTCCGACAGGGCGGTTCCGGTCGCGATCCGCACCAGCAGCGCAACCGCCGGGATCAGGATCAGGACGATCGTCGCCCACGGCCTGACGCCCAGGGAGGAACGGCTCTCCGGGCGGCTGCGGGCCTGCTTTTCGGCCCTTTGCCTGGCCTTCTCCTCTCGTTTTTTCTCGCGCCGCGACTGTTTCGGTTCGAGCACGCCGTCCCCGCCACGTTCGAGGTCGGGGGCACGTTTGCGGAGCCGGGCGCCGCAGTACGGGCACTCGGTGACGTAAGGGCTGACTTCCGCCCCGCATGATTTGCAGACGACTCTTAGTTCGGTTTCGCCCATCGCTTACCCGAGGATAGCCGCCCGATCCGCTCCGGCATTGACATACTGCCTCCAAGACTCTTTACAAATCCCCCAGGAGGATCGAGAAGCAAATGGAAGCCAACACCCTGACCGAACAGAAGTCCTTGCTTGCGACGCTGCCTCCGGGCAAGCGCGCCCGGCTTCACCGGCTGCTCTTCGAGTTCGGACCGGGTAACGGAACCCTGATGCTGCTGCCGATCGACCAGGGCATCGAGCACGGGCCCCGGGACTTCTTCCCGAACCCGGCCTCGAAGGATCCGGAGTACCAGTTCAAGCTGGCCGCCGAAGCCGGCTACTCGGCCCTGGCCTGCCAGATCGGCATGGCCGAGAAGTACTACCCGGACTACGCCGGTGAGGTGCCGCTGATCCTCAAGGTCAACGGCAAGACGGACATCCCCTCCTCCGCCCACGCTTTCTCCGCATGCAACGCGACCGTCGAGGATGCGGTTCGCCTCGGCGCCGACGCGATCGGCTACACCCTCTACGTGGGCTCCCCTCGCCAGGACGAGGATCTCGCGCAGCTGCGTCAGGTCCGCCAGGACTGCGACCGCTTCGGCATGCCGCTGGTCGTCTGGTCCTACCCGCGCGGCGAGGCGATCGACGCCAAGGGTGGCGCCAACTCCTTCTACGCGATCGACTACGCCGCCCGTCTGGCCATGGAAATGGGCGCCGACGTCGTCAAGCTGAACTACCCCAAGATCGACGCCGAGAAGGACAAGGCCACCCAGCCGCCCTACAACGAGTTCGACGTCACCGCCGAAGAAGCGATGCGTCAGTGTGTCGAGTCGGCCGGCCGTTCGCTGGTCGTCCTCTCGGGCGGCTCGAAGACCGACGATGCGACCGTGCTCGGTCACACCAAGTCGGTCATGGACGCCGGCGGCAGCGGTGTGATCTTCGGCCGTAACGTCTGGCAGCGCGAGTGGAACGAAGCCCTCGAGATCATCGCCCAGATCAAGGA
>JAEYSQ010000170.1 GCA_023434465.1 Actinomycetes bacterium
CGGTTTCGTTGCTCGGATTCGATCCGTTCGACCAGCTCCTCGACCTCGGGGTCGGCGGCGACGGCGCGTCCGATCTGCTCCTCGTAGGACATGGTTTCGTCCTCGAGGCCGGAGATGTCGGCAGCGACCCGGGTGATCGCCTCGAGCTTCTCGCTGAGCGCGAGGGCAGCCTTCGGATTGGGGACCGCGGCGACGTAGTGCGGCACCGCTGCCCAGAGCGAAACCGAAGGCAGGCCGGCGGCCCGGCAGCGGTCATGGATCACGCCGACGATTCCGGTCGGGCCCTCATAGTCGGAGCGTTCAAGTTCGAGACTGCGAATGGTGGCTTCGTCGGTCGAAACCCCGGTGATCGGTACCGGCAGGGTGTGCGCCACCTCGGCGATCAGCGAACCGAGCACGACGACCATCTTCACGTCGAGCTGCTCGGCCACCTGCACCACCATCTCGGAGTAGGTTCGCCACTTCAGGTTGGGTTCGGTTCCGTCGAGCAGAATCAGATCGCGGTTGGCGCCCTGGGCGCGGGCAGCGATGAAAGTGTTCGAGGGCCAGTCGATCTGGCGGTGGGCTCCCTCGACCAGCCGGATGGTCGGCCGGCTCGCCTGGAAGTCGTAGAAGTCCTCGGGATCCACTTCGGCCAGCACATCGACCTCGAGCGAGTCGGCGAGGGTCTCGAGCGCGGAGGAGGCCGCATTGGCCGCGTCGTTCCATCCGCGAAAGGCGCAGACCATCATCGGGTCGCGAAGCTTTGGCGGGTTCGTCTCCCAGCGGAGTTGGTCCATAGGTTCAATGTAGCCGACCCGCCTCACCGGCCCGTCCGGTCCGGCGCGGGGAAGAGGAACAGGAATGAAGTCATCAGCTTCAGTCAGGATGTGGAGCGATGGAAGCCGGCAACCGAAACGGAACCCCCCTTATCGAGCTGACGCCCGGCCAGAACTTCGCCGGTCGCTACGCCTGTGCCCGCAAGGACCGACTCACCGCCAGGAACGGCTCGGGGTACCTCTCGCTCGAATTGCGTGACCGGACCGGATCGATCGCCGCCCGGGTCTTCCGCGACCCCGACCGGATCGGGACCGGCTTCGAGCGCGGCGACGTGATCGCCGTGAAGGGCCGGGTCGAACAGTTCCGCGGGCAGCTATCGGCCGAACTCGAGGACGTAAAGAAGGTCGACCCGGCCGGGATCGACCCGGCCGACTTTCTGCCCACCGCCTACCGGGACCGTGACGAACTCGAGGGGTTTCTCGAACATCTTTCCCGGGAGGTTCACCACCCGGGATACCGGGCGGTGATCGAGGATCTTCTCTTCGCCGGCGAGACCGCCGAAGCCTTCCGGCTGGCCCCCTGCACGCGGGGTGGCCACCACGCCTACATCGGCGGGCTGGCCGAACACACGGTCGCGGTCGGAACTCTGGTCACCGAGACCTGCGTGCTTCACCCGAAACTGAATTCGGACCTGTTGATGGCGGCCGCCCTGGTCCATGACATCGGCAAGACCGGCGAGTTCACCTACGGCGCGGAGATCGGCCTCAGTCAGCGGGGACGCAGCCTCGGTCACCTCCAGATCGGGGCCGAACTCCTGGGCGATGCGAGCCGGCGGGCCGGACTCGACGAAGCAGATAGCGATGCCCTGCTTTCGACGGTGATGTGCCACCACGGCACCGACGCCCTTCGCCTCCGCAACTTCCCCTCGGCCGAGGCGATCGCCCTCTACCGGCTGAACGCCCTAGACGCCCAGATCAAGACCGCCCTCGAGCACGGCATCGGTTAGGCCGCGTCTTGGTCTTTGGTCTCGTTCGTCAGTTCGATGATCTCCGGTGCTTCGTCGGCCGGCTCCAACCGGCGCAGTTCGTCCTCGATGCCGGGATGCGAGGTGTCGATCACGATCTCCCGGGCGGCGGTGTCAACCGTCCGCGACTCGGTGATCTCCTTGGCTGACTTCGCGCCCGCCTCCTCGATCCGCCTGAGCTGAGGCACGACCATCCGTTCGTAGGAGCCGATCGCCTTGTTGTAGCTGTCGGCCGCCGAGTCGAGTTGCTTGCCGACCCTCTGCAGCGGTTCGGCGAAAGTGAGAATGCGCTTGTGGAGCTCCTTCCCGGCGGCGGCGATCTCTTCGGCCGAGCGGGCGATGCGATCCTGGCCCCAGCCGTAGTTGATCGCCTGGAGGATCCCGATCAGCGTGGTCGGGGTGGCGATCAGGACCTTTTCCTTCAGCCCGTACTCGAGCAGAGTCGAATCCTGGGCCAGGGCCGAGTGATAGATGCCTTCGCTCGGCACGAACATGATCACCAGCTCCGGGCTACGTTCGAACTGAGCCTGGTAGTCCTTCTTGCGCAAGGCCGAAACATGGGCCCGCACCTGCTGGGCGTGCTTGGCCAGGAAAGCCTCCCGCGTTTCCTCGTCCGCCGCCTCCTGGGCCTGCAGGAACGCCTCCATCGGAACCTTTGAATCGACCACCACGGTCCGGTCGCCGGGCATGTTCACGACCACGTCCGGTCGCAACCTGGACCCGTCGTCGTGGACCGTCTTCTGGGTGACGAAGTCGCAGTGCTCGACCATCCCGGCCATCTCGATTACGTTGCGAAGCTGGATCTCGCCCCATGAGCCCCGGCCGGCCGGCTTCTTGAGCGCCGCGGTGAGACCACCGGCCTGATCGGCGAGGTTGGTCACTCCGTCCTTGAGGAAGTTGATCTGCTCGCCGAGTTCGGTGTGGGACTTCGCCCGCTCCTTCTCCAGTTCCGTGACCGTCTTGTGCATCTCGGTCAGCTTCTCCGCCACCGGGTCGACCGCCGTCTTGATCTCCACGGTTCGCTTTTCCAGTTCGTTTCTGGCCCGCTCGCGCTCCAGCTTCTG
>JAEYSQ010000236.1 GCA_023434465.1 Actinomycetes bacterium
CCGATCCGCGGCCACAGCAACGTCCAGGGGGATCGGACGATGGGCATCTGGGAACAGATGGGGGACTGGTTCTTCGATGCGATCGACGCAGAGTTCGGACTCGAGGTGCCTCGCGCGCACGGTCTCGATTCGGTCAAGGCGATAGACGCCATGGAACGGGGCGAGGTGGAGTTCTTCATGAGCATGGCTGGCAACTTCGTCGCCGCGGTCTCGGACTCCGGCAAGGCCGAGGAAGGCATGAGGCGAACCGGGATGACGGTCCATGTCTCGACCAAGCTGAATCGCTCACACGTGGCCTGTGGCGAGGAATCGCTGATCCTGCCGGTGCTCGGCCGCTCCGAGCGGGACGTTCAGGAAAGCGGCGACCAGGTCGTCACCGCCGAGGATTCGGTCTGCCGCATCACCGCCAGCCAGGGCAACATGGAACCGGTCGCTGAGGGTCTGATCTCCGATGTTTCGGTCCTCACCCGGCTGGCCCGACGGACCATGCCGGATTCGAAGATCGACTGGGAAGGGTTCGAACGTGACTACGACCGGATCCGTGACTCGATCGCCCGGGTGATTCCGGGGTTCGAGGATTTCAACCGAAAGCTGGACGAACACGGCACCTTCGTGCTGCCGCATCCGGCCCGTGACGCCCGCATCTTTCCGACCGCGACCGGCAAGGCGAGATTCGCGGTCGAGAGCGTGCCGGTGCTCGATGTGCCGCCGGGCCGGCTGATTCTCAACACCGTTCGCGCCCACGATCAGCACAACACTGCGATCCTCGGCCTGAACGATCGGTACCGGGGAATCCGGAAAGGGCGCTTCGTCGTCTTCGTAAGCCCGGAAGACCTGGCCGCCCTTGGTCTGGTCGACGGTCAGACCGTCGACGTCTTCAGCGAGCGTCCCGACGAGGCGGACCGGGTGCTCCGCGGTTACCGTGCGGTCGCCTATCCGACCAAGCGAGGCTGCGCCGCGATGTACTTTCCGGAAGCCAACGAACTGGTCCACCGCAGCGCGGTCGACCAGTTGAGCAACTGCCCTGCGTACAAGGATGTGATCATCCGGATCGAGCCCGGCGCGAACCGGGTCGCCGGAGGTCGGCCGGTCGCTTACTAGGAGAAAAGCGACTGATTCATCCGCGAATGCGTGACATACGGCGTATTCCTGCCGCATATGCGGAACTGATACCTTCACCTCATGGCCGGTACGGAGTTCACGGTCGCCGAGGCGGCTTCACTGTTGGGAGTAAGCGACGACACGATCCGCCGCTGGGCTTCCGACGGCCGGCTCACCCTCAGGGAGGGTGATTCCGGGGTCCAGGTCGCCGACGGACGGGAACTCGCCGGGATCGCCACGGCGACATCGGTCGAGGCAGGGGGCGGTGCGACCTTTTCGGCTCGCAACCGGATGCGCGGGATAGTCACCGCGGTCAAGGCGGACGGGGTGATGGCCCAGGTCGACATTCAGGCCGGACCCTTCCGGCTGGTTTCGCTGATCAGCTCCGAAGCGGTCGAGCAACTTGGGATCGAGGTCGGAAGAGCGGTCATCGCGACCGCAAAGGCGACCAATGTCGGCGTTGAAATCGCGACCTAGCTCTTCTCTGACGCGGCTGTCCGTCACGTTCGCAATCAGCGCCGCCCTCGTTGCTGGCATCGCCGGCTGTGGCTCCGGGGATTCGGATTCGGGTGAGGGCAAAGTGACGGTATTCGCAGCCGCCTCTCTGACCGAAGCGTTCACGGAACTGGGGGAACAGTTCGAAGCCCAAAATGACGGCACCACGATCGAATTCAGCTTTGCAGCAAGCTCCGATCTCGCCGGGCAGATCGAACAGGGGGCCCCGGCCGACGTCTTCGCTTCCGCCGACGAACCGAACATGAACAAGGTGGTCGACGCCGGATTGAACGACGGTGAGCCACAGGCCTTCGCCGGCAACGTCCTCGAGGTCGCTCTGCCGGAGAGCAACCCCGGTCAGGTCACCGGTCTCGAGAGCTTCGCCGAACCGGGGCTGAAACTTGCCGTCTGCGACCTCGAGGTGCCCTGCGGAAAAGCCGCCACCGGGGTCTTCGAGAAGGCCGGGGTCGACCCCCGGATCGACAGCTACGAGCCGGATGTGAAATCGGTCATGACCAAGGTGGAACTGGACGAGATCGATGCCGGGCTGGTCTACCGCTCGGATGTCCTCGCCGCCGGGGACCGCATTGATTCGATTCCGGTTCCGGTGCGGTTCGAGGTCGTCAACACCTACCCGATCGTCGTGGTCAGGGAAAGCTCGAACCCGGACGGAGCCAGGGAGTTCATCAACCTGGTGATGAGCGCTGACGGTGCGACCGAGCTTGAGAAGCGGGGATTCAGGGAACCATGAAGAGCCGCGGCGAATCCGGGAACTTTGCGACCCACGAAGCCCGGCCGCCGCTTGCCTTGACTTGGCCGGCGGCGGTCGCTGTTCTCTTTCTCGCTCTGCCGCTGCTGGCGGTGGTGCTGCGGGTCCCCTGGGACTCGCTCGGTGAGATCCTCACTCGCGAGGAGACGGTCGAGGCGCTTCTGCTCTCGCTCGGCACGGCGTCGGTTGCGACGCTGGTCTGCCTCCTGCTGGGAATCCCGCTGGCCTGGTGGCTCGACTGGCTGGGCCGCTCCCCGAACGCTTTCGCCTACCGCCTGGTCCGGGCGCTCGTCCTCGTCCCCCTGGTGCTACCGCCGGTCGTCGGTGGAGTGGCGCTGCTGATGCTGCTCGGCCGCCGCGGAGTACTTGGCGGCCCGGTCCATGACCTGACCGGCTTCTCTGTCCCCTTCACCGGTGCCGCGGTGGTGATCGCCCAGTCCTTCGTCGCCCTGCCGTTCCTGGTGCTCGCCGTAGAGGGTGCACTCCGTTCGATAGATCGAAGCCTGGAAGAGGTGGCGCTCGATCTGGGGGCGACGCCGGCCCAGGCCTTTCTGCTGGTCATCCTGCCAATCGTCCGGCCGGCGGTCGTCTCCGGGGCGGTGCTGTGCTTCGCCCGCGCCCTCGGTGAGTTCGGGGCGACCATCACCCTGGCCGGGAATCTGCCGGGAGTCACCCAGACCATGCCCACAGCCACCTACATCACGATGCAGACCGATCCGGAAGCAGCCCTCACCCTTTCGCTGCTCCTGCTGCTGGTTGCCGTCGCGATCCTGGTCGCCCTTCGGGACCGTTGGACACGCGGAGTTTTCGGTCGGGCGTAGTCACAAAGTTCGGTTAACCCGACTGAACCGCACATCAGTGGTTGTTACGGTGCCCGGGTGAGCGAACTCGCGATAGAAACAACTGGTCTGGTCAAAGTATTCGGGGAGAATCGCGCGGTTGACGGGGTTGACCTGAGGATCGAGCCGGGCATGGTATTCGGACTTCTCGGACCGAACGGGGCCGGCAAGACGACCACGATCCGAATGCTGGCGACCCTGCTC
>JAEYSQ010000240.1 GCA_023434465.1 Actinomycetes bacterium
GGTCCGGACGGACCGCCGCAGCACGTCGCACCGGGCCTCGGTCCGGATCCCACCGCCACAGCGCCCGGTCTCGCCCAGGAGTAGTCGCTTGGGGGCGCCGGCCGGGGGAGTGCCCCGGGGCGCCGACGGGCCCCAGCTCGCCCGGGCCGGACCGTCGATCGGTATCGGCTCCCCACCGACCACCGGCGCACTCCTGAGCACGTCGATCACGGCTTTCGCCCTCGAGGCGACTTCGCGGATGTCACTCTTCATTCCCTGGCCGCCGTAACCGTGCAGATCCGAGGTCAGTCCGTTGGCTTCCAGACCGGCCATTTTCGCGAGGAAGAGCGAGCGCCGCATGTGGAAGCCCTGGGTGACGATGATCGCATCGTTCGCACCGAAGATCTCCCGGGCCCGCCACATGGTGGCGTTGGTGTTGAATCCTGCGTGGTCGGTGAAGATCAAGCCGGCCGGAACGCCCTGGGCAATCAGTGCCCGGCGCATCGTGGTCGGCTCGTCATAGACCCACTCGCCGTGATCACCGGAGACCAGGATCTTGTCGACCTTGCCGTGGTGGTAGAGCGCCGCCGCCTGATCTACCCGGTCGGCCAGCATGAGACTCATCGTCCCGTCGGGGTTCACCATCGCCCCGGGAACTATCGCCACCTCGGCGTGGCCCGCCTCGGCGGGACTGTTCCAGATCTCGCCACCCGGTTTGAGCAGGACGACCAGGTTGGTGGCGAGGATGAAGAGCAACCCGAACGCGACGAGCAGGATCGCGAGGATGATCAGCCGTCGACGCCACCCCGAAGGCCGGCGAGGCCTCGCTCGCGGCGATACGACCGCCGACAGAGATTCCGCATGGGAAAGGGGTTCCATGGGCTTCAAGGTAACAGCGCCAGCGGCCCGCACCCCCGGTGGGTCGGATTTTCCGCAGGACGGGTGAAAATCCGACCCACCGCACCGTAGACTCGGAATCTGGATGGGAGCTGACCACGAACACGGTGATCACGGGCACAGCCACGGCCCGGGTGCGTACCGGGAGGCCGACCGCAAGGCTCTGCTGATCGCCGCCGTGCTGACGGCTGGATTCATGCTGGCCGAGGTGGCCGGCGGCCTGCTCACGGGCTCGCTCGCCCTGCTGGCCGATGCGGGTCACATGCTTTCCGACAGTTTCTCGCTGTTCCTCGCCCTCGGGGCGGTCGCTCTCGCCGCCCGTCCCGCGACCTTCAAACGCACCTTCGGCTACAAGCGGGCCGAGATCCTGGCCGCGCTGATCAACGGCGTCCTGCTCGTCGTCGTGTCGGTCTGGATCATCATCGAGGCGATCGGCCGGATCGGTGATCCGCCGGAGATCCTCGGTGGCTGGATGCTCGCCGTGGCCGCGGCCGGCCTTGCCGTTAACCTGATTGCCGCCTGGGTGCTCGCCAGGTCGGCAGGGGAGAGTCTCAACGTGAGGGCCGCACTCCGCCACGTGCTGGCCGACGTCGCCGGATCGGTCGGGGTGATCCTGGCCGCCTTGATCATCCTGACCACCGGCTGGGAGCTCGCCGACCCGATCGTCTCGATCGTGATTTCGGTCCTGATTGCGCTCAGCGCCTGGTCGATCCTGCGTGATTCGGTCGACGTTCTCCTCGAAGCCGCGCCGCCGGGAATGGACTCGGAGAAGATCGGCTACTCGATGGCCTCCCTTGACGGCGTGGACGAGGTTCACGACCTTCACATCTGGCAGATCACCTCGGGAATGCCGATGCTTAGCGCTCACGTGCTGGTCGAGCCCGATTCGGACTGTCACGGGATCCGGCGTCGGCTGGAAGAGATGCTCGGGAACGATTTCCGAATCGACCACACCACGCTCCAGGTCGAGCACAGCGGCCGTCAGGGGCCGATCTCCATCGAGCCGCCGAAGTAGCTCCGCTGTCAGATCGGGCGTCCGGGGCCGACGCTACCTTCTGAATCGTGAACTGGTATGACCGGCGGCTCGCCGCCTTCGACATAGAAACCACTGGCACCTCGGTCGAGTCCGACCGGATCGTCACCGCTGCCGTGGCCATGGTGGGCGGCGGGGAGGCAACGGTCAGCCGGTCCTGGCTCGTCAACCCGGGGGTGCCAATTCCCGCTGAAGCGACCGAGGTTCACAAGATCACCAACGAGATGGTCCTGAGCGAAGGTGTTCCGGCCCGGGAAGCGGTCGAAGAGATATCCGCGATCCTGGCCGAGTCTCTCGCCGGGGAAATCCCGGTGATCGCCTTCAACGGCCGTTTCGACCTGACCATTCTCGACCGGGAGGCCCGCCGGCACGGCGTGATGCCGTTGATCGACCGGGTTGGCGGCAGTGACGGCCTGCTGTTGATCGACCCTTACGTGCTCGACAAACAGGTCAATCGTTTCCGCAAGGGAAGGCGCAACCTGACCCAGCTCTGTGAGGCCTACAACGTTGCACTCGACGGAGCTCATGACGCCGACGCCGATGCGCTCGGTGCGGCGCGGCTCGCGTGGCGGATGGGCACGACCTATCCGGAACTGGGTGATCTCGACCTCTTCGAACTCCACGAGCGCCAGATCGGCTGGGCCCTCGAGCAGGCCGCCTCGCTGGAGCGCTACTTCAGTGAGCAGGGCCGCCCGGAACGGGTTGAAGGAGCATGGCCGGTAGTACCGGTCATTCAGCCGGTCGCCACTCAGGACCGCCTCGCAGCCTGAGCCGGAGAACGGTCCTACGCCGGCCGGGCAAGGCTGAGAGAATCGCGGAGTGAGCGAAGTCAGCCGGGACGAAGACCACATCGAGGTCGAACTCGATGAGAAGGAGGAGATCAACCTCCTCGACGAGCTGGGCGGACCGCAGGGCATCGCCGATTCGAGCATCCCCGGACTGGCCTTTGTCATCGGTTACACCGTCTCGGGTCAAAAGTTGGAGCTCGCGGCCGGGATCGCGGTCGGCATCGCGCTCCTTATCTCGCTTGTTCGGCTGGTCAGGGGGGAGAGGGCGAGGTACGCGGCATCCGGCTTCTTCGGAGTCGCTCTGGCTGCCTTCATCGCCACCCGGACCGGCAAGGCCGAGGACTTCTTCCTGCCCGGGCTGCTGTTCAACGCCGGCTACGCGCTGGCCTACGCGATCTCGATCGCAATCCGCTGGCCCCTAATGGGGGTGTTCATCGGCCCCTTGATCGGCGAGGGAATGACCTGGCGAAACGACCCTTCGCGGGTCCGGCTGTTCAGCAAGATCAGCTGGATCTGGGTGGGCACCTTTCTGCTCCGGCTTGCCGTCCAGTTGCCGCTCTACCTGACCGGTTCTCTGGTCGCGCTGGGGATCGCCAAGACCGCGATGGGATTGCCGGTCTTCGCCCTCGCGATCTATCTGAGCTACCTGATGCTGAAGGCCGCGGGCATTGATCTGAAGCAAAGTGCGGAACCGGAATCAGACGCCGGATAAACCCCGCCGCGCCATTGACATAGAATGTCTGGCCGCCTTTGTCTCCATCCTCATCACTCCCCAGAACCGGCGAAGCGCCCGCGAGCGCTGGCGCCAACGGTGACGCGAGCCAGCGTCCGAAACGCAAGCAGGTGCCGATCCGGCTGCGGGTCGGAGCATCCGAGGGTCTTTACCGGATCCGACCCTTCGAGATGACCGTCCGGGCCCACCCGCCGGACCGGCCCGGAGAGTTCGAGGACGTAGCAGACCTCTGGACGCTCGGCAACGAGATTTTCGGTTCCCGGGGAAGGATCGACACCACGATGGGCGTCGGCATGGCAGCGGCGGCCTGGGCGCCACTTCGCCGGTTGCTCGAGGCCGACGTTCCCGACCGTCTGGAGTTGAGGGACGAGGAGGTGCTCGACCTGCTCGACGGTGCGGCCGAGCGGCTTGAGGCCTCCGGGATCGCCGTCGAATGGGATCCCGAACTCGAGCAGAACCTCGAAGGCAAGGTCGTGGTCGGCAGCAGCGGCAGGCTCAGCCAGAGCGTGCCCGACGTCTTTGACCAGAATGCCCTGCAGGGATTTTCCTGGCAGCTCTC
>JAEYSQ010000244.1 GCA_023434465.1 Actinomycetes bacterium
CGGACAGCAGTCCTGGATCTACCTGTTCCATTCTCCCGATTCGCTGGTGCAGGACGGCGGCGATGACCGGGTCATGTACGAACGGGATTTCGACCCGCTCCTGGACTATTCGTTTCCCGAGAGTTCCTCGGTCGTGACCACCCGGTATGACATCGGAATCAGGGGCAGGTGGATGCTGAACCGGCTCGTGGTCGCCGCCGCGGATGGAGCCGATCAGGACATTCTCGACGGGGACAAACTGAACATCGGGGCAAGCTGTGAAGTGAGCGAACTTACTCTCAGCCGCGGACCGGGCGAATTCCTCGCCGACATCGACGGCCCGGTCCGGGCGATCCGCTCGGTTGAAGGGGTGGCGAACGGCGTTCGAGCCTGGCGTCAGTACATCTTCTACGAGGGCTTTCTCGAAACCCGAACCAGCCTGCGCGACCTGCCAGCCGGAAGCAGCGTCGTTTCGGCTCTGGATCTGTCCCGCACCGCGAGAGGAATGATCTACCGAAACGAAAGGAATCCGGACGGGGTAACCGTTGACGGAAAGCCGGACAATCTCGCCACCGGGGCGACCAGTTGGGAACAGGTCGCCGGTGGCCAGGGCGCGGTGACCAGCGTCACCCGCGTTGCGAGAGGCGGTGCCGAGCGCTCGACCTTCTACGAGGATCGTGCCGGAACTGCGGCCTCGGGTCCGATGAGCTGCTCCGGTGACGACGCCTCCTTCGGTGCCGCGGGTCCGCGGATCACCAGTCCGGACGACGCCCGTCTCGAGTTCGTCAGGTACTCGTGGTTTGACGGTCCCGAGGCCGACGACGCGACCGGCAAGCTCCGCTCGCGCCAGGTCGACAACCCGCTCCAGACCGGACTCGACGTGGTTGAGCCGGCGATCCTGGTTGCCCGCGCCCGGCCTTCCCGGGTAGTGCTCAAGCCGGGTCAGAGCCGGATGATCCGGGTGGTTGTGCGAAACCACGGCCGCAAGAAGGCGAAGCGGGTGAGGATCTGCGCCCGCACCTCCAACTGGGCCCGGGCGCGCTGCCGTGCCGCCGCCAAACTGAACCGGGGCGGCAAGGTCATTCGCCGGATCAGAGTGAAGGCATCGCGGAAGGCCCGCAAGGGAACCCGGATCCTTCCGGTCCGCGCGACGGCCAGCAAGGCGCGCTCCTACAGCGACCGGATCCGGGTAAGGATCCGCCCCCGCGGCTGATCCGGCCCGGCCGCCGAAGTACCGGCCGCCACTCTCGCAAGGAACCTCAACCGATACAGCGGTTCGCCTCGTACTCCCGGACGAAAGCAATTCGACCAGGAGGTATTCAGCGTGGTTTCTCCAGTTCAAACGAAGATGAGGAAGACGATGATCGTCGCCCTTTGCGTACCGGCCCTCGCCTTCGGCGTAGCCGCCTGTGGTGACGACGAGGATTCCGGCAGCACCGGCACGGCCAACACGGAAATGGAAAGCACCAATTCCGCCGGCAACGAAGCGATGGGCTCCGAAGATATCGTGGCGGTCGCCCAGGGCAACGACGACCTCTCGACCCTAGTCGAGGCGGTGAGCGCGGCCGACCTCGTCCCGACACTTCAGGGCAAAGGCCCGTTCACGGTTTTCGCCCCGACCAACGATGCGTTCGCAGCGCTGCCTCCGGCCGAGCTGAAGCGGCT
Source organism: Actinomycetes bacterium (assembly GCA_023434465.1). Lineage (GTDB taxonomy): Bacteria > Actinomycetota > Thermoleophilia > Solirubrobacterales > 70-9 > 67-14. The sequence continues at coordinate 1,645 of JAEYSQ010000244.1, forward strand.
TCTCAAGCCCGCGAACAAGGACGAACTCGCCAACATCCTGACCTACCACGTCGTCTCAGGTGACGTGAAGGCGGCCGACCTGACCGACGGTCAGATGGTCGAGACGGTTCAGGGCGAGAAGCTCAAGGTCGCGATCGACGGCGACCAGGTGATGATCGGCGACGCCACCGTGGTCGCACCGGACGTAGCAGCATCGAACGGCACCGTGCATGTGATCGACGCCGTTCTCGTTCCCTCCAACTGAGGGCTTCCGGGGGTGACGGCCATGATCGCACTGGCGCCGTCACCCCCGGCTGTCCTGACTGGCCACGAGTTGATTGACTTACAGCCAGTCTTGGACCCTGCAACAGACCAGACCGACGCTTTACTCGCGCGACGCGTTGCCGCTGGTGAAGAGAATGCGCTCAGTCAGGTCTACGAGCGGTACTCGCGGCCGGTCTTCGGCTTTCTGCTCCGGTACCTGGCCGACCGAGCCACCGCCGAGGACGTACAGCAGACCGTCTTCACCGAGGTCTGGCAAAAGGCAGCCAACTTCGACCCGGACCGCGGTTCGCTACTGGGCTGGATCATGTCGATCGCCCGGAGCCGGGCCATCGACCACACCCGCAAGAGGGTTCCGGAACCGCGGGACCCGGAGAAGACTGCGGATCTGATCGACCGCGATCCGAACCCGGGTGAGATCGACCAGCTGATCGACGCGTTTCAGTTCTCGCAGCTGGTTGAATCACTTCCTGCCGAAGAGGCCGATCTGATCCGATACCGGTTTCAAGGTGAACTGAGTCAACGTGAAATCTCGGATCGAACCGGGATTCCCCTGGGAACCGTCAAGTCGAGGATGGTGTCGGCGCTGGGCCGGCTCCGTACCCTGATGGAGGCCGAAGCATGAGCATCGATCGGGAAATAGCGGTCTCCTACCTGCTGGGAGAGCTGGCGGGAGCGGACCACGAGAAGTTCGAGGCCGAAATGGCTGCCGACCCGGAGCTGCGCAAGACGGTCGAGGAGCTGAGGACCGTGGTCGTGAAACTGGATGGCCTTCCGGGCGAGGCCTGGGATCCGCCAGAGCCTCCTCCTCTTGACCTTCAGCGGGCAACCTCGGCCGCACCAGAAGCTCCCCTGGCCGAGCGGGAAGCAGCCTTCGAGGCCGGTCGCTCTTCCGGGTCGCGCCCCAGGTCGATCTGGCTCCGAGCCGCGGGCTTTGTGACGGCTGGTGCGGCGCTGCTGCTGGTCGGCTTTCTGATCGGGTCGGGAAGCCAGGACGATGGTGATCCCGGCCGATCGATCGAGCCCGGCCCGGCGCTCGCGCTGGACCGGTTCGGGGAAGGTCCCGATTCGGCGGAAGGCAAAGTCCGCATGGTTTCGAGCGATGGCGACCAGATGCGGCTCGATGTCGCCGGCCTCAAGCCGAATACCGGTGACGAGTTCTACGAACTCTGGCTACTCGGCAAGAACGACGAACTGATCGCACTCGGTTCGTTCCGGGTCGGTGACGACGGCAACCGCACGGTCGAGCTGCCGCTGCCGGTCGATCCTGCCAACTTCGAGTATTTCGACGTCTCGATCGAATCGGACCGCGACGGACCGGATCATTCGGGCCGTTCGGTGCTCCGAGGCACCACTTACTGACCGAAAAAACCGGACTCTGCAACCGGACCGGGCACTGCTTGCGTATACCCGGGTATGAAGATCGCAGTCGTCGGTTCGGGTATCGCCGGACTCTCCGCCGTCCATCACCTCGCTCCGCACCATCTTGCAGGCCGGATCGAATTGACCCTCTTCGAGGCTGATGATCGCACCGGTGGTCACGCCAACACGGTCGAAGTCGAATCCGAACGGGGCATCGAGCGAATCGACACCGGGTTCATCGTCTTCAACCGACGCAATTATCCGGTTTTCGGATCGATGCTCGAGCAACTCGAGGTTCCCAGCCGACCGTCAAGTATGAGCTTTTCGGTCAGCGACGGGGAAGGTTTCGAGTACAGCGGAAGAAACTTCTCCGGGCTTTTCGCCGACCGGCGGAACCTGGTTCGTCCAGGCTTTCTGCGCATGCTCGCCGAAGTGCCGAGACTCCAGCGGCGACTGCGCCGGCTGATCGAAAGCGATGACGAGACGACCCTGGAAGAGTTCGTGATCAGGGAAGGCTTCTCGCGTGAGTTGCGGGAGAAGGTTCTGAACCCGATGGTCGCGTCGGTCTGGTCGGCTGACGAAGAGGGGATGAGCCGTTTCCCGGCCCGTTTCCTCGCCCGCTTTCTCGACAATCACGGCTTGCTCGGCCTGGCCGACCGGCCCAGGTGGAGGACCGTGGAAGGTGGATCGGGAAGCTATGTGGAGCGGCTGCTCGAGCCGGTCGTCGATCGCATCCGGACCGGGAGCCCCGTCGAATCGGTGGCCCGGATCCCGGGTGGCGTTCTCGTGACCGTGCCGGGTCGCCCGGGCGAGCGGTTCGACCAGGTGATCCTGGCCACCCACGCTCCCGATTCACTCGCGTTGCTGGCCGATGCCGACCGGGACGAACGCCGCTTCCTGGCGGCTTTTCCCTACCGTAGAAACGAGGCAGTCCTTCACACCGATCCGGCGGTGATGCCGGATCGCCGGTCCGCCTGGGCGAGCTGGAACTACAGGCTGGGCGAAAGCCACGATGGGTTGACCGCCCTCACCTATGACATGAACCGGCTCCAGGCTCTCGATTGCGAGCGCCGCTTCTTCGTTTCGTTGAACATGACCGGCCTGATCGACCCCGGACGGATCCTCGGCAGCTACACCTACGAACATCCGGTCTTCACCCCGGAAGGGGTGAGCGCCCAGGCCGACTGGGACCGGATCAGCGGCAGGGACGGGGTTCATTTCGCGGGGGCCTGGCTTCGAAACGGATTTCACGAAGACGGAGCGATGACCGGAAAGAGGGCGGCCGAAGCAGCTCTTGCCACCGAGGTCGCCGATCCGGGACTGGCGGTAGCGGCATGAGCGTGCCGCTGGCCAGCGGGATCTACGAAGGCCGGATCAGGCATCGCCGCTTCTCGCCGGTCGAACGCGAGTTCAGTTTCGGGATCTTCATGGCGTACCTCGACCTCGAGGAACTGCCGAAGGTGATGACGATGCATCCGCTCTGGTCGACTCGCCCGCGGTCACCGGCCAGTTTCCGCCGGTCCGACTATCTCGGTCCCGAAGATCGGCCGCTGCGGGAGTCGGTGCTCGACCTGGTCGAGAGACGCACCGGTCGGCGGCCCGATGGTCCGGTCCGGATGCTCACCCACCTGCGTTACTGGGGCGTCGTCTTCAACCCGGTCAGCTTCTACTACTGCTTCGACCCCTCCGGACGGCAGGTCGAGACGGTGCTGGCCGAAGTCACCAACACTCCCTGGGGAGACCGCCACACCTACCTGGTCAACCAGCCCGGCCGTGCCGGGGTATTGAGGGCAGAGGTGGCGAAGCGACTTCACGTCTCGCCCCTGATGGGCATGGATCATCGGTACGAGCTGGTCTTCGGGAGCCCCGATCGCACCCTTTCGGTTCACATGGAAAGCAAGCGGGAGGGCCGGGTCCATTTCGACGCAACGCTTCGGCTGGAGCGTCGCGAGATCAACCGGCGAACTCTCGGGCGCCTGCTTCTGGGTCGCGTTCCGATGCCGGTCAAGGTACTCGGGGGAATTCACCTGGAGGCAGCCCGGACCTGGCTCGCCGGGGCCCGGTTTCACCCCCGTCCGCAGGGCGGCCAGGATCCGGACTTGCCGAATCGGGCGAAAGGCGAGATTCTTCAGGCATGTGGCGGCGAATAGTCCTGGCGGTGATCGGCCGGCTCCGCACGGGCCGGATCGAATTCAGGGAGAACGGACGGGTAACCACGATCGGGGATCCCGGCTCCGCTCCCTTCGCCCGGGTCGAGATCCACTCGCCCCGGGCCTGGCGGCGGATGCTGCGTGGCAGCACCGGCATGGCCGAGGGATACATCTCGGGGGAGTGGACCACCGATGATCTCGTCTCGCTGGGCACGATCGCCGGCCTCAACCTCGGCCAGCTCGATCGACTGAAGCAGCGGTTTCGCTTCATCCTCTGGCCCTTCCAGGCGCTCGGTCCGTTGATGCCGCGAACCACCCGGCGCCGGGGCAAGAAACAGATCGCCGCTCACTACGACCTCGGCAACGATCTCTTCTCGCTCTTTCTGGATCCGTCGATGAACTATTCCTCCGCCCTCTACCGGGGTGGCGCTGACCAGTCGCTCGAAGATGCGCAGATCGCCAAGATGGATCAGATCGCCGGGCAGCTCGACCTTTCGCCAAGTACCCACCTGCTTGAGATCGGCACCGGCTGGGGCGGGCTCTCGATCCACCTCGCCCGACGTTCGGGCTGCCGGATCACCACGACCACGATTTCCCGCGAACAGGCCGAGCTGGCCCGCCAGCGAATCGAGGACGCCGGGCTCAGCGACCGGATCGAAGTCCTCGAGACCGATTACCGGGACCTGACCGGCACCTACGACCGGCTGGTCTCGATCGAGATGATCGAGGCAGTGGGTTGGCGGGACTTCCCGACCTACTTCGCCAAGTGTTCCTCACTGCTCACCGCCGAGGGATCGATGCTGCTCCAGGCGATCACGATTGACGATGACGCCTACGAGCTCGAGAAGGCCTCGCGCAGTTTCATCAGCCGCTACATCTTCCCCGGCGGGTGCCTGCCCTCGATGGCCGAGATCAGCCGGTGCCTGGCCCGGGTCACTGACCTGACGATCACCTGGAAGGACGAGCTCCGGCTCGACTATGCACACACTTTGGCCGAGTGGCGAAACCGCTTCAACTCAGCTACCTCCCAGCTCCAGCGACTTGGTTATGACGAGCGTTTCCGCCGGATGTGGGTGATGTACCTGAGTCTCGCCGAAGCGGGGTTCCGATCGGGGCGCAATAGCGACTTCCAGCTGCTGCTGGCGAAACCTCAGTCGCGCAGCCTGATCCAGCTGGCCGGGAAAGCGCCGGCTGGAACCAGCTCCGGAATTTCCCCGAAGTAACGCTCGGCGACGCTTTCGGCGGTGCTTCCCGCCAGGACCGGCCTGACGTCGGAGATCGTGGCGATCACCCAGATCGACGCTCCGATCTGCAGATCGGCCGCGGTCGGGTTTTCACCGCCAAGCAGCCCCTTCCCGGCCATCTCGTCGATCTCGTCGATCAGGCCCGGCAGCCGATCGAGATCCTCGGCGATCTGGACCGAGCTGATCTTGTGGTACTTCCAGGTCGACCGGGTGAACTTCATCGCGAAGTCCGTGCCCGCGGGATCGAGCTCGTCGACTCCGTTTATCCGGCCGAGCTTCTCGGGCCGGAAGTAGAGCGCGCCCCAGGGGATGCGGCGACCGAAGTCCTGGAGGTCACCGTCACCCCAGAGCTCGGCCTCCCTGACCTCGTCGGCGATGCCCTCCGGGTAGAGCGGGTTCTCGGGAACCAGTTCTTCGAGCCGCTTGAGGATGTTGGTCGAGCCGTGAATCCTCTCCTCGCCGATCGTCAAACCCGGCACCCGCGTGTTCTCCTCGCCGTAGAGCTCGGCAATCTGTTCATTGTGCTTGCCGAAGTCGAGGTTGATCCACTCGTACTCGATGCCCTTGTAGTCGAGCGCCGCTCCAACCGTCTTGCAGGGGTGGGAGGGCGGCAGGGCGTGAAGCGTGACCTTCTCGGTGATGGGCATAAACCGAAGATTATTCTTCTCCCATGAGAGCAATCAACGGTTTCAGCGCGGCGTACGGTCTGGCCCGGATGGGTTTCGGACTTTTCGTCACCTCGCAGCCGCAGCGGATGGGTCGAACCTGGATCGGCGAAGAGGCGGATCGGTCGGGAGCGGGCGTGATTCTGAGAGCACTGGGTTTCCGCGACATCGCACTCGGCGCCGGTCTGGCCGACGCCGCCCTTCGGGGCGATCCCAGGGGATGGCTCGCGGTGACGATGCTTTCTGATCTGGGTGACGTGGCGGCGACCGTGATCGGTCGGGAGGGGATCGATTCCCGAGGGGTTGCGATCACCGTTGCGTTGGCCGGCTCCGGCGCAACTCTGGCTGGCGTCCTGCTGGCGGCGAGCGAGCGAGCGTGAACAACTCAAACGAGGCGATTGCCAGCCTGCTCGGTGGTGGCCGCTACGAGTTGTCAGGGCTCGCCCGGGGACCGTGGCAGGAAGATGCGGCCCACGGCGGGGCTCCGGCCGGGCTGCTGGCCCGGGCTGCCGAGGATCTCGGAGCCGAGGATGATCTGAGGCTCGCCTCGTTGTCTCTGGCCTTCAACGGCCCGGTCACGCTGGGCGAAATCGAGGTCAGGGCCGAGGTCGTCAAACCGGGCCGCAGGCAGCGGGTGGTGGCGGTTGCGATCGAAGCCGCCGGGCGGACCCTGATCGAAGGCCGGGCGGTGATGATTCGCCGCGGGAAAGTGGACCTGCCGGACGGAGTCAAAGTGGCCGAGCAACCGTTCGCGGGCCCCGATCAGGGCCGGCCGATCGAGAAGGAACTCTGGGCAGACGGAGACAGCGAAGCGTTCCACCGGACCAGCAACACCGTCGTCGCGATCGAAGGCGGCCCCGACCGGGTCGGCACCCGGGGCATGGTCTGGATTCGCCTTGACTACCCCCTGGTCGCCGGTGAAGAGCTGACCGGCGCACAGCGTGCGGTGGCGGCCGCGGACTTCGGCAACGGGGTCGCCCACCCGATCGGGTGGGGGGAGTACCTGTTCATCAACTGTGATCTCAACGTTGCCTTGCTGAGGGAGCCGGCGGGCGAGTGGATCGGTCTCGAGTCGCGAACCGAGGTCGATCCGAACGGCAGCGGGCTGACCACGACGAGGCTGCACGACCGGTCCGGTCATTTCGGCAACGCCAGCCAGATCCTTTTCGTGGACCGGGCCTAGAACCAGAACGCGCCGGGACGGATTTATCCACCGGGACAGGTTTCGATCGGGCGCGACGGAATACATTTCATGTATGGCCGAACTGCCCCAGAATCCCGAGGCGATCCTGCTCGATGTCGAAGGGGTGCTCTACATCCAGGGCGACGCGATCGAGGGAGCGCCGGAAGCGTTGGCCCGCCTGCGTGAGCTGGCGGGGGGAATCAGGCTGGTCACCAACACTTCCTCGATCTCCCGCAAAGAAGTTATCCAGCGGGTCCGGGCCGCCGGATTCGATGTTGCCGACGAAGAGGTTCTGACCCCCGCGGCGATGGCCGTGAGGTACTGCCGCTCGAAAGGTCTTTCGAAAGTCAACCTGATGGTCGCTCGCTCGCTGCGTGAGGACCTCGAGGAAATCGACGTCGTGGGGACCGACCAGAAAGCCGATGCGATCGTGCTTGGCGATCTCGGTCCGATGTTCTCCGCCGAGACGCTCAGCCATGCCTTCCGGCAGATGATGGACGGGGCCGAACTGATCGCCCTGCAGCACAATCGCTACTGGAAACGGGAAGATGGCCTGGTGCTGGACGTCGGCGCTTTCTCGGCCGCTCTCGAATACGCCGCTGAAACCGACGCGGTCGTGGTCGGGAAACCCTCGATTGACTTCTTTCGCATGGCCCTGGCCGACGCCGGGGCCGAAGCGTCGCGGACGATCATGGTCGGCGACGACATCGAAGGCGACATCGGCGGGGGCCTGAACGCCGGGATCCCTTCGGTTCTGGTGCGAACCGGCAAGTACAAGGCGGAGAAGATCACCGAGTCGTCGATCGAACCGGTCGAGACGATAGACAGCATCGTCGATCTGCCGGACCTTCTCGCTTGACCCAAGCCCGGAGTTAAAGGACCAGGGTCCGGAAGAGTTTCTGAAACTCCCTGGCCGGGTCATCGGTGAGGCCGGTGTGGACTTCGGAGCTCTGGATGATGGTCGAGGAGGGAGCGGTGAGCCAGCCGAAGCGGTCGGACGGATCGAGCTGTGCCAGGGCTCCGGCCTCGGGATCACCTTCTATCACCCGGCTGATCACCGCCAGACGGTCCTCGACCGGCTCCGGGTCAAGTCCGGGCGCAAGCGCCCTCAGCCGCTCGCGGTCGACCCGGGTTTCCAGTTCGAGGAAATCGAGCTGCCGGCAGAACAGGACGAGTCCGACGTTGAGGCGCTCGCCCCGCTCGATGCACGGCACCACCCGCAACACCGCGTAACTGAAGGGGCGGGCCTCACCCATCGCGGTCCTCCAGTTCGGCGATGAAGACCGCTTGTCCGTCCAATCGCCTTTCGAGAAAAAGACGGAAGTCTTCCCGGCGCGAGGCCGGATCTTCGCCCAGCCACTCGTCCGGGATCAGATCCAGGGCGGGGGCGATGGCATCCCTGACCGGGCCGCTCAGGCGCTCACCGGCCTCGGCCAGCGGTCCGGAAACGGGCAGTAGGACGTGTTCGCGGAAGACCGGGGTGGGCGCGGTAGCCGTGTCGGCCAGGGGAACGGTTCCGTGCTGACGGTAGAAGGCCGCACCGTGATCGATCAGCCAGGTGCGTCCGTGCCAGGTCAGCAGGTTCGGGTTGCGCGGGGTGCGGTCAATGTTCGTGACCAGGGCGTCGAAGAACACGATGTCGGCGGCCAGCCCGGGGTCGAGCTCCTCGTCCGGCGAGAGGGCAAAGGGGAGGGCCCCGGGAAGGAAGTCCATGCCCAGATTGAGACCGGGACTGGCTTCGATCAGTTCTTGGATCTCCGGATCCGGCTCGGCGTGGCCGAGTTCCGGCGCCACGTCGACCAGCACCAGCTCCGGCACCGGTAACCCGATCCGGCGGGCTATCTCGCCGCCCAGGACCTCGGCGACCAGCGCTCCGGGCCCCTGTCCGGCACCTTTGAATTTGACCACCCAGGTGCCGTCGTCGTCACCCTCGATCAGTCCTGGCAGCGAGCCGCCTTCGCGCAGCGCGGTCACGTAGCGGATCGCTCCGACCTGCCGCAGTTCGCTGGTCTTCGTCGCTGTGATCGTGCCGGACATCTTTGTAGCTTCGCATCCGGGTAGTCTTTCCCCGTTCTTCCTGCCTAAGAAAGGGAATAGATGTCCACGCTTTCCAACACGGTGGAAGCTCCCCGTGTCCCCGTCCTCGCTGACCTGATCTCCAACGTCTGGGTCAAGAATTTCGTCCTCGTCCTCGGCGGTGCGCTGTTCACCGCACTCTGCGCGCAGATCGTCATCCCCATGACTCCGGTCCCGATGACCGGACAGACCCTCGCGGTGGTACTGGTTGGCGCAGCCCTCGGCTGGAAACGCGGCATGGCCGCCCTCGCCCTTTACATGGTGCTCGGGTTCTTTCTGCCCGTTTACGCGGAAGGTGGCCAGGGACTCGAAAACATCACCGGGATCGGCGGCATCGCGGGTGCCACGGGTGGCTACATCGTCGGTTTCATCTTCGCCGCCGGTGCGGTCGGCTGGCTGGCCGAGCACGGCACCGATCGAAAGGTGCTGACGGCGTTCGCTTCCTTCATCGTCGGTCAGATGATCATCTTCGGATTCGGCCTGGCAGGCCTCAAGCTGGCCGCCCCCGAGCTGGTCGAGGCCGGTTTCATGAGCAGCGCGAGTTGGGGAACTGTCATCCATGACGGCTTCACGATCTTCATCGTCGGTGGTCTGGTCAAGGCAGCGATCGGCGCCGTCCTGATGCCGGCCGCGTGGAGGCTTGCCGACAAGACTCGCTGAGCTTCCTCGCAGGAACGGTAGAAAAACTGACGTGCGTCAGGTATAACTGGGGACGGAACGTTCGGGGTATAGCCTGAGCGTGTCCGTCCCCCGTTCGTTTTCTGAAAGGAACAAAGTTGGTACTAGCTGACTACGGGCTTGGTGAAGCAATTCTCACCGCGCTCGCGATTTTCTTCTTCGTGATCTGGGTCTGGATCGTGATCACGATCTTGATGGACGTCTTCCGTGACCATCAGCTGTCCGGCTGGTGGAAGGCGGTGTGGTGCCTCTTCCTGATCGTGATACCGGTCTTGACCGCGCTGGTCTACCTGATTGCCCGCGGCTCCGGCATGCGTGAACGGGCGATACAGGAACAGGCTGACGCCAAGAGACAATTCGATGCCTACGTCCAGGAGACCGCCGGAACGACCCCGGTCGACGAGCTGCACAAGCTCGACCAGCTCCGCCAGAGCGGGGGGATCACCCAGGACGAGTACGAAAAGATGAAGGGCGAACTACTCAAGTAGTTCAGTTTTCGACAGAGAAGCCTGACATCGAGCAGCGGGCCGGGAAAGTCGCACTTATTGGGCGATAATTTTCCGGCCCGTTCTCTTTCAAAGCGATGATCGGTATCCGCGTAGAGTGGTGGGGTGCGCCTTCACCTCCGGCTGATATCGATCGCA
>JAEYSQ010000253.1 GCA_023434465.1 Actinomycetes bacterium
TTGTTTCCGCCGTTTCCGCCGTTCCCGTTGTTGGACGGGGTGGGCGGTGGCGGCTCTTCCGTATAGATGTCCGTGGCCGAGGAAGCGAGTACCGTGCCCGGAGCAACGCCGAATGCCAGGACCATCAGCCCCAAGATCGATGCCGCAAGGCAGAGCAGGTGCCGCGCGGACGCCGTATGAGGTGCTGGAGCGTTCATACGCACGCAAGATAGCTGATTTGATCGCATTTCTTCTTCCTTTTCTTCTGCTGGCCGGGTTGGCACTGGGTGGAGGCGGACTCGATTTGTTCGCCCGGCATCTGGCCGGAGCACTGGCTTGGATCCTCGTCGCGGTCCTGCTGATCGGACCGTGGCCGCAACCGATTCGCCCCGGGCGGTCGCTGGCCCTGGTCGGCGGGCTGATCCTCGGTCTGGCTCTCTTTTCCGCGTTGTCATCGATCTGGTCGAGTTCAGTTTCTCTCAGCCTGGCCGAATTTGAGAGAGGCATCGGGTATCTCGGGCTGTTCACGGCCAGTTACCTCACGATGAGAACCCCCAAACAGCGCGAATGGTTCGCTCGAGGTATCGGGGCCGGGATCGCGGTGATCTGCCTGCTCGCACTCGGCGACCGGTTGATCGCCGGGGCGGGTCCGGTGAGCGAGGTGGTTTTCAACCGCCTGAACTACCCGCTGGGCTATTGGAACGGGGACGGGATCGTGTTTGGATCCGGTTCGGTGCTCTTCGTCTGGTTCGCGGCGAATGCGGACAGAAGATGGTCGCGGTCGGGCTGGCTGGCGCTCGCCATCCTTGCCGCCACGGCGCTCTACCTGACCTATTCCCGGGGCGGGCTCGCGGTCGCCACGATCTCTCTGATCCTGCTTTTCTTCCTCAGCCCGGACCGGTTGAAGATCCTGGTCACCACCGTGATCGGCGTCGCCGCCGCGGTGCCCCTTCTTCTCACGATCGACGCCTACCCGGCAATCTCCGGTACCGGCTCGGGAGCTCCCGAAGCCGGCCAGAGCCTGCTCGTCGTCCTGGTCGCGGTGGTCGGGGTGGCTCTCGCTGCGACAGCCCTGGAGGGTCTCCGCCTGCTGGCCCGGAAACGGCCCGAGACAAGCGCCGGGTTACTGGCCTTCTCGCGTGATCGGCGCCTGCTGCTCTCGATCGCGGGGACCGCTCTGGCTACGGCGCTGGTTCTCGTGCTCGCCTTCGGCAACAACGTCTGGGAGCAGTTCTCGGACGGTGAAGTGCCGACCCTGCGGGACCCCAAGGATCGCTTTACGGAGTTCTCGGGTTCGGGTCGATTCGAATTCAACGAGGTTGCCCTCGACACCTTCGCCGATCATCCCCTGCTCGGGAGCGGTGCCGGCACCTACCGCTTCGAATGGGCGCGGGAGCGTGACGTCCACGTGATCACCCAGGACGCTCACTCCTTCTATCTGGAAGCCCTCTCCGATCTCGGCCTGCCGGGCGGACTGCTCGCCTTCGCGCTGGCCCTGAGCCTGGTCTGGCTGGGTGCGCTGGCCTGGCGACGAGGCCGGGCCCGCGAGGCCCCGATCGTGCTGGCGATCACCGCCGCGCTCTTGATCTCCTTCGGTTTCGACTGGTTCTGGCGGCTGGGAGCGACCGCAGCGCTGCTCTTGTTGTTCGCGGCCTGGATCGCTTCGGCCGAGGCGGTCGAACCCTGGCGGCGCCGGGCCACGGCCGGCAACGGCCTGAAACTGGCTGGCCTGCTCTCCGCCTGGGTCGCGATCGTGATCCTGGCGGTTCCGGCGGTCGCCGACCGCTACGTCGAGGCGAGTGCCGATTCGGTCCGCAGCGGCCAGGTCGAGAAGGCAATCGACCAGGCCCACGCCGCCTCCAGGCTGGAACCCTGGAACCCCGATCCGCACCTGCAATTGGCGGTGATCGCGGAGGGGCGCGGGAACGTCGATCTGGCCCTGGCCGAGCTCGACCGGGCAATCGAACTCGAGCCCGAGAACTGGACTTCGAGGCTGATCCGCTTCCGGATAAACGTCCGGGAGGGCCGCCGGGAGCAGGCTCGCGCCGATTACGAGAGACTGCGTGAGATCAACCCGCTTACCTTCGGCCCGTTTTCCTTTGAGGAAGTCGCGGAATTCTCGCCCTGACGAAAACCGTTGCATTCGCTACTTTCTGCCCTCGCCGATGTTCAATCACATGAGCGCCACCCGGGATCTCGCGCCCTCGAGCTAGATCCGACTCTCGGAAAGGAACCTTTGTACGCCATCTCCACCCGTGGATTGCTTCTCGCAGCAATGCTGCTGAGCCTGATCGGTATCTCGACTTTCGCCGCCTCCGCCAACGGTGCCCGTTACTTCGAGACGGGAATCGTCGACACCGATGCCTTCCACGGTGACAGTGACGTGCCTTACAACCGCACTGCCGGGGCCGGCGCGAAGCTGGTCAAGAACAACCTCTACTGGGTCTACATGGTTTCCAACGGTGAAGCGGACCAACGCCCCGGCAGCGAGGTTCAGCCCTTCGACGCGACCGACCCGGCCAGCCCCTATTACAACTGGAGCAGTTACGACCGCATGGTCCGCAAGGCTCACGCGAAGGGGCTCGAGATGGTCTTCACGGTGGTCGCCGCACCGAAGTGGGCGCGGATCAACTCCTGTGCCGGCTCCGGCATCTGCTCCCCGAAGCCCGCTGATTACAC
>JAEYSQ010000116.1 GCA_023434465.1 Actinomycetes bacterium
TCCCAGGTGTTGAGGACCTCTTCGGCCGTCAGGCTCTGTCGCGGATCCATCCGCATGTCCAGAGGCGCGTCATGTGAGTAGGAGAACCCGCGCTCGGCGGCGTCCACCTGTAGTGAAGACATCCCAAGATCCATGTACAGCGCTGAGGCCCGAAACCCTTCATTTTGCAGGGTTTTCAAGGCGATACTGAACTCGTCGGCGAGGAAACGGGTGTGGCAGGACGCTTCGGCGGCGAACTCCTGGAAGCGGGTCCGGGCGACCGGGTCGCGGTCGATCGCGACCAGGGTCCCTTCTGGTCCGATCCTCTCGGCCACCAGCCGGGCGTGACCGCCGGCTCCGAAGGTGCAGTCGATCACCGTCTCACCGGGCTGGGGGCCGATCAGGTCGACCAGCTCATGGGCGAGGACGGGAAGGTGCCCACGCGGTCCCTGGTCGGGCCGGTCGGGAATCTGACGTGAGTCGCTCACCTTGGCTCCAATCGGGACGAGCCGCGGCGCGGCAGTCACTCTCCGCCCCCGGCGAGGGTCTCGGCGACTTCGGGGAACTGGCCGATCAGTTCTTCGTTGACCTTTGCCCAGGCATCGGCGTCCCAGATCTCGATGTAATTTCCAGCCCCCACCACTGCACATGCGCTTTCGATGCCGGCCGCTTTCTTGAGTTCCGACGGAACCCGGATTCGGCCGGCGGCGTCGAGGTCACCCTCGTCGGCGGTGGCGTTGATCATCCGGCGCAGGTTGCGGGCGTCGGCGCCGAAGGGACTGTGGGGAGCGACGTAGCGTTCCTCCATCGCGTCGAAGTCTTTGGTCGCGTAAAGCCAGAGGCAGGCATCCGGTCCCTTGGCGAGAACGTATCCGTCGTCGAGTGCGGCGCGAAACTTGCGGGGCACCGTGAGGCGGTCCTTGGAGTCGAGGCTGTGTTCGTGCTGGCCTCTGAACGCCACCGCTCTCGTCCTTTCTTGCCTCGCTGCTGGTTACGGGAAAGAGTTGGGCCGGGGTGGTGAGAGCGGGAGGAGCTCCATCACCCCGGCCCATTGGCTTCAACTCGAAGGGGAACATACCCCACTTTGTCCCACTTTGCAACACAACCCCCCACATCACTCCAAAAACTGCAACTGCCGTTGCACCGTCCTCCCCGGAATCGACTGGGATCAGCCGGACGGTTCTGACCCGCAGGCTCTAGGCTGCCGCCAGGCAACCAGTCGAAGAATCAAAGGGGAACACCGCCGTGAACGAAGAGCAGAAAGAACGGGAGAGCGACCAGGCAAAGGGGCCGGCGTCTACGAGTGACGCGAGCCAGACCGAAGCCCGAAAGTCAGAACCCGGGAACGGCCCCTCGGTCACCCACGCCAATCAACTTCGCGGTGAACGGTTCAAGGCACTCATACGTCGACCGGTCGCCTGGATCCTGATCACGGTGTTCGCCCTGCTGCCCTTGATCGGCTTCGCGGCGGCGGGAATAGCCGCAATCGGCGTTGTCGCCTGCGTGATCGTCGTCCTGATCGGATTGCTGGTCGTTTTCCTGATAGCCGACAACCAGGCTGAGGATGCGTTCTACGACGCCTACTGCTCGTCGCACGGACTGACCCGGGTTCCAAATCCGGATCTCGGAAGGGTGACTCCACTCTTGCGCAAAGGCGACAAACGAAGGACAGACGAGATCTTTCACGGGGAACTGGCTGACGGAATGGTCGGGGATCTGGCCCTCTTCACCTACACGGTGGAGAGCCGCGACTCCGACGGCGACAAGACCGAGACTGACTACCCGTTCACCGTCGTTCACGTCGAGATGCCCGAGGTCGTTCCGCACCTGGCGGAACTCCGGGTGCAGAACAAGGTGGGCTTCAAGTTTCTCGAGGGATTTGAAGACAGCTTCCGTCGCAAACACCAGCGTGTCACGCTCGAAAGCGAAGCGATGAGGGATCGCTACGAGATCTTCGTCTTGAAGGAACAGGACGCCGTCTGGGTGCGGCGGCTCTTCTCCCCCAGCTTCATCGTCTGGTTGAGCGAAACCCCACCGAAGAAGTTCGCCTTCGAACTTGAGGACGGTCATCTGATCGCCTACGTTCCGAAGCACAAGGAAGACGTGGAGGGGTTCGAGGAGGTGACCCGGGTCGGCACCTATGTTGCCCGGCGCCTGCTCGAGGAATCGGCGGACACTTCCCCGATGGCCGATCGCGAAACGACCTGAGTGCTTCGAGGAGTCCCGATAACCGCGGCTCCAACTGAGAAGGACCATGATTCCGCCGGCTTCCTGACGCCTTGAATCCGATCGATCGCATCACGCCGGGTCGAGTTCTCGGTGCTGCACTTGCGCTCAGTGTGACGCTGAACATGTATATCGGTCGCGAGATCACCTTCAGCACCGACGAGCTGGTCTGGTTCATGCTGAGCCCCGACCTCGACCTGGAGCAGGCCTTCCATCCCTATGTCGGCCATCTCATTCTCACTTCGAAGCTTTCCTACAAGCTGCTCTTCGAGACGATCGGACCCGAGTACTGGGTGATTCGCCTCGCGACGGCGCTTGTTCTGGCGGGCGTCGTGGTGGTTCTCTACCGGCTGCTCCGCCGTTTCAGCGGCGAGTGGCCGGCCCTCGGCGTTTCGCTGGTCGTGCTCTTTTTCAGCGGCGATCCCGCCCATGTCTTCCACGGCAACGGAATCACCGTGTTGGGCTCGGTCGGCTGCGGCCTGCTCGCGCTGCTGCTTCTTTCCGACCGGACCACCACCCGTTCGGCCCTCGCTTGCCTGGCCCTCGCCCTCGGGGTCGCGACCTACTCGCAGGCCCTGCCCTTCCTGGTCGGGGCCGCCGTATTCCTGCTCGCTCTGAAGCGGGCGCGTGACCTCTGGGTTCCCGCGGTGCCCCTTCTGGCCTACTTCTGCTGGTGGGTCTGGGCCCGCGACCTGCCGCTCGCGTCACAGAACTCGCTGGAGCCAGAACGCATTTACATGCTTCCCGTCTGGGGGTTCAGGGCGACCGGTGCCCTGGCCGAGAACGTTCTCCGGCTGCCCGACGGCGTCGGCTCAGGCCTCGAAGAGGCGATCGGGCTGGTCGTTGCCGCAGTTTTGCTCGGTTCGCTGGTCTGGCTGCTCGCCAGAGGACGGGCCAATCCGCTCTTCTTCGCCGGCGCCGCGACCCTGGTTGTGATGTGGGCACTGGTGATCGTGGTGCCGGTCGACGACCGCGACTTCGACAGCTCCCGCTACATGTACCCCTTCCTGCTGGCCACCGCGGTCACCTGGGGCAGCCTGCTCAGGGTCGAGAAACCAGGCCGCACGCTCGCCTTTACCGTCGGGGTCCTCGTCGTAGTGCTCTGCATGGTCGGCATCTATCGCCAGGAGCAACACAACGACCGGCAACGCGACGGCGTGACCGTGGTCCTCCGCTCCGGACTGGCCGGGGTCGAGTCGGTGGGGCCAACCGACGAGTCACTTGCCGCCGATGTCCTCGCCACCCAGGACGAGGACTTCTTCCTCAACCTCCCGTTCCGCGCGATCGATGATCTGCGGCGACCATCGCTCGCCGCTTACACCCGCGCTACCGACAAGTACGGCCGGGTTGGATTCACCGAGTCTGAAATCCGCGGGAAAGGACGTCAGGCCGGTTATCTCTTTGACCGTTCCGCGGCCCGGGTATCCGGACTCGGTTCCGCAATCCCGATCCCGGGCGGGGCCGGCGATCGACCCTGCGCCACCCCCCGTTTCCTCTTTCCGGGAGCGCGCGGCATGCCTGCTCCGACTGGCCGGTTCGAGGTCCGAAACCCGACCGCAGAAGCAGCCCCGCTACTCACCCGCCGGTTCAGCAGCCGCGGCATCGACGTCGGTGCGGTTCCGCCCCGAGGAGCAGCAGCTCTCGGAAGCGCCGACAACGACGGAGGGGCCAGACTCCGCTTGATCACCCGCGGCCCCACCCTTACCGTCTGCCGGACTCCCTGATGAGCACTTGCGTCCGGGTGCTTCAGTAGCTCATGTTGATCAGGCTGTCGGCGTTGGCGGCCAGGGCAGCGACGATCAGCAGCAGCACCGAGGGGACCAGGATCAGGGCGATCACCAGCTGGATCTTTGGTGCGGCGCGGGCCGCTTCCTCCTCGATCGCCCGGCGCTGATCCTGGCGCAGGGTGGCCGATTGGCGACGAAGCTGCTCGGCCAACGGCGATCCGAGCCGCCGCGATCGCTCGAGAGTCGAAACGAACGAGGTGATCTCGGTTCCGCCGACCCTCCGGCGCAAGCCTTCGAGTGCGGCGGCCTGGCCGCTACCCCAGGCCATGTCGTCCCCGGCGCGGGACATCTCCTCGATCAGCGGTCCCCGCCCCGAACTCGCCAGGTCGAGCAGGCACCCACCCAGACCCCTTCCGGTCTGGACCGAGACCGCCAGCAGGTCCAGCACGTCGGGCAAGGCGACAACCATCCGGCGGTGCCGCCGCCGGGCCGCCCGTTCAAGCAGGAAATCAGGCAGGATGAACCCGCCCGCCGCGACCGCGACCAGGACGATCGGCGCAAGTCGTCCGGGAAGGACTCCTGTGAAAAGCGAGCCGAAAAGCATTCCGGCCGCTGCCGCGCAGCCCTTTGCGAGCAGGACGGTTCTCGGAGTCAGGACCCCTTCCAGACCGGCCCGGCGAACCCGATCGGCCAGGCCGAGAACATCGATCCCCTGCGCCCCGTCGCGCCCGACTCCGATCCGGTGAGGCTCGCGGTTGGCGCGGCCGCCGGTTCCGTCCCGGATAGGCCGCCCCAGCAACTCCCGCAAACCGAAGGCACCGAGCAACAGGGCCAGGATCCCGAGCAGTGCGGGAGCAGGACTCAAACCGGCCCCATTCAGCTCACCCCGATCCGGGCCAGCCTCGAGATCAGGATGAACCCGAGAAGCTGGAGCATTAGCGAAAGGCCGACCAGGACCAGCGCCGGCACCGAAGAGACGATCGACCCGAAGAACCCGGGCCGGAGCAACTCGGTGAAGAGAGCAGCACCGGCCGGCATCGCCACCACGAGGTAACCCGTGAATCTTGCCTGGGCAGTCGCCGAGCGGGCATCCTCAGCGACCCGGTCGCGCTCGGCCGCGCCTTCCGCGAAGCGGCGGAGCAGGGCAGCCAGGTCGCCACCGGCCAGCCTTTGGCTGATCAGTGCGGTGGCGAAGGCATCGACCCGGGGCGAGCCGAAACGGATGGCGAAATTGCGGATCGTGTCGGTGGTCGGGGCACCGGCTTCGAGTTCGTAGCGAACGGTCTGGAACTCGCTGAGGACCGGTCCCTCGAGCGAGGCTGATGCCGCGACCAGAGCTCCACGCGGCGAGTGGCCGGCGGTCAGGCAATCGGCGATCGCCCGGGCTGCGTCCGGCAGGGATTTCTCTACCGCGCGACGATAACGCCGTCGTCCCCGCGAAATCAGCCAGCCGGCGAGCATCGGTGCCCCCACTGCCAGCACCATGCCGACCACCGGTCCGGCCAGCCACCAGCCGCAGGCGATCGCGGCGAAGCTGAACAGCAAGGCCAGCCGGAAACGCTCATCGGATGTCGGCAGGTAACCCTCGCGGCGAGCCCGGCGCAGCGGCTCGATGGTGGCGGTCAACCAGGTGCGGAGACCGGAATCACCGCGACCTTGGCCTTGAACGTCGTTTGTGAGATCGCGCCGCCCGAGACCCATCGCTTCCCACACGGCGGCGACAGCGAGTGCGGCGGCCAGGCCGGCCAGCAGGGCTGCGACCCCGGACCCGCTCACTCTCCTACCTCTTCGATTCCGGTCACTTTGCGACTCCCGTCTTCGGAGCGCGAGATGTGCACCACCAGGTCGATGCCGCGCCGGAGCTGGGCTCCGATCACGTTGAGCGGCAGCCCGACATCAGCCATCAGCGCCAGCACCTCGATCCGGGCCAGAGCGTCGGTGGCGGAACTGGCGTGAACCGTCGACAGCGCTCCGTCGTGGCCGGTGTTGAGCGCGGTCAGCAGGTCCAGCGCCTCCGGACCGCGCACCTCTCCGATCAGGATCCGGTCTGGCCGCATCCGCAGCGCGTTTCGCAGCAGGTCACGAATCGTCACCTCGCCCCGGCCCTCGATGCTCGGCGGGCGGGATTCGAGTCGGACCACATGAGACTGGGCGAGACAAAGCTCGGCCGCATCCTCGATCGTCACGATCCGCTCGCCGTCCTCGATCAATCCGGAGAGCGCGTTGAGCAGGGTCGTCTTGCCGGAACCGGTTCCGCCACTGATCAGGATGCTTTTCCGGGCCGCGACCTCGCTTTCAAGCCTGTCGGCTTGCGCACCGGTGAGCGACCCCCAGGCGACCAGATCACCGATCGTCGGGCGATCGCCGGGAAAGCGGCGGATCGAGACCGCCGGACCGTCCACGGCAAGTGGCGGGATCACGACGTTCACCCGGGAACCATCCGGCAACCGGGCGTCAGCCATCGGGCTGAGCTCGTCGACCCGCCGGCCGAGCGGGGCCAGGATCCGTTCAATCGTGTTGCGGAGTTGCTCTTCGTCCTCGAATTTCACTCCGGCCGGTTCGATCCTTCCGCCGCGCTCGACGTACACGAGGTCTGGTCCGTTGACCATCACCTCTTCGACCGAGCTGTCCTCGAGCAGGATCTCGAGCGGTCCGAGACCGGAGGCCTCCCGCAGGATCCTCTCGACCAGTTCCTCGCGCGCCTCGGCCGAAAGCATCGCCGCCCGCTGCTCCACCGCCCCGCGGATCGCTGATTCGATTCCCTCTTCCTGGGAACCCGCGCCGGTCCGGCGGCGCTCGACGAGGCCGCTCCGGATCTCCGCTGCCAGTCTGCTCCGGGCGTCCAATTCAGCCTCCGGAGGGTGGTAGCACCGTGATGCGGCGGGCGAAGGTCTGGGCGTCGACCAGCCGGATCGCCTGGCTTCGAGTCAGGCCGAGCGTAACTTCGGTCAGGCCCGGACCTGTCTCGCTCTGACCGCTGCGTCCGATCGATATCAGCGGCACGCGCCGCGCCGCCACGACGGTCTCGCCACCGCCACGATCATTGTCGGTGGTGACCAGCACGTCGACTCGTCCGGCCCCGGTCAACGCTCCCGCCCCCGAAACCGAGAGCTCGACCGCATGGCGCCCCCGGCCCGCAGCCGGAGCCTTTGGTTTGTCGCTGCCCGGAGGCCTCAGACCAGGCCCGCTCAGGTAGCTGCCGGCCGGCAAGGGAGCCACGGCTTCTAGTCCAATCGCTTGCGCCGGGTCGGCGAGCACCGCAGCCGGCAGAAAGCGGAGCGGCACCTGCCGGATCTCAAAGCTTGCGGCGGCGACCCGAGGTGAGATCACCTGTCCTGGCGCCAGTCCGCGGGTCAGCACCACGACCGGCCGCATCTCCCCGTAGCTTTGTGCGACCGAGGACGAGTAGCCGCCGACCAGGGTGACGGCCAGGAGTCCCGCTCCGGCCGCGGCCAGAAGCAACAGGATCGCGCGGCGCCGGCGGTTCATAGCATTCCGTTCAGGTCTCGATCCCGACCAGACCATCGGCGGACGCCGTAACCCGGGTCAAGCAGGGCAGCACCAGGGTGGCCGTCGAGCCTTCCCGTCCCAGGTCGAGATCGAACCGGCCCTCATGTTCCCGGGCCGCACCTCGAACCACGGCCAGACCGTGACCGTGCCGGTCGGTTCCCCGCAACCGGGCGAGCACCTCGGCCGGAGTGCTTCCGGTTCGTTCCGCCGTCCGGTGCTCTTTGCCGTTGTCGGTCACCTCGATCCGCAGTCGCTGCCCCACGACGACGGCACGCACCACGATTCGCGGGCCTCCGTGTTCGATCGCGTTCACGATCAGGTTCTCGATCGCCGAGGAAAGCACGGCCGGATCCCCGGTGACCAGAGCCTCCGGCCCGGTCCAGCGCAACTCGATCCCTCCCCCGGCCATGCGGGCCCGGGACTGCCAGCGACGGACGCAGGCCTCGGTCATCAAACGGCAGGCGATCGGCTCAAGCCTGACTCGCTCGGGCGGGCCTCCGTTGACCTGGCGGTCGACTTCGCCGAGGGCGCGGATCGCCTGCCACACGGGAAGCGCCGGAGTCAATCGTCCGGGACCCGCCGGGAGCGAAAGCGCAATCGCCTGGAGGGGTCGCCTCGCTTCGTGGAGCGCCCGGTTGACCAGGCTGCGTCGGTGAGCGAGCCATGCTTCCCGGGCGGCGATCACCAGGAGCGCTGCGAGAAGGGGCAGAAAACTGAACAAGTCGGAATTCACGGTCCCACCAGCCTGTAACCGACGCCCCAGCAATTGACCACGTACCGACCGTGCTTCGGGTCGAGCTTCTTGCGAAGCCTGCTGCAGTGTGCCTCCAGCGTGCGGGTGTGCCCCATCGAGCGGTACCCCCAGACCTCCTGAAGCAGCTCCTCCTTGGAGAAAACCCGCGAAGGTTCGTTCGCCAGCACCTTCAGCAGCGCGTACTCCTTCATCGACAGGCGAAGGTAGCGGCCTGCGACCCGGACCGTGTGTTCAATGTCGTTGATCTCGATCTCGCCGACCTGAACCAACGCGTGGCTTCTCCTCCGTCGCCGCAGAACCGAGTTGATTCTGGCCAGGAGCTCCCCGTATGAGAACGGCTTCTGAACGTAATCGTCGGCACCCTCACCGAGTCCGCGGACCCGGTCCCTTTCGGTCGAGCGGCCACTGACGATGATCACGCCCAGGCCAGGATCGATCCTGTTGACCGAGCGGTCCGGGTTGCGTACCTCGCGCAGCAGGTCGAGCCCGGCCGCATCGGGCAAACCTAGATCGAGCAGCAACAGATCCGGTTCGTTGTAGGCGCAGAGCCGCATCGCGTCAGCGGCCGTCGGGGCGGCCAGAGCCCCGAAGCTGTCGGCAGTCAGGTGATCGCAAAGCAGCTCCAGGGTCGCCTTGTCGTCCTCGCAGCCCACGATTCGCGCCGTTTGCTGGGCGGCCGGAAGCATCAGCACTTCCCCTCCGTACTCTCCACACGCTCGTCCCACCTTTCGACGTCCCAGTCCGAGGGCAACTCGAGTACCGAGCGCGCTTCCGGCACCCGCACCCGATGACCGGGGCCGACTTCGCGCACCGCGATCAACGGCTCGAAGTCCACGCCGAGAAAAAGCAGATCAAGCGGAAAGCGCATGCCATAGGTGTGGACCGACCGGCAGCGCGGGATCAAGAGACCCTCCGGAGCCCGGTGCCGGTCGATCAAAGCCAGGCCGAGCAACCGGGAAAGAGGATCGTTGGCGACCTTCACCTCGAAACCGTGAACCCGCCTTGAGCGAAGTCGCCGGAACCTCCTCGCCGGAGCCGATATGTCAGGGCCGATCGCCATGCCCCACTAAGCAACGGGCACACCAAACTCTCCCCCGTCGCCTCCGCCCGGCTCTGCAACGAGTCTTTCGGGGTGCAACCGCCCGTTCAGGGGCGAGCCCGCGAAGTCGATAAAGGCAGCCTCAAGGCATGATGCCCGGGTGCCCAAGGACCATGCCGCGGGCGCTCAAGGCTTCAACCGTGGAACGCAAAAAGACCCTTCGAGGAAACTACGAGTCGGGCACTGACTATGTGCTCGAGTACGGCAATCTGAGATTCTCGTTCAATGAACGGGACTTCAGCCAGAGAGTCGAACAGGCCGCAGTGCGGCTTGGTTTCGTCACCCCCGGACTGACCTTCGCCGAGCTAAACGATCTGCTCCACCTGGCCGTCTCGGGCGAGATCGAGGAACCCAGCTCCGAGCTCGGGGTTCACGTCACCCATCACTGGGAGGACCTGACCGGGCCGGGCAACCAGAGCTTCGTTCACTGGTTGCGCCGGCTCGTTTTCCGCGGGGCCTGGCTCGACCAGCGGGTCAAGGAAGGCGAACTCGACATCGCCTTCGATGAGACCCGCCAGACTTTCGGTTACATCCAGCCCGAACGGGGGCCCGAGATGATCGAGCTCGCCAAAGAGCCGAGCTGGCGCCGCGTCGCCTTCCGCCGCTAGCACCTGCAAGTCGGGCGGGGTCAGACCCGCCCTCCATATCTAACCCGCCCCTCCCATTCACACAAAACGATGGTTGGGAGGGGCTCTGTTAGACGTTCTTCAGCAGGGTTTCGTTGTCCGACGAGCCCTTGATGAGCTCGGCCATACGGTTCGCGGCCGGAACCGGTTCCATGTCCTTGAGTTCTGCCCGCAGGCGACGCAATGCGTCGAGCTGATTCTCGTCTAGCAGCGCTTCCTGACCGGAAACCCCGCAGCAAGTGACGTCGAGCGAGGGCTTCACTCCGGCCGCGGCGAGACCGGCATCGAGGCGAATGGTCGCATTCTCGGTGGTGTGAACCGCGTCCATCACGTCCTGATCGCCGGGTGAGCCCCAGAGCGCGGTACCGATCACGGTCACCGAACCTGCACCGTCCTCTTCCAGTTCGCGGCCCGCTCCGAAGAAAGGCTTGATCGCTCCCGGGTCGCCGTAAGCGCTGCCGAGACGGGTCAACGAATCAACGATGATCACCACGTCGATGCCAGCTTCAGCCTGGCGCTTCACCTTGGCCAAAATCCGTTCCGCCGTGCGAACCTGCTCGTGGGCACCGAGGTCGGCGGGTGCCGCCGCGATTTCCACCTCGGGAACTTCGCGGCTCCACGCGGTCACTTCTTCCGGGCGCTCGTCGACCAGCAGCACGATGATCTCGACGTCGTCACCGGTACCGCGATCTATCGCCTTCGCCAGAGAACGAAGGAAACTGGTCCGGCCCGACCGGGGCTGGGCCTCGACCAGCACCCGCTGACCGAAGGCCAGCGGAGCGAGAAGGTCGACCGCGCGGGCGAGAATGTCATCTGTCTCGCCACTCAACGGGATCGGCCGGTGCGGCATGACCGGAGTCAGGCTCTCGAAGCGGGGAGAGCGCTCGTCGACCGGCGGCTCTCCGTTTACTTTCTCGACCCGGACCAGGGAAGGGCGACGCTCGCCACGACGGGCCGGTCGAACCGGACCGCTGACTTCGTCCCCGGAGCGCAGTTCACAACGGCGGATCTGGGCAGGAGAAACGTAGATTCCGGCGGCCGGAGCGTCATCGGATCGGATGATTCCGCTGCCGCGGGGCAGCACGTCGAGCATCCCGGTGATCTCCCTCAGTTCCGGTTCGGCCTCGGATTCGGCGGGCCTGGAGTCACGATCGCTCTTTTCCTCGCTGTCGCGACCATTCTTCGCGCGGGCACCGTCCCGGTCGTCCCGGCCGCTGCGCCGCTCGCGGGGCGCCCGGCGCTCGCGGTCCCCCTTCCGGCCCCGTTCGCGCCCACCGCGGCGGCTGCGGGATCCACCGTCGGATTCGCCCGCGCCGTTCGCGCCGTTGCCTACGTTGCTACCGGAACCGTCAGCATCGTCGAGCTTCTCAATCAGTTCTTCACGTCTCAGCAAGCGGAACTTTTTGATCCCGGCTTTTCCGGCAAGCTCGTGGAGCTCGGCCAGGCTCTTCGATTTCAGATCGGACATCTCAGCCCTTGTTGGCGGCAACCAGGCCGCCCAGCCACTCGCCGAACTCGGGTCGGCTCTTCCAGTCCTCTTCGAACTTGGCGGCGCCCTCCGTGGTCAGCGGATGATTGAGCATCTGGTGGAAGACCTTGGCCGGAACGGTGGCGATCTCACAGCCGAGCGAGGCGGCGGTGACCATGTGCTCCGGGTGACGGATCGAAGCCGCAAGCACCTTCGACTCGAGGTCACGCGAATGAAGCACGTCAACGATCTCCTCCACCACCTTGGCCGAATCGACCGAGATGTCGTCGAGCCTGCCCATGAAGCAGGAAACGAAGGTGGCCCCCGCCGACGCGGCAAGCAGCGCCTGGTTCGGCGAAAAGACGAGGGTCATGTTGACCATCGCTCCGTCGTCGGTCAGTGCCTTGGTGGCTTTGAGTCCTTCGGGACCGAACGGCACCTTCACCGTCACGTGCTCGTGCAGCTGGCGCAGGGCCTGACCTTCGGCGATCATGCCCTCGGCGTCAGCTGAGACGACTTCGGCG